>DAHUYZ010000219.1 GCA_027306855.1 Solirubrobacterales bacterium | reverse complement strand
ATGCTCCCGAACGGACGGCCGGACGTCTACACGGCGCTGACAGAGCTCTATCACCCGGTGATGCGGGCGATCCGCGGGCTGGAGAAGCCCGTCGTGGCCGCGGTGGCGGGCGCGGCGGCCGGAGTCGGCTGCTCGCTCGCGCTCTGCTGCGACTTGGTGATCGCCGCCGAGAGCGCCTACTTCCTGCTTGCGTTCGTGAACGTCGGGCTGGCGCCCGACGGCGGCTGCTCGCTGTTTCTGCCGGCCCGGGCCGGGATGGCACGGGCGGCCGAGATGGCGATGCTCGGCGAGCGCGTGGGCGCGCCCCAGGCACTGGAATGGGGGCTGATCAACCGCGTGAGCCCCGACGAGCATCTGCGCGAGCAGGCCGTCGCGCTGGCGGAGCGGCTGGCGGCCGGGCCGACGCGCTCCTACTCCGCCACCAAGCGCCAGCTCAACGGCTGGCTCTACTCGCGCATGGAGGAGCAGTTGGAGCTCGAGGCGCGACTGCAGCAGGAGATGACCGAGACCGACGACTTCGTCGAGGGCGTCTCCGCCTTC
>DAHUYZ010000218.1 GCA_027306855.1 Solirubrobacterales bacterium | reverse complement strand
GATCTGCAGCTCTCGCTCGGTCGAGCGTTCGCCTGCGTCGGGGGCGCCGCCCCCGGAGCCCCCGTAGCTGGATGCGGTGGAGGAGGTGCTGGATGTCGCGGCGCCGGCGCCCTTTGGCACGAAGGGGTACCAGTAGCCGCGCTTGTAGTTGTAGATGAAGTAGACGCGCCGCTTCTGCGCGTCGTGGAAGGAGAACACCGCGCACAGGAGCCGCTCTCCGTGACCGGCCGACTCGATCGAGCTGGAGACCGCGTTGATGCCGACGGCGAGGTCTTCAACGCTGGAGCTGTCGGTGGGGTTGCTCAGCACCATCCAGCGGTAGCCGTACGCGTCGGTTTGAGTCTGCACCTGGGTGCCGTTCTCGGAGCCCGTTTCGCGGACCACGTCTTCCATTTCCTTGATCGCCGCGTCGAAGTCCGAGTTGGAGAGCGGCTGGAAGACGATCGCCGCGCGCCCGTCCGGCTCGATGCCATGCTCGGCCTGCAGCGTGACGTAGGCGGTCGTGATCGCGAACAGCCGGTCTTTGGCGGCCGGGCCCTT
>DAHUYZ010000217.1 GCA_027306855.1 Solirubrobacterales bacterium | reverse complement strand
CATGATCGTGCCCGTGTGGGGCGATTTCGGCGACGCAGATCCGGGATAAGTCATCGGCGCCCAGCCTCCATACAGGGTTCGCCTGGCTGGTGGCCGGTCGCCACGCGGGCTCCCGGTTAGGTGGCCGGGTTCCCCGCGGGCTCGGCTGGGTCGTGGCCGGCGCGCAGAAGCGCATACGTGACCGCTTCCTCCAGGGCGTGCCAGGAGGCGGCGATGATGTTCTCGTCCACTCCGACCGTGCTCCACATGTCGCCGGCGGTGCCGTCGCCGTCGCTGGACTCGACGAGCACCCGGGTCACGGCACCGGTCCCGTGTGAGCCCTCCAGGATGCGGACCTTGTAGTCGGCCAGCTCCAGCCGGGCCAGTTCGGGGTAGAGCCGCTCCAGCGCCAGGCGCAGGGCGTTGTCGAGCGCGTTGACCGGCCCGTTGCCCTCCCCGGTGGCCACGATCCGCTCGCCCTTGGCCTGCAGCTTCACCGTGGCCTCGCTGACCACCTCGCCGCCCGTGCGCCGCTCGACGATGACGCGCCACGACTCGACCT
>DAHUYZ010000216.1 GCA_027306855.1 Solirubrobacterales bacterium | reverse complement strand
GGCGCTGCAGCTCAGGCCGGCTCGTCGCCGGCCTGTTCGGCGTGTTCGGCCTGGGCGTCGCGTTCCGCGGCCGCCTGTTCCTGCAGAAACGTCATCACCGCCTCGCACAGCTCGCGCGTGCCCTGCCCGGTCGCCCCGGAGATCAGGAACCGCGGGCCGCGATAGCGCAGGCGGCGCACGATCTCCCGTGCGCGCTGCTCGGCTTCGGGGGCCGGCAGCACACCAGCCAGCGCGGCTTGACGGCGAGCTCAGGGCTGAATTTCTTCAGCTCCGCGACGATGGCACGCGCCTCGGTGACCGGGTCGACCGCCGGATCGAGCGGCGCGATGTCGACGATGTGCAGCAGCACCCGGGTGCGCTGCAGGTGCTTCAGAAAGCGGATCCCGAGTCCTGCACCCTCCGCCGCCCCTTCGATCAGGCCGGGAATGTCGGCCATCACGAAACTGCGATGCTCCCCGACGGCGACGACGCCGAGGTTCGGGTAGAGCGTCGTGAACGGATAGTCCGCGACCTTCGGCCGAGCTGCCGATACCGCCCGGAT
>DAHUYZ010000215.1 GCA_027306855.1 Solirubrobacterales bacterium | reverse complement strand
CCACTGCGGTGATCCAGGGCGGGCGGCGGGCCTCCGGGGGGTCGTCCCCCCGGGCCAGCACGGAACCGGATGATCTCGTCCGCCAGCCCGGGGGCGGCCAGCGCGGACATGCCGTGGCGGAACTCCCCGGCCAGTGCGGCATCCTCGGTGAGGGACAGGCTCTCGAGCGCCGACTGCCGGTCACTGCGCAGGCAGGCCTGGGGCAGCGCGGCGAGGTCACGGGCCAGCGCCTCCGCCGCGCCGCGCGCTCCCCGGCCGGGACCACCCGGCTGACCAGGCCCATGGCCAGCGCCTCGGCTGCCGGGACCGGCCGGCCGGTGAGGATCAGGTCCAGCGCCCGGCCCAGGCCCACGATCCGGGGCAGCCGGACGGTGCCGCCGTCGATCAGCGGCACGCCCCACCGGCGGCAGAACACGCCCAGGATCGCGTCGTCCCCGCCCGCAGGTCGCACCACAGCGCCAGTTCCAGCCCGCCAGCGACCGCGTGCCCGCTGATCGCCGCGATGACCGGCTTGCTCATCGCGCGACGATACCTGACCTGCTCAG
>DAHUYZ010000214.1 GCA_027306855.1 Solirubrobacterales bacterium | reverse complement strand
CGTTCGTCAGCGACGATGTGGCCATCGCGCATGTGCAGCCGCCGTGGGAAGGATGCCGCGACCTGCGCGTCGTGGGTGATCAGCACGAGCGTCGCGCCGTCCGCCGCCAGCCGGTGCAGAAGCTCGATCACCGCGCCGCCGGCGGCGGAGTCGAGATTGCCGGTCGGCTCGTCGGCGAGCAGGATCGGCGGACGCTTGACGATCGCGCGCGCGATCGCGACGCGCTGGCGCTCGCCGCCGGAGAGGGCGCTCGGCAGGTGTCCTACCCGGTGGGAGAGTCCGACGCGCTCCAGCGCCCGCAGCGCCGCTTCGCGCCGCTCGCCGCGAGCGGCGCCCGTGTAGAGCATCCCGCCGGCGACGTTCTTCAGAGCGCTCGTCCGCTCCTGGAGATGAAAGGACTGGAAGACGAAGCCGAGCCGGTGCGCTCGCAGCGCCGAGAGCTCGGCGTCGGGGACGCCCGCCAGATCGCGCCCTGCGATGCGGACCTGGCCGCTGCTCGGCCGCTCCAGCGTGCCCATGATGGTGAGCATCGTCGTCTTGCCCGA
>DAHUYZ010000213.1 GCA_027306855.1 Solirubrobacterales bacterium | reverse complement strand
ACGGCGAGGAGCATTACCTGAAGACCGCCGCCGAGATGCGCCGCCTCTTCGGCGAGGTGCCCGACGCCTGCGACAACACGCTGCTCATCGCCGAGCGGGCCCACGTCGACATCGAGTTCGGCCTCAACGCACTGCCCGAGTTCCCGGTGCCCGAGGCCTTCTCCGGCGAAAGCTACGAGGAGCGGGCCGACAAGTACCTGCGGCATCTCGCCTACGAGGGCGCGGTGGAGCGCTACGGGAGCCCGATCCCCGACGCGGTGACCGACCGCCTGCAGTACGAGCTCGGCGTGATCTCCAAGATGGGCTTCTCCGCCTACTTCCTCGTGGTGTGGGACCTGATCCGCCACGCCCGCGAATCGGACATCCGGGTGGGCCCCGGCCGCGGGTCGGCGGCCGGCTGCTGCGTGGCCTACTGCCTCCGCATCGTGGATCTCGACCCCATCCGCTACGACCTGCTGTTCGAGCGCTTCCTGAATCCTGGCCGCAAGCAGATGCCCGACATCGACATGGACTTCGACGAACGCTTCCGGGGCGAGATGATCCGTTACG
>DAHUYZ010000212.1 GCA_027306855.1 Solirubrobacterales bacterium | reverse complement strand
CACGTCGTCAACTTCTTCTTCTTCGTCGCCGAGGAAGTGCGCGAGATCCTGGCCTGCCTCGGCCTCCGCTCCCTGGACGAAGCGATCGGCCGCGTCGACCTGCTGGCGGCCCGCGAGGCGATCGACCACTGGAAGGCGCGCGGGGTGGACCTCACGCACATCCTCACCCACGTCGAGCTGCCTGAAGACGCTCCGCGGCGGCGGATCGAACCGCCGCCAGCGGTGCTCAAGGACGCGCTGGACTGGGAGCTGGTGCAGAAGGCGCAGCCCGCGATCGAGCGCGGCGAGCCGGTCCGCATCCAGACCCCGATTCGCAACCTCAACCGCTGCGTCGGCGGCATCCTCTCCAGCCACGTCGCCCGCGGGCACGGCGCTCAGGGGCTGCCGCAGGACACGATCGTCGTGGAGATGGAGGGCTCGGCGGGACAGACCTTCGGCGGCTGGCTTGCGCCGGGCGTGACCTTCACGCTCTCCGGCGACGCCAACGACTACGCCGGCAAGGGCCTCTCCGGCGGCGTGCTGGCGGTGCGGCCGCGCGAGGGCATGAGC
>DAHUYZ010000211.1 GCA_027306855.1 Solirubrobacterales bacterium | reverse complement strand
GCTGTTCGCCTGGCTTGCCTTCGTGCGCTGGCGCCGCGGGGAGAGCGGCCGCTACGCGGGCCTGCGGATCCTCGGCAGGTAGCCGTGCGCGCACGGGGCATCGCCTAGCAAGATGCCTTCCAAGCTCGTCCTCTGCGTGATCGATGCGATGGCGCCGGCGATGCTGGAGCGCACCGTCGCGGATGGCGGGGCGCCGGTGCTCGGCACGCTGTTGGAGCGCGGCGAGTACATCGGCGACTGCGTCTCGGCCTTCCCGTCGGTGACGCCCGTGACCGGGGCGGGGCAGGAGCAGCACCACATCCCGGGGATGAACTGGTACCACCGCCAGGAGGGGCGCTACGTCGAATACGGGTCGAGCTTCCGCTCGGCCCAACGCTTCGGGATCGCGCGTCAGCTCACCGACACGGTCTACAACATGAACAGGGCGCATCTGGCGAGCAAGCCGGAGACGATCTTCGAGCGCCTGGACGACGCGGGCGTCCGCACCGCCGGCACCACCTATCTGATGTACCGCGGCCGCTACCGGCACGAGCCGCAGCGTGAGGGGAC
>DAHUYZ010000210.1 GCA_027306855.1 Solirubrobacterales bacterium | reverse complement strand
GAAAGCGTCGAAGGCGCCGCACCGGTCAAGATCAGCGAAGTCGAATCGGCTCCAAAGGAAGTGTCTGGGGTTGTGCCCAACGGAGTGGAAACCGTGACTGTGCATCTCCTCAGCGGCGGCACATCGACGCTGACAGTGCATGAAAACGTCTACATGGGGGTTGTAGGAGGCTCGGTGTCCACAGTGACGTTCACCGGCCCGAACGGCTCTGGCACAGCCTCGTTCCGCTAGGTCGAGGATTGCTGTTCGCGTCCTTCGCTCAATCGAAGGACGCGAACAGCCCCGCCTTCAAGGTCACGCCGCAGGTGTGTCTAACCGGTCGTTTCGACCGCCGTGTGATCTGACGATGGTTTCGCTCCTGCGGCGAAGATGCGCTGCATCTCGCGCAGCCACTTGGCGGGTATCTGCTCCTCCAGTCGCGCGAGCAGCGAGGCGTCGAGCGTTGAGCGAGTCGGCGCGGTGGTCTCCAGTAGGCTGCGGGGGTTCGAGCGCTCGGGTGATCTGCGCGGCAAGCTCGGGCTGGGGCCTGTAGGCCATGTACTGTTCGGTC
>DAHUYZ010000020.1 GCA_027306855.1 Solirubrobacterales bacterium | reverse complement strand
ATGAGGACAGACATTCATTCAGCGCCTCGTGGGGGCGGTAGGCGACCACCACGATCGACATCGTGACGTTCTCGGCTCGCTCGGTCATGCTCACGCCATATCTTCCCGCTTGTGATCTCGATCGTGATTCCCGTCAAGGACGGCGGCGGCGACCTGGCGCGCTGCCTGGATGGCATCGCCCGCCAGCGGATCGACGAGGACGTGGAGGTGGTCGTCGTGGACTCGGGGTCGAGCGATGGGAGCGTGGCGCTCGCTCGCTCGCGCGGCGCCGTTGTGCGCGAGATCCCCGCGCATCGGTTCAGCCATGGGGCTTCGCGCAACCTCGGCGCGAGCATCGCGAAAGGCGACGTGCTCGTGTTCATCAGCCAGGACGCCTATCCGGTCGATGAGCGCTGGCTCGAGCGCCTGGTCAAGCCGCTGCACGAGGAGCCGAACGTCGCCGGCGTATATGGACGTCAACTGCCGCACGCCGGCGCGCGGCCGCCCGAGGTCTACTTCCTGGACTTCCTCTACGGACCGACCCGGCGCCGCCAGCAGGCAGCCGACGTTGGGTCGCTGAACATGCAGACGACGCTGTTCTCGAACGTGAACTCGGCGATGAGCCGTGCCATATGGGAGCGGTTTCCGTTCGTCGAGGACATCGTCATGAGCGAGGACCAGGACTTCTCGCGGCGCGTGCTGCTCGCCGGCATGCAGATCGCATACGAGCCCGACGCGGCCGTGCGCCACTCGCACAACTACACGATCGCGGCCGCCTTCCGCCGCTTCTTCGACTCCGGCGCCTCGGCCGACCGGGCCTATCTGGCCGGCGAGCGCGAGTCGGCCGGCGTGTTGCGCTCCGCCGCCTTGCGCTACGCCACCGGCGAGCTGCGCTGGCTGTGGAGGACCGGCCGGCGACGCTGGATCCCGTACGTCGCGATCTACGAGTCCGCCAAGATGGTCGGGCTCGTGCTCGGCGCCAACCACAAGCGGCTGCCGCTGCCAGTCAAGCGCAGGCTGAGCGCTCTGCCGTCGTTCTGGGGGGGCTGAGCCCATCGGGATGAAACGGTTGTCAACGATTGGTGCTTCGGACTTCAGGACTTGGCGGAGCTGCCGATGAGCATCCCCATGAGAACGCGTCGCATCTTTGCAAAGGCCGCAGGCGTCCTAGCGTTGTGGGCGCTTGTCGTGCCCGGCTCTGCGCAAGCGGCGATCTCGGGTGTGGTGGTGAGCGGGCCCGAAGGCCTGAGTCCGCGTGTCGCGGCAGAGGTCGCCCAGCTCGGGGTTGGCTCGGTGCGGGCGTTCATCCCTTGGAACATGTTCGAGCCCGCCCGCGGGCTCTTGAACCAGCCGGCGATCCATTCGCTCGAAGAAGGATTGGCGAGCTTGCCCCCAGGTACCACGACCGTCTTGGACGTCGTCGATACGCCCGAGTGGGAGTCCAAGTCGTCCAATCCGACGACACCGCCGCGCAATCCCGCCGACTACGCGGCCTTCATCGGCGCGATGGCGCGGCGTCTCGCGGGACGAGTCACCGCGTGGGAGATCTGGAACGAGGAGGACGCGCAGCAGTGGTGGGCCACCGGGCCGAGCCCTGCCGCTTATGCGGCGCTCCTGCGGCGTGCCTATAAGGCCGTCAAGGCCGCCGATCCACACGCCACGGTCGTGCTGGGAGGGCTGACAGGCAACGACTACGAATTCCTCGCGCAGCTCTATCAGCACGGCGCGAAGGGGTTCTTCGATGCGGTAGGCGTTCACACGGACATCCTCTGCAACAAACTCTCGCCTTACGAATACATTCGCAACGATCCCAGAGGTCCCTACCCCGGGTACATCAACCGCTGGGCGTTCCTCGGCTACAGGACTGTTCATGAAGTGATGCTCGCCCATGGCGACGACCACCCGATCTGGATGACCGAGCTCGGCTGGAGCACCTATCCCGGCGTCTGCAATGGGGGCGCTTGGGCGGGCAAGATGCCTGGCGGGGTGAGCGAGCAGCAGCAGGCGACGTTCCTATTGCAGGCCTATCACTGCCTGGCCCAAGACCCGTACGTGCAGGTGGGGATCTGGTTCAGCATGCAAGATGTCGCGCCGTTCAACGAACCGAGCGATGACTACGGCCTGCTCGACTCTGGCCTCGCGCCTAGGCCCGCATTCGCGGCGCTTTCGGAATACGGCCACGACGGCGATCGATTGACCGAACCCTGTGGCGATTTCAACGGCCCGACCATCAAGATCGGCACGCCCACGCCCGACGCGCGCTACAGCGGTTGGCTGCCGATCACGGTCAGCGCGACCGATCCGTTCGGCGTGCACCAGATTTCGCTCTTCGACGACAGCCACATCATCCGTAACTTCACGAGCAGCCCCGCCAAGACGACGGTTTCCGGGCACATGCACTGGTTCGGAGCGTTGAAGATATCTCCTGGTCGCCACGTGCTGACCGTCACCGCAGTCGACACGAAGAACAACACGAGCAAGATCTCGATCGTGATCTTCCACCGCGGCGCCCGCCACGGGCGACGACGCTCGCACCGCCACCACTGAGCGCCTGACCGGCGGGCCGTCAGCCGTCCGGTCGTTGTGCGGCCTGCCGTCGCCGGGGTGCTCGCTACCGGCGCGGGAGCGACCAGCCCGTCGGCTAGGATTCCGCCAGCCTTTGCGTATGCGACCCGGTCTATGCGCCACTTTTCCAGCCCTGGCGCGTTTCAGCAACGCGGGCGGGAGTCGATCGTGAGCCGGCCCGATAGCGCCATGAGCACCGCACAGCAGAGCAAGCCCACCGTCGATGACGCAGCCCCCGAGGGGCAGGCGACACTCGTCTCGGTCGTGATCCCGTGCCTCAACGAGGAAGAGAACATCGAGCAGTGCGTGCGTGATGCCGCGCAGGCGCTGGCGGTAGGCGGCCTGCAGGGCGAGGTGTTGGTCGTCGACAACGACTCCGAAGACCGCAGCGCCGAGCTTGCGCGGGCGGCGGGGGCGCGTGTGATCGAGGAGCCGAAGCGTGGCTACGGAAGCGCCTATCTCGCCGGCTTCGCGGCGGCCCGCGGCAAGTACATCGTGATGGCCGACGCCGACCTGACGTACGACTTCAACGAGATCCCCCGCTTCGTGGCCGAGCTCGATGGGGGCGCGGAGCTCGTAATGGGCGACCGCATGGACAACATCAAGCCGGGCGCGATGCCGTGGCACCATCGCTACATCGGCAACCCGGTCCTGACGGGCCTGCTGAACCTGTTCTTCCGTACGGGGATCAAGGACGCGCACTGCGGGATGCGGGCCCTGCGCCGCGATGTCTTGGAGCGTCTGGACCTGCGCACGACCGGCATGGAGTTCGCCTCGGAGATGGTGATCAGGGCGTCCAAGGAGAAACTGCGGATCGCCGAGTTCCCGATCGAATACCACCCGCGTGGGGGCGAGTCGAAGCTGTCGAGCTTCCGCGACGGCTGGCGGCACCTGCGCTTCCTGCTCATACACAGCCCGACCTATCTATTCATCGCCCCCGGCGCTCTGCTCGCCGGTCTCGGGACGGTGATCGTCCTGCTCGTCGGCAGCGGGCTCAGCCTGTTCGGACGCTCGTGGGGCATCCATGCGCTGATCGGCGGCGCTCTGTTGATGGTCGTGGGGACCCAGGTCCTCGCGCTTGGTCTGTGCGCGCACGCGTATGGGACCTACTTCATGAAGGAGCGCGACCCCTGGTTCGACTGGCTGCGAGCCCGCCTACGGCTCGAGCACGGGCTGCTGCTCGGCGGAGCGTTCATGCTGGCCGGCATCGCGCTCGGCGGCGTGATCGTTGGGACCTGGATCTCGCACGGCTTCGGCTCGCTGGGCAAGGAATTCATGGCGGTGGTGGCCGCGACGCTGATGATCGTGGGCATACAGATCTTCTTCTCGTCGTTTCTGCTGAGCATTCTCGGACTGCGGCGCAACTCCTAGCCGCGTGAGCCTCACAGCGTGCGTTACCTAATCGGCGTGATCGGCATGCCCGTCGCTATGTGGGCGGCCTGCCTCGGCTGTGGCCTCGCCTGCGAGCGCCTTCTGCGAGTGCGTCTGAGCAACGCGCTCGTTCTTCCGTTGGGCCTGTGCGCGGCGTTCGTAATCGTATATCCGGGCTATGCGGCCGGTGTCGGCGACTGGCTCGCGATAGCGCTGCTCGCCGTCGCGACGCTCGCAGGGCTCATCTTTGCCAGAGGCGGCCTTCGCGCTCGCCTCAATCCAGGCTGGGCCGGCGTTGCCGGTGTTGGGGTGTACGTGCTCTACATGCTGCCGGTGATCGCATACGGCCACTGGACGTGGTCGGGCTATGACTTCGTCAACGACACCGCATTCGAGATGCTGTTGGCCAGGCACGCCAAGAGCGCCGGTCTGCTCGTCCCCAAGATCGCCGACACTAGCGAAGACGCGTTCCTCATCAATTACCTGCAAAGCGGCTATCCGCTCGGTACGCAGACCCTGCTCGGCACCTTCAGCGGCCTGCTGCGAACCGACGTCGCGGTGCTCTATCAGGGCTTCATCGCAAGCTTGGCGGCTATGGGCGCTATTGCGCTGTCGACTGTCGCGCGAGGTCTGCTCAATGCGCCGCGTGCGGCCCTGGTTGGGTTTGCGGCGTTTGCGGCGAACCTCACGTACCAGTACGCATTCCAAGGCGGCATCAAGGAGATCGGGCTGCTGGCGACGATCGCAGCAGCAGTGGCGCTGGGGCGCGAGGCGGTCGGCATGGATCGCCGTTACAGAGCTGCAGCCATGCTGGCCATCGCCGCGGCGGCGGCGCTGGCGACGTACAACGCGGTGGCGATCCCGTTCCTCGGTGCGCTCGGGCTCTTCTTCGCGCTCGCCGTGCTGCTTCGCAATCGCCTGCGCTCCAGCCTGCGCTGGGTGGGACCCGCCCTCGTCGGTGGCTGTATGGCTTGCGTGCTGGCGATCCCGTCGCTGATGACGTTCTCGAGGTTCCTCGAAGTCGCGCGCGTCGGCGAGGGGTCGACGGGCGTGGGAGCAACGCAGTTCGGTCAGCTGGTGAGACGCCTGCCGCTCAGCCAGATCAGCGGGGTGTGGCTGTCAGGCGAATACCGGTTCCCCGTTTCCGGTCATCTCACTGGTCTGCTGACGGCGATCGCGACTGCGGTTCTGCTGCTGGCGCTCGTGCCGACCTTCGTCTGGGTGCTGTGGCGGCGGGACGCTGGGCTAATGATGCTGATCGGCATGGCGGGGCTCGTCATGCTGATCATGTTCCCCCGTGTGAGCCCGTATGCGCAGGGCAAGCTGCTGGCGATGTGCAGCCCGGCGGTGGTGCTGGTGGCGCTTGCCGGCATGCTCTGCCTGCGCGGGCGTATCGCCGCGCCCGTCGGGCGGGCCGCCGCGAGCCTGCTGATCGTTGCGATCCTCGCTTCCGACGCGTTTGCGTACGGACACGATCGCGTTGCGCCAACCGCACAGATCGAAGCGATCCGCGAGACGGGGGACCACTTCGCCGGTAAGGGCCTCGTGCTGTGGAATGAGTTCGAGGAGTACGCCAAGTACTTCGCCGCCGCCGCGCGCATCAACGCTCCGTTCGAGGCGGTGACGCATGAACAGGTTGCGCTGCGCTCATCGCCCGGCTTCTACTTCTATGGTCACGCCTTCGACCTCGACGAAGAGGAGCTCTGGTTCGTCGAGCGATTCCCGATCATCGTCACGCGCCGCTCTCCGTCGGCGAGCAGGCCGCCGGCCAACTACCGGCTCGTATACGAGAACGCCTACTACGAGGGCTGGCAGCGGGAAGCTCACCCTGTCGTGCTCGACCACCTTCCGCTGCAGCAGGTCTACTCCCCGTCACGCGCCATCTCGTGCCCAGAACTTGCGCCGATCGTTGCCAAGGCCCCCCGCGGATCGAAGCTGATGGTGGCGACAGCGCCGGAAGAGAGCTGGTTCGAAGCGACTTCTGAGAGCAAGCGGGCCGCTGGTTGGGGCGCCGACCCCAACCAGGCGGGCGCGGTCGAAACGAGCACGCCAGGTAACGACGAAGGCGTGCTGAGGGTGTCACGCTCTGGCTCATACGCGCTGTGGGTGCAAGGCGACTTCCCGCGCGCGGTATACGTGGAAGTCGACGGCCGCAGGGTCGGCTCGGTGTCTGGGTCCAATACACCCGGGCAGTGGCTGCAGGCGACCTCGCTTTGGTTGTTGCCGGGCGCCTACACGGTGAATGTGCTCAAGGTGGGCGGTCATCGCCACTTCGGACCCGGCGATTGGGGTATTGGCACGCTCGGCGCGGTGGCGCTGCAGAGACAGATGCCGGAGACGGTGCGCGCAGTGGCGTTGTCGCACTGGCGCAGCCTGTGCGGGACGAGCGCCGACTGGGTGGAGGTCGTGCGTCCGTGAGCGTCACTGTGGCGATTCCCGTTCGCGGCGGTGGATCGCTGCTGGAGGGAACGCTTGTCGCCCTCACACGCCAGACTGTGGCGCACGAGCTGCTCGTGTGCGACTCGGGGTCGAACGACGGCTCCATCGACATGGCGCGCTCGTATGGCGCGCGCGTGGTCGAGATAGCTCCCGAGCGGTTCGGGCACGGCGCTACGCGCAACCTGCTTATGCAAGAGGCCGAGGGTGAGCGGGTGGCTCTGCTCACCCAGGACGCCGAGCCGGCGGACGAACGGTGGCTCGAGCGTTTGCTCGGCGGCTTCGAGCTGGCCGACGAAGTGGGCATCGTCTACGGCCCATACAAGCCCCGCCCAGGGGCGTCGGCCGCCGTGCGAATCGAGCTGGAGCGCTGGTTTGCGTCGCTCGCACCGGATGGACAGCCACGCGTTGAGTGTCTTTCCGACGCTGAGAGGGCGTGTGCGGCGATCGAGCTGATGGGCAGGCGCGGCTTCTTCACCGACGCCAACGCCTGCGTCTACCGCCCGGCGTGGGAGCGCGTGCCTTTTCGCGAGGTCTCATACGCCGAGGACCGGGTGCTCGCGATCGACATGCTGCGCGCCGGCTACGGCAAGGCGTTCGTGCCGGCCGCGGCGGTGCTGCACTCGCATGAGTACACGCCGATCCAGCAATTGCGACGCTGTTTCGATGAGTGGCGCGGGCTGCGTGAGGTGTACGGCTGGCGCGAGCCGTTGTCGCCGATGAGGGTCGTAAACGGGCTGCGCGGCGAGCTGGGCGCAGCCCGCAGGGAGCTGGTCGCCTCGGGCACACCTGCGGCCGAGCGTCGAGCGACGTTGCTCGCGTTGAGTCGTCACCATGTCCTGCGCCTGGCCGGTGCGGTGCTGGGCTCGCGCGCAAACGCGTTGCCCGAGTGGGCGCGCCGCTGGCTCTCGATGGAGGGACGGGGTAGCTTTCAGCCGCTGGATCTCGATGGACATCTTCAAAGCAACGAGGAAGAAGCGCGCACGTGACCGCTGAGCAAGGCCCTGAGCAGAATCGTCCTTCGAGACCGGCAAGCCATCGTGAGTCGCGTGCCTCCAAGGCGCTCGACGGGGAGCTCCGGGGCCCGTTCGCCAACCTGAGGCGGCGCATCCACCTCACCTACCACTACCTCGGCTGGCGCGTGCTGCTGTATCGCGCGATCACCTTCCCGCTGCGCTTTACGCCGCTCAAGCATCGTCTGAATCTGCGTTCGCGTCCCGAGCACGACGCCTTCAGGCGCGCTGTGGCGTGGTATCGCGTGCATGGCCGGCCGGTGAGCATCGTGATCGCGAGCTTCAGAGACGCCGAGCGGGTGCAGGAGCTGGTGGCGAGCATCAGGAAGACCGTCCCGGAGGGGATGGCGAGGATCATCGTCGCCGATGACGCAAGCGGTCCCGAGCACGTGGCGGCGCTGCATGCGATCGAGGGCGTCGAGGTCGTCGCGGGTGAGGAGAACGAAGGCTTCGCCGCGAACGTGAACCGCGGGCTGAGCGCGGCGGACCCTGAGCTGGACGTGGTCGTGCTCAACTCGGACATGGAGGCGCTGACGGGGTGGCTTGCGTGCCTGCAGTACGCGGCGAGCCTCCAGGACGACGTCGCGATCGTGGGTGCGCGGCTGCTGTATCCGGACGGGCGCATCCAGTTCGCGGGCACCCAGCGCAACCTTGGGGCGCTCGAGTGGTTCGATCACCGCTACCGCTTCAAGCCGGCCGACTGGGGCCCCGCCGCCTTGCCCGGCCCGGTGCTGGCCGTGACGGGCGCCTGCATGTACGTGACACGCGAGGCGATCGAGCGGATCGGCGTGATGGACGAGCGCTATCCGATGGCTTATGAGGACGTCGACTGGTGCCTGCGCGCCTGGCAGGCGGGGATGAGGGTCGTGTACTTCCCGGGCGCAAGCCTCTACCACCACGAGTCGGTGACGAGGGGGACCGAGGTCGGCGAGCGCGAGCGGACCTCGCAGCGCCTGTTCTGGGAGCGCTGGGGCGAGTTCTTCGACGCGCGGGACGTCCGCACCGAGGACGGCAAGCTGAGGGTCGTCTACGTGACCGAGGACACGGGCGTCGGCGGCGGGCACCGCGACATCTTCGAGCACCTCAACCGCCTGGCCGAGCGGGGGCACGAGGTCGCTCTGTACACGCTGGGGGAGCGGCCCGACTGGTTCGAGCTGCGCGTGCCGGTGCGCAGCTTCGAGTTCTACGACGAACTGATGCAGGAGCTGTCCGGTCTCGACGCGATCAAGGTTGCGACCTGGTGGAACACGGCGATGCCGGTCTGGCGCT
Organism: Solirubrobacterales bacterium; assembly: GCA_027306855.1. Taxonomy (GTDB): domain Bacteria; phylum Actinomycetota; class Thermoleophilia; order Solirubrobacterales; family Solirubrobacteraceae; genus Palsa-744. The sequence goes on along the minus strand of DAHUYZ010000020.1, from coordinate 26,429 downwards.
CGAGCGTCGTCAAGGGCATATCGGTCTACTTCGTGCAGGACATCGAGACGAGCTACTACCCCGACGACGAGTCGGTCAGGCACGCCGTGATCGACTCGTATCGGCCGGAGTTCCGCTACATGACGATCTCCGGCTGGAACAAGGACCGGTTGCGCGAGCTGGGCCTGGACGCGGAGCTGATTGCGCCGGGTATCGACCTCGAAACATTTAGACCGCGCGGCGATGTGGCTCGCCGCAAGGACATGGTGCTCGCGATCGGGCGCACCAATCCGCTGAAGAACCTGGCGCTCACGATCGAGGCGTGGCGATCGCTGCCGGAGCCGCGGCCGGAGCTGTGCATGTTCGGGATCGAGCCTGAGCTTGCGACCGACGAGGGCATGCGCTACGTGGAGTCCCCGAGCGACGAGCAGGTGGGGGAGCTGTTCAGCGAAGCGGCCGTGTTCGTGCAGACCTCGACGCACGAGGGCTTCTGTTTGCCGGCGCTGGAGTCGATGGCGACGGGCGGCGCGGTCGTCTGCACCGACGCCCACGGCAATCGCGACTTCTGCAAGGACGGCGAGAACTGCCTGATGCCCGAGCCCGATCGCAACGCCGTCAGCGAGGCGATCGCGCGCCTGCTGTCCGACGGCGATCTGCGTGAGCGTCTGGGCAGGTCTGGGATCGAGACGGCCGCCGAGTACGCCTGGGAGCGGCGGATCGACGCGCTGGAGGCGTTCCTGGAGGGAGTGGCGCGGCCGCGAAAGGTTGAGCCTCTACCGGGGTAGCGCTTGATCGTTATGACAAACTTGCGGCATTGCTGATTTCAGCGCAAGTATGACATAACTGTCCGTGTCGGGCTGAAGCCATGGGGCTTTGTCCGACCTTTATGGCAGACTTGCGGCATGGCTAGCATCGCCGCAAGTATGGCATATGGAGGATTTGACCCCCGCCGTCCCGACTTATGGCCGGCCCGTCTCAGCGCCCGACCGCGTTTGCTCCAGCCAGTCGCGCGGGGCGGCGTGTCGCGGGGATCGGGAGTCGTACGCGTATAGGAACAGGTTGACGTCGGGCAGCTTCACTTGCGCGGCTCGAGCTTGCGCATGATCTCCGCGTCTTCGATCTCGGCCGCGAGGCTGAGCGCCTTGTCTACGTCGACGTCGGGGCGTATCCTCAGCGGCCGTGAACGTACGCGGAAGCTCTTGGTCGGCGGCGCGCCGGCGGCCAGTCCAGCGCGGACCGCGTCGTTGAGGGCCGCCTTGAAGGAGTTCTTACGCTCGCGCGCCACCTGGTGGAGCCTCGCAGCGACATCCGGGTCGAGCGTCACGGTTGTTCGCATCGAGGCATCGTAGCGTCAATAGATTAGGCATCATCGTGCCTCTATTGCTGAGCACTCGACGGGCAATCGAGTACCCGGAGCAGGCGCTCAAAGATTCTCGGCGACGTGGGGCGCCGAGCGGTTGAAGACCCAGAAGCCGAGCAGAAAGATTGCGGCGACGATGCCGAGCGGCGCCAGCAGATCGGCCCAGCTTCCAAGGGTCTGCCCGGCTGACAGCGCGGCGTGGGTGACCATTGCGTGGCGGAACTGCTGGAAGATCGTGACGAGCGGGTTCAGCAGGTAGATGTGCCAGAGCAGCGGCTCGTGCAGCAGCTTGTCGCGCACCGTTTCCACAGGGATGATCACCGGAGACGAGTAGAAGAGGACCTGCGTAAGGACATCCCATATCGGCTGTATGTCGCGGAAGCTGACGAACATGGCCGATAGGAGCATCGCGACGCCCGTAGAGAGCACAATCAGCAGCGTGAGGATCAGGGGCAGCTCGATCCAGCTGAGCATCGGCTGTATACCCGAGATCAGGGCAAAGATCAGCACGACGATCAGGTTCATGACCAGGTTGAAGAAGCTGAGGAGGCATACCGACATGGGTATGACCAGTCGAGGGAACTGAATCTTGCGCACGAGGTTCTCGCGGTCCACGACGCTGCGTACCGCCCCGGTGGTGGCTTCGCTGAAGAACGTAAAGAGCACGATCGAGCCGAGCAGCTGGACGCCGTAGGCGGTTTCTCCCGGCTTGCCGCCCTTGCCGACATGGCCGATGACCACAAAGAACACATACAGCACGCCAAACAGCAGTAATGGCCTCATCACCTGCCACAAATAGCCCAATATCGAGCCGAAGAACTTCAGCTTGAATTCGTTGCGCGCGATGTTGTAGGTGAGGTGCCAGAAGCGCGACCAGTCGTCGCTCAGCGCGCGCGGTCCACGGATCGGATGGCCAAGCGAGGATCCATAGGCGGACGTCTCGAGCTCGGCGACTTGATAGCTCAAAGCGCAACCTCCTGTGCCGCCTGAGCTGAAACGCGTTCGACGCTGACATCGACCGGGAGATCGACGATGCCCCCGAGTGCACGGGGGCCGGTGACGACGAACGAGAATGCGTCGTCGATGCGATCCATGAGGTCGAGGCCGGTGCCGCGATGCGCGAGCGTGAACAGCGTGCTGTAGCGTCGTGGCGCCAGAACGTTGTCGAACGAGAACGAGAACAGAGCGCGCTCGCCTGTGTGGAAATGGCCGCTGCGTTCGTGTGCTGCGGCGCTTGTGGCGACGGCTACCACCATGTGATCGTCGTTGAGCAGCTGCACGCTCGCGGCCGGATCTTCGACATCCGCTTTGAACTCGACAAGCGCGACCACTGTCATACGCCGGCCCTGCTGCAGCGAGCCCACGCGTCGCCCGTTTTCGTCCTGCGCCCACGCTTCGAGAACGCGTGCCTGGCCATCGCCGCCGCGGTGTTCGTCGATGATAGGCCCCGCCTGTTGCGGCTCGCGTCCGAAGTTGATCTCCAAGTAGCGATCGGCCACCTCGTAGGGATCGCCGAGATAGGCCTGTTCGCCTTTCTCCAAGAGCAGCGCCCGGTGACAGAAGCGGTTGACCGAGCCCATGTCGTGCGTCACAAATACGATCGTCCGTCCCTCGTCGCGGAGGCGATAGAACACGTCGAAGCACTTCTGCTGGAAGGAGGCGTCGCCGACCGCCAGCACCTCGTCGACGAGCAGGATGTCGGCGTCGACCTGGATCGCGACCGAGAACGCGAGTCGCACGTGCATTCCCGAGGAGTAGTTCTTGAGCTTCAGCTCCTCGAACTCGCGCAGCTCGGCGAAGTCGATCACGGCGTCGTAGCGTGCGCGCGCCTCGCGTGGGGAGAGCCCCATCATGATCCCGTTGAGCACGACGTTGTCTCGCGCGGCGAGGTCTGGATTGAAGCCGACGCCGAGCTCGATGAACGTCGAGAGGCGGCCGTCCATCCAGATCTGGCCATGATCGACCCCGTAGATACCCGCCAGGCACTTCAAGAGCGTGCTCTTGCCCGAGCCGTTGCGTCCGACGATGCCGAAGAACTCGCCGCGAGCGACCTCGAAGGAGATGTCGCGCAGCGCCGGGAACGTGTGGTGGCGTGTGCGACGCAGCGGGTGCAGCGCGCGCTCCTTGAGCGTATGCGTACGCTCCTCGGGGACGCGGAAGGCCTTGGTGAGGGAGTCGGCGACGATCGCCGGGGCGCAGGAGCTGGCCGGTTGGGGCATGCGGGGAAGGGTACCGGGGGGAGGTGGCAGTCCTGTCGCCGCCGCGGCTGGACGGCGAAAAAGCACGTCGGACCGCCGCAAAATATAACATTGGCGCGCCAGCCCCGGCGTGTTATATTTCTGGCCCATGGACCGAGGTTTCTCGAGCCACCCCTTTGTGGTCGTCGCCCGACGGGCCATCGCCGAAGTCAAGGCGGGAGCCGCTGTCGAGAGTGTCGAGAGCCTGACGCTGGATTTCAAGGAGGAGGCCGGCCGGCGTGTCAAGGATGGAATCTACGGCCCCGGCTTGCCCCGAAACGACGCGGCCGCGCGGGCGCTCGCGGAGGAGGCCTGCTGCCTGGCGAACACGGAGGGAGGCATCCTCGTGGTCGGCGTAATGGACAAGGGCACCGGTCACGCGGCGCTTATCGGCACCGATATCGACGCCGAGTGGCTGCGGGAGAAGATCTGGGCCTACAGCGAACCGCACCTGGGGGTGGAGGTACAGGTCGCGCCCGAGGACGGTGTGCGACTTCTGTACATCCTCGTGCAGCGAGGCTACAGCCTGCACCGGTCGGCCAAGAAGTATAAGCACCGGCTCGGGACGCGCTGTGTCGAGATGACAGCCGACGACCAGCGTCACGCCGAGGAGGATCGCTTTGGTTATGACTGGTCAGCCGAACTCTCCGATGGGGCCCTCGCCGATGTCTCCGAGGGCGCGGTGGACCGCGCCCGTGAATACCTGCGAGGCACAGGTGAGGACTCGCGTCTGGCGCTTGCGGCGCGACCCACGCCGGACCTCCTGCGCTCCCTCGGGGTGCTCGGGCGTGACGATCGGTTGACGAACGCGGGCAAGATCCTGTTCGTTACCGGCGAGAGGGTACTCGTCGACTACCAGCGCCGCAAGGCGCCCGGTGCCTCGTCCGTGGACCGGCTGGAGGCAAGAGCGCCGCTTCTTACAGCATATGCGGAGCTCAAGACCCGCATCGACGCGGTGAACGAGGAACGCCAGCTGCAGCTGCCCAGCGGTGTCCGCCCGCGCATACGCCTCATCCCGGATCGCGCGGTGCGCGAGGCGCTTGTCAATGCGCTCATCCACCGCGACTATCGCAGCCCGGACCCCGTGCTCGTGGAGTTCACAGGCTCGCAGCTGGTGGTCTCCTCGCCAGGGGGCTTTCCGCCGGGCATTCGGGTTGACAACATCATCTCCGAGCGCTCACATCCGCGGAACGCGACCCTGACAGGCGTCTTCCGCTCCCTGCGACTGGCCGAGCAGGAGGGAGTGGGGGTGGACAGGATGTTCCGGGACATGGTCAGCGCCGGGCACTCGACTCCGACGTTCGCGGACCGCGGGGGCCGCGTGCGCTGCGTGCTCACGGGGGGCGAGCCGTCGGCCCCCGTCGTCGCTTTGATGGCCTCTCTACCGGAGGAGGCCCAAGACGACGTCGACCTTGCGCTTATCCTGCACGCGCTGATGCAGGCCGCCAACGTCGGTCCCGACGAGCTCACATACCTGCTTCAGAAGCTGCCGCAGGAGGCCGCCGAGGCGTTGCGTCGCGGGCACGTGCTCGGGCTGCTGAATTCTGCGCACGGCAGCACTCGCGCCAGGCCTCGCTTCCGACTCTCCGATTCCGCACGTGAGCAGCTGAGGGAGGTGTTGCCGTACATCACGACATCGTCGGAGCAGGCGGAGGAGTTCATCGTTCGCCACCTTCAGGCTCACCCGAGCGTCAAGCCGCGCGACGTTGCCGACATGCTCGACGTCACCGAGGTGCAGGGCAGCCGTATTTTGCGGGAGCTGCGCGAGGCCCAGGTGCTGGAGATAGGCAGCCCGCAGACCCGCGGGCGGGGCGTCTTCCACGTCCCGGGCCCCCGCTTCGACGACGCCGCTCGACGGCACGGCTTGCTCTCGTAGCCAAGCTTGCCTCGCCAGACGGCTCTTGCTCGAGCCGTATGGCCGGCGATCCCGAAGAACTTGGCGCGCCCGACCTCAAAGAGATGTCCTTCAGCGCCGGGAACGTCTGGTGGCCGATGCGGCGAAACGGGTGCAGCGCGCGCTCCTTGAGCGTATGCATGCGCTCCTCCGGCACCCGGAAGGTCTTGTGGATGCCCTGAGCGACCAGCGCGGGCGTCTGCGTCGAAGTGCTTGGCTTGGAGGCCATCTTCGCGAGAGGGTATATGGGCTCGTGACGGTCCGATGCCGCGGATGCCAGGTACTCTGGGGCGTCTGATGTGGACCGGAGCCCTCGCAGCAGGCGAGCTCGAGCTCGAGCGCGGATCGGTCGTCGTATGCGTTCTCGTCGATGCTGAGGATGGATTCCCATCGCTCATCGACCCGTTGGATACGACGCTGAGCAGCGTGGCGGCGAACACCAACCCTGCGACGCCCCTGCTGCTCGTCGGATCAGAGGCCGGCATCGCGCGGGCCGTGAAAGGTCGAGGACTCGGACCGGGCGACACGACGCGTCAGGTCCACACGCTGACGCTCGTCGAGAAGGACGGCGAGACCGAGGCGTTCAACGCGGCCGTCCACGCGAGCTGCCCCGCTGATCTGGCGCTTGTGAGGATCGGCGTTGAGGTGGCTTCGGGATGGTTGACAGGCCTACGAGCCGCGGCGCTCAGCGACTGCACCGTCGCAAGCGCGACACCACTGTCGCTCGGCGTCGGCGGCGTCGAGCTGCTGGATGACGCCGGCGAGTCGCACACATCTATGTCAGGCGAGCGCCTTGCGAGGACCGCCACGCTTGCCCGGGAAGCTGAGCGGGTCTCGGCACGCTGCCTGCGCCTGTGGCCGCGGATAGCGACGATTGGTCCAGGCTGCGCCTACATCCGCCGGGGCGCGCTCGAGCTGCTGGGTCCGCTCGATGGGTCGCTTGGGCTCGACGATGCGCTTGCCGATCTGGCGGCGCGAGCGATCGGCGTGGGTATGGCTCACGCTGCCGCCGACGATGTGCTCGTGATGCGGTCTCCCGATTCGGGCTTTGCGCCGGTGTCGAGCGAGCGCTCGCTTGGGTCGGACGGTGAGGACGGACGAGATGGTGTCGAGCGCATTGCACGGACGCTTGCGCGCGATGAGCGCGGTCGGCTGAGCAGGGCTTTGGGCATTGCGCGGGCCGCGCTGCGACCGCTGTCTGTGACAATCGACGGACGCTCGCTGACTTCGGTCGTCGGCGGCACGCAGACGTATGTGCTCGAACTGATCGCGGCGCTGGCGCGCGAGGGCGACGTCGCGCTGAGGGTGCTCGTGCCGCACGATCTCTCGGTGCGCGCCAAGCAAGCGCTTGACGATCTCCCCGATCTGGAGCTCCTCAGCTATGACGAAGCTCTCAAAGAGCCGCCGCTCAGCGATGTCGTGCATCGCCCTCAACAGGCGTTCACCGCGGACGATCTGGCCCTGTTGAGGCTGGTGGGCAGGCGGGTCGTGATCGGGCAGCAGGATCTGATCGCCTACCACAACTACTCCTACCACCAAGACATCGAGCGGTGGCGCGCCTATCGGCGTACGACGCGACTTGCGCTGGCCGTCGCCGACCAGGTCGTGTTCTTCTCCGAGCACGCTCGCCGTGACGCGCTGGCCGAGGACCTGCTGCCAGCTGAGCGCACGCACGTTGTGGGCGTCGGGGCAGAGGCCGTCGAGCCCGAGGGCAGGGAGATACAGCCGGGCGGCGTGCCCGGCGATCGCCCCTTCCTACTCTGCATGGGCGCCGATTACGCGCACAAGAACCGTCCGTTTGCGATCGAGCTGATCGGCGCTCTGGGTGAGCTTGGGTGGCAGGGATGCCTTGTGCTCGCCGGCAGCCATGTCCCGGTTGGCTCCTCGCGTGAGGCGGAGTCTGAGCTGCTGGAGCGCGATCCGGCGCTTCGCGATCGCGTCATCGACGTCGGGCCGGTGGACGAGCCGGGCAAGCGTTGGCTGTACCGGCATGCCCGCGCGCTTCTCTATCCGACCCTCTACGAGGGGTTTGGCCTGCTGCCTCTGGAGGCCGCCAGAGCCGGTCTGCCGTGCCTTTTCGCCGCGCAGGCGTCTCTGGCGGAGCTGGCCGGGAGGGCCGCGACCCTGCGGCCCTGGGACCCCAAGACAAGCGCTGCCGCCGTGCTGCCACTGCTTGCCGATCGCCCGGCTCGCGAGGAGCATCTTGCCCGACTCCGCGGGCTTGAGCTGCCCAGCTGGCGTGAGGTTGCCCAGCAGCTGAGCGAGGTGTACCGGCGGGCCGTCGCCGAGCCGTCGTCGGAGGCTGCCCCCAGAGCCTGGCAGGAGCTCGACCGTGAGATCTTCATCGCCAGTCTCGATGCCGACATCGCGCACCTCAAGTCCATTGCCCAGGAGTACCAGGACGCCTACCACTCCCTCAGAGCGCGCGTTGCGCACGGGTTGCCGCTGATCGATGAGGGGGGATTGCTAACGACGACACAGCAGCGCGGCCTCATGCGGATCGCATCGCGTCGTCTCTCGCGTGCTCTGATCCTTGCCCCCCTAAGCCTGCTCGGGCGTGCGGGCGCATCGCGGCGCCTCAACGGGGACGACCGTTCCGATCGCAAGGGTCTGCGCAGCGGGGCATGAGCCCTGGCTCGCGCCCTGTTGCCCTGATAATTTGCCGCCGTGGATATCTGCACGATCATCGCGAAGAACTACGTCGCGCAGGCACGAGTGCTGGCGAGCTCATTCATCGAGCAGCATCCAGGCGGGCGTTGCTTCGCGCTCGTGATCGATGACTTTGACGGCTATATCGAGCCTAACTCCGAGCCCTTTGAGATCCTGACTCCTGCCCAGATCGGATGTGATGAGTTCGAGGAGATGGCGCTCCGCTACGACGTGCTCGAGCTGTCAACCGCCGTGAAGCCATGGCTGCTTCGTCACCTGTTGAGCGGGGACAGAGACACGATTACCTATCTCGATCCTGACATTCGCATCTACGGCTCACTCAACCAGCTCGACGCGCTTGCGCTGGCGCACCGCGTCGTTCTCACTCCGCACAACACCGAGCCGTTGCCAGATGACGGCGAGCGCCCAAACCAGATCGACATCCTGCTGGCGGGGGTATACAACTTGGGATACGTGTCTCTGAGGTGGGACGATGAGACGGAGAAGTTGTTGGGGTGGTGGGAGCACCGGCTGCTGCACGACTGCAGGGTCGATCCCTCCAACGGCTACTTTGTTGACCAGCGCTGGTTCGATCTCGCTCCGGGTCTCGTGTCCGATCATGCGGTGGTGCGCGATCCGCAGTACAACGTCGCCTATTGGAACCTGCACACGCGCGAGCTGGGATACGCTGACGGTGGCTACACCGCCGATGGCCACGAGCTTGCGTTCTTTCACTTCAGTGGCTTTGACCCGGAAGCGCCTGAAGTGCTGAGCCGTCATCAGTCGAGGCTTTCGATGAGCGGCCGTCCTGCTCTGCAGCGGATCTGCAATGAGTACGCGGCAGAGGTCGTTGCCGCCGGATACACCAAGGCGAAGGCATGGCCCTACACATACGCGCATCTTCCCATCGGCGTCGAGTTCACCCGGCAGTTGCGCAAGCTGCACGGTGTCGCCAGCGAACACGGCGAGGTCGTGGGATCGCCGTTCAGCGACGAGGGGTGCGAGTCGTTCGTGCGCTGGCTGGCCGCGCCCGCCCCAGGGGCGCCGGCCGGAGTGAGCCGGCTGCTGGCCGATGTCTATGGCACCAGGGAAGATGTTCAAAGAGGCTTTCCGGACGTCGCGGGCGCCGACCACCAGGCGTTCTTGGATTGGGCGAAGCGATCGGGCACGATCGAGACGCCGATGCTGGCGCTGCTTCCGGCAATCGACACCGCAACGCACGATCTGGTCGCGGCTCAGGTCGAATCGGCTCGCTCCTCGGAGGTCGACGGGGAAGGTGAGGAGGCTGATGCGCGTGGCTCGGTCGTGGCGGACACAGCCGCAGATGGCGTGGGCCCACGGAGTGTGGGTGTGAATGTCGTTGGTTACTTTCAATCCGAGCATGGAGTCGGGGAGGTGGCGCGGCAGGTGATAGCGGCGCTCGACGCGGCTGGCGTCTCGTTGCTGCCGGTGCACAGCGCAATGCGGCCACTGAGCCGCCAGGAACATGACTTCGTTCAGTTCGAGCCCGATGAAGCCGAGTACCAAATAAACGTTATCTGCGTAAACGCCGACATGCTGCCTGAGTTCGCCCGCAGGGCGGGGGAGAGCTTTTTCGCGGACCGCTACTCGATCGGCCTGTGGTTCTGGGAGGTGACGAGCTTTCCAAGCAAGTGGCTGAGCTCGTTCGCGCTGGTGGACGAGGTGTGGGCGCCGACAGCCCATGTCGCGGATGCGCTCTCACCGGTAGCGAGTGTCCCGGTAACGACGACTCGCATCCCGGTTGAGGTTCCCACGATCGTTCCGCGCTCGCGGGCCGAGTTGGGCATTCCCGACGGGTTTTGCTTCCTGTTTACGTTCGACTATCTCAGTGTGTTCGAGCGCAAGAACCCGATCGCAGTTGTGGAGGCGTTCTCCCGCGCATTCGATTCCGGCAGCGGCCCTAATCTGGTTATCAAGTGCATGAATGCCGAACATGACGCGGCAAACCACGAGCGCCTCCTCGCCGCAGTCAAAGCGCGCAGCGATATCCGCGTCGTCGACAACTACATGACTCCCAACGACAAGAATGCTCTCACCGCCACATGCGACTGCTACGTGTCGCTGCATCGCTCGGAGGGGTTTGGCCTCACGATGGCCGAGGCTATGTATCTGGGTAAGCCCGTGATTGCAACCGGCTACTCCGGCAACCTCGATTTCATGACCGCCGAGAACAGCTTGCTGGTCGACTACGGTCTCGTGCCGATTGGTGCGGGCGCGCCTCCATACCCGCCTGATGGGGAGTGGGCTGAGCCCAGCGTCGAGCATGCGGCCGAGCTTATGCGTCTTGTCTACGACGATCGCGTCGCGGCGGCGGCGCTTGGGGGCCGTGCGGCCGAAGCGATTCGCACGACGCATTCACCGACCGCAGCCGGCGAAGCGATGAGCCAAAGGCTCGATCATCTGCGCTCAGATACGAAGTTGCGCGAGGTGTCGGCATCCGATGGAGCGCGGGTCGTCAGCGGTGATCTGACTGCGCGTGTCACGCAAGGACCAGGCGCAAGCCTGCCGGCCGGTCGGAACGTCGTTCGTCGTGCTGCGCGTAAGAGCGCGCTTCGACTGATGCGCCCTCTCAGCGCCCACCAGCAGGCGATCGATGACGAACTGCTTGGATCGCTGCATGCCGTCGAGGTGGAGACCTCGGCACTGCATGAGCGCCTGTTGCGATCTAACGCCCAGATCCTGGCGCGTTTGCGCTCACAGGAGCAGTTGAAGGTGCTACCGGCGGTCGTGGGTGCCCAGAGCGAGGTGGTCGGCGACGTCATGCGAACGCTCACAGCGCTGGGCGGTCGCGTCGATCGCATGGAGATGGGCGGTGGTCTGGAATCCGACCGTGCGTTCTATCTGGCGTTGGCCCAGATGAGCGAGCGCTACGATGTGCTGGGCGAGGGTCAAGCTGAGAATGAACGCACCGGTCCCCTCACGCCGTTCGAGCTGCGGGTGTTCAGCCAGAACGGCGAGGACGGTGTGCTGGCGGAGATCCTGACTCGGATTGGGGCCGGTGAGTGCTACTTCATCGAGTTCGGCACCGAGTCCGGTCGCGAGGGCAACTGCGTGTACCTGGCCGACGTGGTCGGCTGGAGTGGTCTGTTCATGGAGTCCGACGCCAGCCACTTCGGGCGCCTTGCGCTCAAGTACCGCGCCAACGATCGCGTACAGACCACGAAGGCGATCGTCACGCCGGCCAATGTCGAGACGCTGTTCGCCGATGCCCATGTACCACCGGAGCCGAGTGTGCTGTCGATCGACGTCGATGGCGCCGACTACTGGATATGGGAGTCCGTCGAGCACTACCGGCCACGGGTCGTGGTCATCGAGTACAACAGCGCGCTCGACCCTGCCCGCAAGCTCGTGCAGCCACGGGACCTGACCTCCGGCTGGGACGGGACCGATTACTACGGCGCGTCTCTCGGGGCGCTGCGCGAGCTCGGTCGACGCAAGGGCTACCAGCTCGTGCACACTGACCTGTGCGCGGTCAATGCCTTCTTTGTGCGTGGCGATCTGGCCGAGGGGCGCTTTCCAAGTGCCGATGAGGTCACTGTCGGCGGATATCCCAACTACTTCCAGCGTGCCTACCATCATCCTGCCGACCCGCAACGCCGATGCTACATAGACCTGGACACCGGCGAGCCAGCGTCCATAGAGTGCTCAAACGACTCAGGGCAGCCGGCACCTCGTTCAGGAGAGGGGAAGGATTGAAATGCGGGATCTAAATGGACAGCCGAATGCACCGTTCTGGCGCGACCTGCCGGTGGTTGTCACAGGAGGAGCCGGATTTGTCGGAACCGCGCTCGTGCGTGACCTGAAAACGCTCGGAGCCGATGTAAAAATTGTGCGATCTGCCGAACACGATCTTCGTGACCCGGTCGCCGCACGTGCCGCGGTCGATGGTGCGGAGATAGTTATCCATCTCGCTGCCAACGTGGGAGGCATAGGTTTCAATCGTCGCAACCCTGCGCCGCTGGTCTACGACAACATGATGATGGCGGCCAATGTCTTTGAGCAGTCCCGTCTTGCCGGGGTCAGCAAGCTAGTTTCGGCCTGTACCGTCTGTGCCTATCCAAAGTTTACGCCTACGCCGTTCTCCGAGGGGGATATCTGGGACGGGTACCCGGAGGAGACCAACGCTCCATACGGCCTGGCAAAGAAGATGATGCTGGTGCTGTCCGAGACCTACCGGAGTCAGTACGACTTCAACTCTTGTGTTCCGGTGGTTGTGAACCTGTATGGCCCCGGCGACCACTTTTCGCTCGAGGACTCCCACGTCATCCCCGCCATGATCCGCAAGTTCGATGAAGCGCAAAAGAGTAGGGCACCCGAGGTGGTCATGTGGGGAAGCGGCAGCCCGTCTCGTGAGTTCCTGTATGTCGATGACGCCGCCCGTGCTCTGTTACTCGCGGCGCAGCATCTCGACGCGTCAGTACCGGTGAACATCGGGACGGGCATCGAAACTCGTATCCGTGATCTGGCTGAACTCATCGCGCGGTTGACCGACTATACAGGAAGCATAGTGTGGGACACCTCAAAGCCCGATGGCCAGCCGACGCGCTGCCTCGACGTTTCGCGAGCGCGGGAGCTGATTGGCTTTGAAGCTCAAACAGACCTCAAAGACGGGCTTTGCAGCACGATCGAATGGTATCGCTCGACAGCTACAAAGATGTAGTCAGCAAAATGTGATGCAACTACCGTAGCCAACTAAGCGGATCCATCTCCAGGGGCCAGGCGAGCTGGTTTAGATCAGCGCGTAGGTAGTAGTCGTCTCACTGTGCCCACCATAGGCGTTAGTCCCACCACTGACGCCAGGTAGACTAGGAAGGCGACCGTTACGCCAAGGCCCACACCCACGACAGCGAGCCCGGTCGGTAGCGCGAGGACACTGATTCGTCCAATGCCGAGCGCGATCGCTGCGGCGACGATCAGAACCATTAGTGAACGTGTCCACTGTGTCCGATGCGTTTCGGGAACCCTGGGGAGTTGCGCCGCGACTCGGCGAGAGAACCAGATTGTGCTCACCAAGTAGGCGATGAGCGTTGCGATGATGACGCCGTCGGCCCCAAACGCCACCCCCAGGCCGATCGTCAAAAGGACGTTGGCGACCACCGTCGCGACGCCGTAGACGCCCTCGTAGCCGGGTCTGCCGATGGCTCGGAGGTAGGCGATGGCCGGACCCATGAGGAGGTTGCAGCCGTATGCGATCGTCAGGAGCACGGCGAAGTAGGCGGCCTGGCCGTGGCCTGGTCCGAGCCACGCGGTGATCATCGGCTGCATCACAGCCGTCAGAATGGCGAGCGAGCCGACGATCAGCAGCTGCCAGCGCCTGAGCAACTGCCCATATAGGGCGTCAAGCTCGTCGCGGCCGCTGGCGCCGTAGGTGACCGCCATGCGGGTCATCAGCGGAGCCAAAGCCGAGTTTGCAAGGAAACGGCTGGCTTCGGCCACTTGCGTCGCAATGCCGACCTGTCCGAGAATCCTGGCTGTGGAGACAAGGCCGACGACGATCCGGTCTGTCTGTGTGTTGAACAGCGTGGCCATGACAGCAACCTGCAGACGGGCGGAGAAGTCGGCCAGTTCGCGAACCGTGCCGCAGCCGGGCAGTCGCGGACGTTCGGAGCGCACCAGCGGCAGCAGGACAGCGCCACGTGTGACGGCAACTACCGTCCACTGCGCCAGCGCAGCGTCCGCTACATCTGTCAGTTGCGCTTGCCCCGGAAGCAGGATAAGCAGCGCGCCTAGGAAGACGCCGGAGCCGGTTGCGTTCGTGACCGTGATCGGTCGGTAACGCTCCAGGCCGATGAGTACCTGTCCGAGCGCGGCGGCCATCAGTGCGGCGAACGCCACAAAGCCCAATATCTGCGTCATGCGGATCGCGTCGGAATGAAACCGAAGCGGGACTTTGAACAGGGCGACCAGAGGTTCTGACACGAAATGCGCGACGACTATGAGAGCCAGTCCGGCGAGCGCATAGAGGCCGAGCGCGAGCCAGAGTATTGGTAAAACCTCGTGGTGCTCTCGATGACGGACGCTCACAAACCTGGATATCGCAGGTCCAACTCCGAGCTCGACCGTGCTCACGTAGATAACAAACGACTGGCCGAGCGTCCAAAGTCCATAGCCCGCGAGGCCGATGTGGTCGATGATCAAAGGGACAGCGACCAATGAGGCGCCGACGACAGCGACAACGTTGATCGTACTGACGAGGATATTCTCGCCGATGCTTGTATGTGTCCTCGGCGGAGCGTTGTTGCCAGCTACCATGTTGGTAGTCCGCCACCGAGCCGTAACATCGCATGCAACATGAGCCTCTCGACAGGCAGCGGTACAATCGATCGCGACCCGAAAAGAACAGGGTAAGCTAAACGCTTCCAGGCTGCTGGCATCTCCTCGTGGCGTAAGTCGTTGCGTTGAGCAAAGAGCTCAGAGTGCCGTTCTTGGAGTGTCGCGTAGAGTGCCTTGTGGCGTCTGCGGTCCACAGTTAGACGCCGGTGCCCTCCATGGATGCGGCGCCGGTATACGACGCGGTCGGTCGGGATCCCGACGACGCCCATCTCTACGAGCGTCATCCATAGATCCCAGTCCTCGTATCCCTGCGCGAGTTGCCACCCTCCGGCGCGTACCAAGACGTCGCGGTGGAACATCGAGCAGACGGGATAGGGGTTTACGTAGGTGAGTGTCCACGGCAGGGGCCGGCTCGGCGATTTGTATCGGCCGCGCATGCTGCCGAACACGGCGTAATCTCCCCAAGTAAAGCCTGCGGTTGGGTGACGGTTCAACGTCCCGATCATGGCCGTCAATGCTCCCGGAACGAGGACGTCGTCGGCATCCAGCGGATAGACGAAGGGAGCCGAGGTATGACGCAGTCCTATCGATCGAGCTGGGCCAGGCCCCAGATTACGCTCCAGCCGGAGCACCCGTACCCCGCTACGCTCCAGGGCGGCGAGTCGCGTGATCGTTGTTGAGTCCGTGGATGCGTCATCGATGATGACCAGCTCGACCTCGGTGTTCTCCTGTTCCCGGACAGAAACTACTGCCTCCTCGACCAGCAAGCCATCATTGTGGCAAGGGATTATGACCGCGACTTGACTCACGCGTTTACCGCGTCGTCCTCGGGGGCCTCCTCTGCAAGTTCCTCCTCATGCTGAGCAGGCCCGGCGCGTTTCTCCGTGAGGAGAGCAATCTCCTGTACCAGCGCCGTGAGGCGGCGCTCGAGAAGGCTGACTCTTACCGAGAAATGGAGCAACAAAAAGATCACAAATAGCAGCCCAAAGAAGTACAGCGTACTGCTCTGCGCGACCGCGCCGATCGCGTGTGTCAGACTGCGTAGTAGTCCACCCCAAGCGGCGAGCAGGAGGAGAACGACGGCGGTGGCCATCCAGAGTACTGAGTACTCCTCCTTCAGACGGCGACGGCGCACCAGCTCGATGACGAACAGTAAGAGCCCCAGGCTGCCGACGATCGCGACGATGCGCAGATGCGTACTGATCATGATGCGCGATGTTGGGAACGGGGTCGCAACAGGGTTACCAAGATCGACAGGGTCATCTTGTAAACGTAGTAGAGACTGCGATGACCGGAATGCATCGACTTTCCAGACGACGGACGCATCTTTACTGGAACCTCGAGTACTTTGAAGCCTGCACGATGAAGAAGGATCAAGATGTCGGCATCGGGGTAGTCGGTAGGGTAGACCTCGGAGCAGAAGAAGCGCGCGACGCCGATGCGCATCAGCTGAAACCCTGACGTCGGATCCGAGATGTGTTGTCGCGTCACGACCGATGCGACTCGGGCGAACAGTCCGATGCCGACTTGACGGGCCAGCGATGGGCGGTAGTGGCCGTCCCTATCAAGAAAACGCGATCCGACGACGAGATCGGCATCGGCTTGGCGTAATGCCTCTAGCATGACCGGCAGATACTCGCCCTGATGTTGGCCGTCCCCATCGATCTGGCCGATGACGTCGTAGTGGTGGCGAACCCCGTACTTATAGCCGGTCTGCAGCGTGGCGCCATAGCCCGAATTGACCGGTAAGGACAGCGTGATGGCCCCGGCTTCCGATGCCTCGGCCGCCGTTCGATCGGCTGAGCCGTCGTCCACCACGAGCACGTCGGCCATCGGCAAAGCACGCGTTACATCCCGGACGACCCGGCCCACTCGTCCGGCCGCGGTGTTGGCCGGGCTGACGATGAGGATCTGCGGGTCGGTCATGGGCCTGACGATGCTGGCGGTATCTCCGGTGAACGACCCGACGAAAGCTGTGGGTGGGCGATTCGAAGATGCGACATGTCGGGGGAGCCCATATTCTATTGGGGATGATCGGCGTGGTAGCTGCTGCCGCGCTCACGTGCGCCGGCGCGCTGATCCTGGGTCAAGGAGCCTGCTGGCTGTGCGGAGCGCGGACCTGGACATTCCTCTCCGCCCCCGTGGGCTTGGCTTTGCTGCTCCTGATCTGTGCTCCCGCGATACACGCGCCGGGGCGCGCGAGCACCGTAGCCGTTGTATTGCTCGTCCTTTGCGTTGTCGGGATCGCCGTGATGATTCGCAACCCTGCGCAACGACCTCGCGCGACTGATCTCATGGTCGCGGGGCCCGCTTTGTTCATGGTTCTCATTCCGTTCCTTGCAAGCAACCGTGCTGGCACGCTGGGAGTCTCGTTCGACAACGACATGGCCACGCACCTGTTGTGGGCGGAAGCCATCAGGTCGACGTCTGTGGCGAGCGTGACGAGCCTGGACGCAAGCTATCCGGTTGGGCCGCACGGCCTCTGCGCGGTGCTGGCCCAGATCCTCGGCGTACGGGTTGACTATGCGTTCGCGGGGGAGACGATGGCGGTCCCGCTGCTGATTGCCTGGACCACCGTCGCTGCTATGCGGCGGGCGAGCTGGCCCGCAAAGACATTCGTGGCGACAATGACCTCGTGCACGTTCATGGTCGTTGCCTACTACGGGCAGGGCTCATTCAAGGAGATCATGCAAGCGTTGTTTGTGCTCGGCTTCGCGATTGCGCTGGGACTCCTGATGCCGGGAAAGGCACGTCACGTGCCCGCAGAGTCCAGCGGACGATTGCGCTGGGTGCCGCTTGGGCTGATTGTCGGTGGCTCGCTGTCGGTCTACTCGGTCACCGGTCTCCCTTGGTTCCTCGGCACCCTTGCACTCTGGCTGGTGTTGCTGGGGGCGCGCTCCGGGCTGCGCTTGCCGTCCACCAAGGCCATGCTGGACCCCTTACGCGCCAGTGCCATACCCGCGCTGATCGGCTGCAGCGCATTGGCTGTGCTGGCGGCGCCTCAACTGGGCCGCATGGCTAGGTTCTATACGGCCAATGTAGGCGTCGGCGGTGGGACGGGCGTGCCGATCAATAATCTCGGGAACCTTGCCGAGCCGCTCTCCTTTTGGAAGGTCTTCGGGATGTGGGACATCGCCGACTACCGGTTCCCAGCACAAGACCTCTTCCATGTCGGAATGTTCGTCGCATTCGGGCTGATCCTCACGATCGCCGGCGGGATCTGGTGGCTCCGTAAAGACTCATGGACTGTGCCGATAGCCACCGGTGTGGCGACTGCGATCTGGATCTACTCCGACCACAAGCAGTCTCCATACGTGACCGCGAAGGCGTTGGTGATCCTGGCTCCGCTCGTGATGCTCGTTGCAACGCGTTGGCTGGTCGAGCTCGACCGCAGCGAATCGTGGCTGTCGCTTACCGGTGCGCTGCGCCTTGGAGTCGCGGGACTACTGGGATGGGCAGCGCTGGGCACGAGCGTCGAAGCATTGCGCATCGCCTACGTCGGACCGACTGTCCATGCGAGCGACCTCAGATCGTTGCGGCCATCGCTTGGCAAGGCAAAGACGCTCTTCCTCGGGTGGGACGACTTCATCCAATGGGAGCTTGCCGGCACCCCCGTCGATCAACCGTTTCTCGGTTACCCGCTGATGCCGTTCCGGCCACAGGCCCACTGGACCCCAGGAGAGCCGTTGGAATTCAGCGACATCCCCGCGGAAGTTCTCAATCGCTACAAGTATGTCGTCGCGCCGCGCAACATCGCTGGAACCGCTCCTCCTCCAAACATGAGGCTCATACGGACAACTAGCTACTACGAGGTCTATCGGCGAGAAGGACCCACACCTGAAATGCGCACCGTCGTCGACGGGCCTGGTCCGGGCGCCTTTTTGGAATGCAAGACAGCATCAGGGCGCCGATTGGCTCACCTAAACGGGGTAGCTGCCGTCGGCAGCCCGAACATCGTGGTAGCGGTGCCTCCCCAGCCTCCCGACTCCACGACCCGCGTGCGGATCCGTCTGAGTCCCGGTCGCTGGTCGCTGTCGGCGCCCTACACGAGCCCCCATCCCATCGAAGTCGATATCAGGGGCCGGCACGTCACCCTTCCCGCAAACCTCGATCGTGCGGGGGACGTCTGGCCGATCGGGGAAATCACGGTGACACGCCGAGAAGACGTTCCGGTCAGCTTTCACGTTCAAAACACGGCGTTGACCATGGGCATACCAACTTACGTTGACGGACTCTGGGCGACCAACGAGAAGCCGGTCCACACGGTTCCGCTCAAGCGAGCGTGCGGTCAATATGTGGAGTGGTATCTGCCTCGTTGAGAGCGGCAGCGTACACATCGGCTAAGGCCCGCCGGCGTGCATCTATAGAGAAGGTACCGTTGCACACGCTCTGATATGCGCCTTCCGCCAAGTGGCGATACAGATCTTGGTCTTCCGCGAGCCGTGCGATAGCTGTCGCAATACCGTCGACATAATGGTCCGACGGGGCGCTCAGTTCTCGCTGGAAGCGACGAGGCGGAGGAAGCGTCTTCGCGAATCGGCATGTGGTGTCTTTGTCAAAGAGCTGGTTCTCCGCCGCAAACAGCAATCCTGACGCGCCATCAGCGACGATCTCGTCGAACGGTGGATGCGCCGGTGCGATGACAGGTATGCCGTGAGCCATGGCCTCGAGGATCACAAAGCCGAACGTGTCCATATGAGACGGGAAGACCAGCGCGTCAGCCTGATTGTAGAGAGCCCGAATGTCAGCTTCACCGGATTTATGGTACGTAACGAGTTTATCGTCGGCCAGGCGGGTTGCCCACCGTGGAGGAGCGTAGCTTACGAGATCGAGGCGGACTGCGTGCGCCGCCGCCACTCGGTGGATAGCGCGAATCGTCTCGACTGCGCCCTTCTCGTAGAACGCCGTACCGACGAACAAGCACCTAAACGGCCCTTGGGATCGTTTGCGGGCATGCGCAACGGCGGGCCGGATCGCTGGGTAGACGACTTCGATCTTCGGGCGCAGCCATTCTATGTTTGACTGCCCGAGAATCGTAAGAAGGCTTTGCTGGGCAAAGTTTGTCCATGGGAGAAGGACGCGAAGACGCTCATCCTTGAGCGCGCGCATAAGCCAAGTGCGAGCCCATGGGCGGTCCAGCGCTAAACGTTGATAGAGGACGAACAGCAATGCATGCTCGAAGTCGAGTACGTATGGCAACGGCGATTTCAACAGCAATCGCTCGCACGAGTGGATCAGGGTTGCGCCGCGCATGGTGCGGGCTTGGACCCGATGTACGTAGCCGACTCGTGAAAGCGTACGGACCGCAAGCCGTTCAGCAGCTCGTCTACCGTGGGCAAAGTGCCGAGCATTCTGGGCTATGCGCTTAGGCCCCTCGTCGTTGACCTGCAGGTATGGATGGCATGATCTGTAGGAATACCCTGATGGTGCGGCGTAAAGCTGCTCCCGAAACATCGGGTGCATGACGCCATAGTGCATCTGTACGATCAGATCGTCCATTACCATTCAGACATCGCGTGTCTCGCGACATGTAGTCTGGGCCAGTATATTGACGTGCGATGCCCGAGCGCGACCTGCGAGCCGATCACATAGAGGCGTTGTATAGCGAGCTCCTCGATCGCCGACCGTCTTCGCAGGAGATCGACATGTGGATGCAGGTCGGCACGGTGAGCGCCTTCCTCGATGGTGTGCTGGCTTCGAAGGAGTACGCGGCTCGACGCAACAAGCGCGCTGCCCGCGACAACGCGGAGGTGGGTCCTTCTTATCTCAACTGCTGGTCAGCGGCGAATGCTGAGTTTACCCAGCCGGTCGGCACCGTATCACCCGATGGGGTCGCGATGGTTGGCGCCGAAGGTCACCTGTTTCTCTGCGGCGGCAGCAACGACAATCTCGCCACGTATCGAGGAGAGCTGCCGATGGCCGAGGACTGGCTTGGGCAGTGGCGGACGCTGATGGCGGAGCGGCAATCAGACGCTCACAGGTTGGGTTGTGCGACTTGTTGGCTGGTGATGCCGGATAAGCTCGCGGTTTACTACGATCTGTTCCCTCACAATCACGCTTCGTCCGGGAAGCTGAGGCCGATCTTACGTCTATTGCGCGAAGGTGAGCTGCCGCTCACATATCCATGCGACGCGCTGCGCGATGCCCGTTCACATGGCGAGACCTACCTGCGCACAGACAGCCATCTGACGACATGCGGCAATCGACTCGTCGCGAAGCTGACCGTCGAGGCTCTGGGTTGTTCGCCGACGCTGCTGGATGAGATACCGAAGAAGGATGTCCCATACGTGATGAGCGGCGATCTCGGCAGACACTTCACGCCGCCGATCGTGGAGATCAATCGGCAACTCGCGACGGCATCGGCGTCGAAGATCGTGTTTGACAACTGGCCGGAAGTGTCGAGCGTTGGCGGCCATATCGGTGTCCGTCGCATATTCCGGCGCGATGACGCCTCCGACCCTCGGACGGTTGTCTTGTTCGGCGACTCGTATGGGTTTGGCGATGAAAGCTACCAGGGTCTTTCTTGGTTCCTCGCACAGATATTCCGGGAGGTCCACTTTGTATGGATCCCGTTCGGATGGGATCCCGACTACCTGGAGCGAGCAGGCGCCGATCTGGTCGTGTGTCAGACCGCCGAAAGGTTTGTCGGGCGCGTTCCGCGCACGCGCGTCGACAGCGATGCGCTGGTGCAGGATACGATGCAGCGACGAGCCGCGCTGAGCCTGACAACCGCGTTCGGCGACGCGGAGCTCGCCGGAGCTCAAACGTCGACCGCCTCGGAATGAGTCCTCGCCTATCGGTTCGAATCGGAGTTGCCTAAATCATTGGGGCCAGCGGCGTCGAGCCGTATCGGATCTCGCCGGAACAGTCGATTGGTAGGCCGCCGGTTCTTGGTCTCCAGCTGGTCGGCGCTGCGCGCAAGCTCGTAGAGCGCGAGGCCGAGTGCCCGGCGACGCGATCTGCGTAGTCCCGGGTGGGGTTGGCTATCCCGCGCTCGAGGCCGCGGATGGAGGTTGGATCGACATCTGCGAGGTCGGCGAGCGTCTCTTGGGTCATGCCGAGCTCTTCTCGGCGCAGGCGGACCGCTCGACCGAGGGCGACCTGTGGGTTCTGGCTGATGCGCACACCGGAACCATCTGCGGCGAGGCCACGCCTGACCAGGGAACTCGAAGCGGATACGCGCGACCTACAAGCGCCCGCACGGCGTCAGGCACCTGATCAGCGCCTACGACGTCGGTGCTGACCGGCTCTACGGGCACATCAAGAAGCGCAAGGACCGTGCCCACTTCCTGGAGTTTCTGCCGATACATCCGCTCGCTCTACCCGCCGACGGTCCGGCTGCACTTCGTCCGCTCGCTCCCGCCGCGAGCTTTCTTGGAGCCGTCACTGTGTCCCTAGATGGATGCGTCAAGGTCCGAGCAGCGCTGCGGGCACGACGGCGATGCCGTCTGCGCGCCGGTAGGCCTCGCGCCCGGTCGTCACGACGATTGCGTCGAGCAGGTCCTCGCCGAGACGCTCGGCGAGCCACGTCAGATGCTTGACGTCGCGCTCTCGCGGCGCGCCGCCGAGCTTTGCCTCGATCGCCACGACCTTTCCGTCGGAGCGCTCGAGGATCAGATCGACCTCGTGCCGTCCGCCCTTGGTGCGCAGGTGCCAGACCGAGGCCTCGATCGCCTGCGCGTAGACCCGCACGGACAGCGTGAGCAGCGACTCGAACAGCGCTCCGAGCAGCGTGCCGTCTCTGGGGATGCTCGGGCCCGGCGCCTGTCCCTTCAACAGTCGCTCGCGCGTCGCTCCGAGCAGGTTGGCGGCCAAAGCAGGGTCCACGAGATGGTGCTTGGGAGGCAATGCAAGCTGGCTGATGTGATTGCGTGCGGGCAGCCACCCCGGGAGCTCGTCGAGAATGAACAGCCGCTCGAGAACGTCGCGATACGCCTGCGTCGTGGTCTTGGCGGGCTTGTCCTGCTCGCCTGCGGTGGCGGCCGCTCGGATCTTCTCGAACGACGTCGTCGTAGCAGTGGCGGCCGCGTACGCGGCGATCCAGCGCCGCAAGAGGACGGGGTTGCGAACGACGTGCCCGAGCTCGGGGAAGTCGCGATCGACCACTCGTCGTATATATGCGTCAAGCTGAGCGCGGAGCAACCGCTCGCCAAGCCCTCGCAGTCCGGGAAAGCCGGAACGCAGGATCTCGTCGGTGTAATCCTCGAGCGTCAGGCCGGTGCGACCGCTCACCGGCGGACGCTCGCCGCCGAGCAGGTCGCCGAGGCTCACGCTCGGCGGCTCGGCCAGTCGCTCTGCGAGCGACAGCGGGCGCATGCGCAGACTGACGATGCGTCCCGCGCGCGAATGCGTGCCGCGCGCGACCGGCGAGGAAGATGTCGTCAGCAGGAAGCGGCCCGGCGAGGGATCGGCATCGACCGCGCGCCTGACCCGCTACCGTTAGTGTAGGCTTTACCGTACCGTTGGTGCAGAAGTAAGGACGCGCCCGCTGCTCTATCTGAGCCTCTACCTCAAGCGAAATCGGTACGTCTACTATGAGCGCCTGCAGGCCATCCGTACCGACGGCGCCTGGGATCCTTGGCTCGAGTTCTTCCTCGAAGGAGTCGTCGACGTGGCGAAGTCAGCCACTTCGACCGCTCAGCGAACCCCCGTCAGCAGCGGCGTAAGGCGACTCGAACAAGCCGGCATCCTCCGGGAGGTGACGGGCCGGCGACGAGGACGCCTCTACGTCTACGACGAGTACCGGACGTTGCTGAACGAGGGAGCCACTGAGCCGGATTGACGTCGGCCGGCGTAAGGTCAACCCTGGCGCTGTCACCGTCTCTCAGTGACCATGACGACCTTAGACGTGCCGGTCGTGTCGAGGAAGCCGCCCTCCTGGGGTGCGACCGCCATGAACTGGTAGAGGTGGTGGCCGCCCAGCCTGAAGCGGTAGTGGCCTTTGAAGCGTCCGTCGGGCCCTGTGCGTAGCGCGAGGAACGTGAACCATTTCGAGTAGACGCGCACCCTGCGCCGCGTGTGGCCCTTTCTTCGCCAGGCGACGCGGACGCCGCGGGCGCGCAGGTACACGAGCTTTCCGGTCTGGGGTCGCGGACTGGTCCAGACGAGCCCGCTCAGCGTGATCGTCGTGCCCCTGCGAACCGTTCGCGGAGCGATCACGAGCGTGAGCTGCCACGGGCTCGTGCTGCCCGCCAGCAGCGGGCTCGAGAGGTTCAACGTGATCGTGCTCGCGCCGCCGCCCGCTCCCCCTGCTCCGGCGGCTCCCCCCGTCCCGCCAGCGCCGCCCGACCCGGCCGTACCGGCCATCGTGCTCGAAGAAGACGATCCCGAACTGGTTGACCCGGTGCTCGAGCCGGACCCGCCCGAGCCGGACCCGCCGCCCGAGCCGGTGGGTTTCGCCAGTGGTTCGCTGACGGCGATAGTCGGTTGAGAGTCGCTGCTCGTCGAGCCGTCGTTGTCGCTCGCGGTGTTCTGGTAGACGATGTAGTAGCCGACGTCGGCGCTGCTCGGTTCGTACGTAGAGCCCGTCGCCGTCGCGATCGTCGAGCAGTGCGTCGCGGCGGCGTCGCTGCAACGCAACCACGCCGTGCTCGTCGCTCCGAGCGAGCCCGCGCCCGGTGGCGCGCTGAAGCTCCCCCCAGTGCCGGTGAGAGTCGATCCGACGGTCGCGCTGCCGGAGATCGCCGGTGACGATATGACCGTCGGCGCGTTGTCGCTGACAAACGACCACGTCTTCGCGATCGTCTGGTTGCCCGCGGCGTCGTCGACATACAGGCTTACGGTGTGCGAGCCGTCCTTCAAGCTCGCCGTTTCGAGCGTCAGAAGGCCGGAGGCGGTCGGCAGGCATGGTTGAGGATGATCGAAGGAGCGCAGTCCGTCCTTGGTGGCACCCATGTCTTTGCAGGCGCCGCTGTTCGTGTCGATGATCGTCGGGCCGCTGACGACCTTCCCGTCAACTACTAGCCACTCGCTGTATACGCCTGAGCCCGGGTCAGACGCTTTGAATGAGATCGACTGCGCGCCGCTGAATGTGCCGCCCGCAAGGATCGCGCCCGTCATTTCGCTGACCGATGGGCCGGTCGGGTCGTTCATGAGCACGTCGAGCGAGAAGACCTCGTACAGCGAGGAGTAGCTGGTACCCGACGCAGGGCAAGTTCCTCCCGGTCCGCCGCCGCAGCCGGCGGACCACTGGATCAAGCCCACGCCGCTCAGGCCATTGACAGATACTTCGTTGACGGCGGCGTACCACGGCGAGCTGGTTCCTCTGCTGGAGCAGCCGAGCGACTGAGCGCACATCCCCTCTACAGAGGCGATGCCGGTATAGAGCAGGTTCGACGCGGGAGCTCCGTACGGTTGCGTCGGGCCGTCTTCCTCGTAGCGCCACACTTTGAACCCCGCCACCGTTAGGCCATTTGGCGCGGTGAAGGTCGCAGTTGCCCCGTCGCCGTACGGGTGGGTGGTCGTGCCGATCATCTGGGCGCGCATCGCCCCGCCGCTGCCGCAACCGCCGGCGCCTGCCTGTACGAA
Organism: Solirubrobacterales bacterium; assembly: GCA_027306855.1. GTDB lineage: Bacteria > Actinomycetota > Thermoleophilia > Solirubrobacterales > Solirubrobacteraceae > Palsa-744. The sequence goes on along the minus strand of DAHUYZ010000020.1, from coordinate 1,489 downwards.
TGTCCCGCTCGTTGAATACGACATGTCGTCGGTTGGTGCGGGCGACCCTTCGCCGGTGTCGCCGGGCGGGATCGCGCAGAGGAACGCGTGATAGTCGGCGGCGCTGGCGAGGCTCGCCAGAGACGCCAGACAGACAGTCGACAACGCGCACGCGAGCAGCGTGAGCGCTCGAAGACCTGGCCGGGCGCGGCCGGGCCGTCTTCCCGGGCGGCGCAGTGGGGGACGTCGTGGACCTGACAGAGCTGCTCGTGATGTGGCGATTGTCATGAGGGTGGCCGATCGTCGTTTTGCGTTGTGGTCTCGGGGGTCAGAGAGATAACCGATCGCCACAACCGATTGCCATCGAACATTCGGCCAACTCGAACTAGTCGCGATACCCGACTAAATGTTTCTATGGTCCGTCACGACACAACCCCCTTTCCCTGTACGACGGGCAGCGGCAAAGGGGACAACCGCTCGCCGTGCGGAAGCCCGAGCTTGCGACGACTCTTACGGCAGCAGCGTAAGGCTGTCGAGGTGCTTCGGTCGCATCACCGTGAAGTGGCGGTGGTCGAGCGTCGCGAGCTTGTCCTCGCATAGGCGCTCCACCAGGGCGAGGATGCTCGTGTCGACGACCCCGATCGATTGGTCGTCGTACTGTCTCTGCAGCTCCTCGCAGCGTTCCAAGTCGTTGATCGTCGGGCTCTCGAGCCGATATGCGCCCGCGAGCAGGTCCTCGAGGAACGTCAGCCACGTCGCGGCGCCGAGGCGCTCATGACACCAGTAGTCGAGCTCGGCGAGCACCAACGCCGGCACGACGAGATCCTCGGTTGTCTCTCCTATCAACAGCTTGCACGGCTCATGGTCGGGATCGGCTTGGTCCAGTGCGGCAAGCAGCGGCCCTGTGTCGAGCACCAGCGCCATGTCTCAGCCTGCGGCGATCACGACGGTGGACGGGCGACCGGCTCGGATGTCGATTCGGCCGCAGAGCGCCCGTCGCTCGACCGTGCGATGCCCAGCCTTGGGCGGCGTGCGGCGTTGAGCGCCCGCGCCTTCTCGTCGATCGCCTCGGCCATCATGGCCGACAGCGACACCCCTCGCCTGTGCGCCTCGCTTTCGAGCGTCGCCAGCGACGAGCGCCTGGCCGCGACCGTCGTGCGCCTGATGTCCGCAGTCGCCAGAGTCATGCATCACGATTCTAGCATCACTCTCGTTTGCTCCTTCGCACGGAACGCCGGCTCAGCTCGCGCCTAATCAAAGTTTTTGGCCATATCCCTTGGTAAGGCGCGGCGCAACCAAAGGATGCGTGGGGTGGCTCCCCGCGGGCGATCGGAGGTCTCCTCGCCATCCTTGCCGTAGCCGTCCCCTACGCGGGCGGCCCGTCCCGCATCCTCGCTTGCCACGCGCGCAGCCCCGACTGGAACACGTAGGGCCGGCAAGACTCCGAGGGAGTTCCGCGCCAGGTCGGCTGATCCCATGTGGAGCGCACCTGTGTGTGCAATCTCCCCGC
>DAHUYZ010000209.1 GCA_027306855.1 Solirubrobacterales bacterium | reverse complement strand
GACGGCGCTTCGGGTGAGGCCCGGCACGCGCGAGCGCAATGCAAGAGCCGCTGCGCGCAGATGCCGCAGGATTCCAGAAACACAACTCCGCCGAACCCGGAACCCCACCCCAAGCACCGGACAGTCACCCACCACACTGACATTGAGGCGGTTCAGTGAGGCGTAGGGCTTCGGCTTGTGCCTCGCTGCCGCTTTTGCATGCGCGGCGAGAGGGTCAAGCCAGCGGTGCCACCACGGCGCGAAGCCAACGCGCTCGGGCGCCACGGAGAGCATCGGAAGCGAGCAAAGCTCGGGGATGCGGGCCAGAAGGCTTCCAAAACGCTTCCATCCGGCGCTTTCGGTAAGCGCGCCTGCACCCGCCGCAATGCGGAATCCCGCACCAACACTGAGGATTTAGGCATGGAGCCAGCCGGGATCGAACCGGCGACCTCCTGCTTGCAAAGCGCGGGCGAGGATATCTGGGGATCGGCCGATTTGGAGGACTTTTATTGGTGATCGGCGATCGAGCGAGCTCGCGAAAATATCGCCAATTTGCGGGCTATTTCAGGGGCA
>DAHUYZ010000208.1 GCA_027306855.1 Solirubrobacterales bacterium | reverse complement strand
CGTCTAGTCGACCCACGAGAGTCGCGCCGTCCTGGGGGTGGCGCCTGATCGTCGCCCAGTCGGCATCCGAGAGTACCTCCGCATGCAGGATCCGATCGGGCAGCGCGAACTTGCCGATGTCGTGCAGCAGCGAGGCCGTGTGGACCAGATCCTGCTCTGACTCGTCGAGTCCGAGCTCCGCGGTCAGCGCACGCGCATAGCGTGCCACCGAGGCAGCGTGCCGCGCGGCGGCGCGGTCTCGCAGGGCGAGAGTCTCCACCAGGGTCACCAGCACGCCGAGCTGCAGCGAGGCGAGGTGCATGGAGCGGGCCTCCAGTTGCTCGGCGCGGTCCTCCGAGCGCAGCAGCGCGATCGCCAGGTACTGGAAGATCAGGATCACCACGACCACTCCGAGCAGCACCGGGTAGCCGAGGTTCGTGTAGGCGTAGGCGAGGATCGCCGTCAGGATGGCGGCCGCGAACTGGCCCGGCAGCATGGGCACCAGCAGCGTGCGAGTCTGCATCAGTAGGCCGCGGCCCTGCAGAACGCGTTTGTGAACTGCGGCCAGCCCGAAG
>DAHUYZ010000207.1 GCA_027306855.1 Solirubrobacterales bacterium | reverse complement strand
ATCTGATCGAGCGGGAAGCGGACGATCTGGCCGTGCTCGAGTGTCTGGACAACGGCAAGCCTGCGCGCCTGACGCGGCTGGTGGAGGTGGACGGGGCGATCAAGACCCTGCGCTACTTCGCCGGCTGGACGACCAAGTTCGGCGGGGAGACCTTGCCGGTCTCCCCGCGCGGTGGCGCGCAGATCCTGAACTACACCACCCGCGAGCCGGTGGGTGTTGCCGGACTGATCGTGCCGTGGAACTACCCGCTGTCGATGGCGGCGTGGAAAGTCGCGCCGGCGCTCGCAGCCGGCTGCGCGGTGATTCTCAAGCCGGCGGAGCAAACCCCCCTTACTGCGCTGCGCCTCGGCGAGCTGGCGCTGGAGGCGGGATTTCCGCCGGGAGTCCTGAATGTCGTAACCGGATTCGGCGATGCCGGCGCGGCCCTGGTGGCGCACCCCGGCGTCGACAAGATCGCCTTCACCGGCTCGACCGCCGTGGGCCAGGAGATCATGAAGCTCGCCGCGGGAACGGTGAAGCGGGTGACGCTCGAGCTCGGCGGCAAGAGCCCCAACG
>DAHUYZ010000206.1 GCA_027306855.1 Solirubrobacterales bacterium | reverse complement strand
GCAGGCAGTTCAGTCGCGAGGCGGGATGAACATGAACTGTCTTGTGGAAGGTGCACCTCGAGTGCCCCACACCGCCTATCTACCTGCCGACTGAAGACGTGCTCGAATTCTGGAGCACCAGCAGGCAGTTCAGTCGCGAGGCGGGATGAACATGAACTGTCTTGTGGAAGGTGCACCTCGAGTGCCCCACACCGCCTGCCTACCTGCCGACTGAAGACGTGCTCGAATTCTGGAGCAGCAGCAGTCAGTTCAGTCGCGAGGCGGGATGAACATGAACTGTCTTGTGGAAGGTGCACCTCGAGTGCCCCACACCGCCTATCTACCTGCCGACTGAAGACGTGCTCGAATTCTGGAGCACCAGCAGGCAGTTCAGTCGCGAGGCGGGATGAACATGAACTGTCTTGTGGAAGGTGCACCTCGAGTGCCCCACACCGCCTGCCTACCTGCCGACTGAAGACGTGCTCGAATTCTGGAGCAGCAGCAGTCAGTTCAGTCGCGAGGCGGGATGAACAGGAACTGTCTTGTGGAAGGTGCACCTCGAGTGCCCCACACCGC
>DAHUYZ010000205.1 GCA_027306855.1 Solirubrobacterales bacterium | reverse complement strand
GGCCGCGCCGCGGACACGTTCCGGTCGGTGCTCTGGGTAGCCTTCGCGGCCGGCCTCGGCTACATGGGCGTGCGGCTCTACCGCGAACACCGGATCAGCCTCTACAGCCTCGGCGCCCGCCATCGCGGGATGCTCTACGGGGCGATCGCGCTCGGCGCGGTGCTGATCGCCGCGCGCACGCGCATGTGGCAGACGGGAGGGGGCGAGCTGGCCTGGTTCGTGCTCCTGGGGCTCGTCGCCTACCTGCTGATGGTCGTCTACCGCTTCTGGCGCTCGTATTGATCCCCGCCGAGCACCGGCGCGAGCTGCCCGACCAGCCAGGCGTCTACCTGTTCCGCGACGAGCGGGGACGGGTGATCTACGTCGGCAAGGCCAAGTCGATCCGCAAGCGCGTCGCCTCTCACTTCTCCAAGAGCAGGCCGCAGGACACGCCAGGCCACGACGAGATGGTCGCGCAGGCCGAGCACGTCGAGTGCGTCGTGGTCGGCAGCGAGGCGGAGGCGCTGCTGGCCGAGCAGAGCTTCATCAAGCAGTACCGGCCGCGGTTCAACGTCAA
>DAHUYZ010000204.1 GCA_027306855.1 Solirubrobacterales bacterium | reverse complement strand
ACCAGTTCGCGGTGGATTTCGAGCTGAACGGCAGGCTCAAGCCTGCGATCTTGGTCACCTCGTAATCGGAGTATTCGGCATCCCAGGTGCCGCCCCAGGCGCCTTTGGTCGCCAGTTGCAGCGCGCCGGCTGCACTCTCACCTGTGCAGGAGCCGCCGAACCGGTCAACCGGCCTGGAGCTCAACGTCACGATGCGGTTGAGCAGAACCTTGCCGGCAGGCGGCTTGCCCACCACCTCCACTCTCACCTTGACCGGCTTGGCCTTCGCGCCTGATGCGACCGGCGCGACCAGCGCGCCGGCGCCGCCGAGCGTCAGACATGTGAGCGCCAAGGCTGCTGCAGGGCGCGAGAGGACACGACTTCTTGGCATGAGCCACCCCTTTCCACGAGGGCTTGTGGGCTTTGGGTCGACGGCAGGTCTCCTGGCTCCCGGGACCACCTTCCGCACCTTCCCGAGCGGCTCTTGGCCTCTCAGTGGCTCGCTGATCGCGTCGCGGTCGGCATCCCCGGTCACAGTGGCGGGTCCGCGCCGGACTCTCACCGGCTTCCCTTGACCA
>DAHUYZ010000203.1 GCA_027306855.1 Solirubrobacterales bacterium | reverse complement strand
ATCACGCCGCGGCGGTGAGCGAAGCGAGCGGCACGCAGGATCTGCACCACGACGTCGATCGCGACCGCCGGCTCCAGCGCCCCGCGCTGCCGCACGATCGCCTTCAGCGTCCTGCCGGGCAGGTACTCCATCGCGATGTAGTAGGTGCCGTCCCACTCGCCGCGATCGAAGATCGAGACCACATTCGGGTGAGAGAGGCCGGCCGCGCTGGAGGCCTCGCGCCTGAAGCGCTCGACGAACTCCTGGTCCTCGGCGAAGCGGTGATGCAGGACCTTGACCGCGACCTTGCGCCCGAGAAGCTGGTCGGAGGCGAGGTAGACGTCGGCCATCCCGCCCGAGCCCACGCGCTGCAGCACCTCGTAGCGGCCGTCGATGAGGGTGCCGGGCTCGATCATCGCAATAGTGCTTCCATCACCTGCTTGGCCACGGGCGCGGCGTAGGTGGCGCCATAGCCCGGGACGTTGGCGACGGTCGCGGCGACCGCCACCGTCGGTTTGGAGGCCGGGGCGAAGGCGATGAACCAGGCGTTGTTGTTCGACTGTCCTTGCACGATTTCCGCG
>DAHUYZ010000202.1 GCA_027306855.1 Solirubrobacterales bacterium | reverse complement strand
CTGCACGGCGGCCACGTAGCCGGGCTGGATGTCCAGGCCGACCACCGACGAGGAGGAGGACTTCTTGGAGCGGCCGATCCCGCCTCCGCCGCGCGCGATCTTCGGCGCGGAGGGCATCCGCAGCGACGGCGCTTTGACGTCCATCTTCGCCAGCTCCTTCAGCGAGGCCATCAATGCACCACCGAGGTCGAGTACCAGTGCATGATCGGGTGGCCGGCGAAGAGCGCTATGAGCGCCCCAAGCGCCAGGAACGGGCCGAACGGGACCGCCGTCTTGCGCCCTGCGCTGACGCCCACCCGCGCGATCACCGCGCCGCCGACCAGCACGCCGGACAGCAGCGCGATCATGACCGCCGGGATCACCGCGGCGCCGAGGAACAGCCCGATCATCGTGGCGAGCTTCACGTCCCCCATGCCCATGCCGCGGGGGCTGATCAGCGTGACCAGCAGGAACGCGCCGCCGGCGCCGAGCCCCGCCAGCAGGCGGGCAGGCTCACCGGATGCGTCCAGGGCGAAGCCGAGCACGATCGCGATCAGGCACCCCGGCAGCGTGATCGCGTTC
>DAHUYZ010000201.1 GCA_027306855.1 Solirubrobacterales bacterium | reverse complement strand
TCACGAGGCCCATGTTCGGGATGAACGGGAACGGGTGCGCCGGATCGATCGCGAGCGGGGTCAGCACCGGAAAGACCCGCTCCATGAACCAGGCTTCCAGCCAGGCGCGATCCTCCGGCCCGAGCGTGCCGGCCTCGGCCACCACCAGCCCGGCCTCGGCCAGGTGGTCGCGGACCGCGATCCAGGCGCGCTGTTGTTCGTCCAGGAGCGCCTCGGCGCGTTCGCCGACCTCGATCAGCTGGCGCGCGGCGGTGCGCCCGTAGGGCGCGGGTGTGGTGAAGCCGGCCTTGGACTGGCCGACCAGTACGGACACGCGCACCGAGTAGAACTCATCGAGGTTGGAGGCGCTGATCGAGATGAAGCGCAGGCGTTCGAGCAGCGGGTGGCGGGGGTTTTCCGCCTCCTCGATCACGCGGTGGTTGAAGTCGAGCCAGGAGAGCTCGCGGTTGATGAACCGTGCCGGGCTGTCCGGCGCGATCGGCGGCGGCGCTGGGTCCGGGGCGGTGGCCGCCGCAGGCGCGCGGGCGAGGGTTTCGGGCGCGATCTCCTGGTCCATCGAGCGATC
>DAHUYZ010000200.1 GCA_027306855.1 Solirubrobacterales bacterium | reverse complement strand
GCCGGCCTGGTCGACCGGCTCGCGTGGTACGTGGCGCCGGCCCTCGCGGGCCCGGCGGGCCTCCCGGCCCTGGTCGGGCTGGCCACCCCTACGATGGAGTCCCTGAGGCGCGGCCGCCTGGTCGCCGTGACGCGCCTGGGTGAGGACGTACGGCTCGACGTGGAGGTCTGATGGCGCTGGCGACGATCGACGAGGCGATAGCCCAGATCCGTGCGGGCGGGATCGTGGTGGTGGTCGACGACGAGGACCGCGAGAACGAGGGCGACCTGGTGATGGCGGCCGAGGACGTCACCGCGGAGTCGATGGCCTTCTTCCTCGAGCACACCTCGGGGGTGATCTGCGCGCCGCTCGAGAGCGAGCGGGCCGACGAGCTCGACCTGCCGCTCATGGTGAGCGCGAACACCGAGAGCCAGCGCACCGCCTTCACCGTCTCGGTCGACTACCGCCACGGCACCACGACCGGCATCTCGGTCCACGACCGGGCGGCGACGGTGCGCGCCCTCGTGGACCCGGCGACGCGCTCGACCGACCTGAACCGGCCCGGCCACGTCTTCCCCCTGCGCTA
>DAHUYZ010000001.1 GCA_027306855.1 Solirubrobacterales bacterium | reverse complement strand
CATGGCTCTTCTGCGGAGCGACGCCGACGAGGATGGGCTCGGCGTGCTGATGACCGTTCCAGACATGCCCTCGATGCTCCACGCCGACAGGATTGGATCGCTGAGCGACGGCCGGTTGCTCTTCGCCGAGCCGGATCAGGCGCACAGCGACAACGTCGTCAGCCTGCTGGATCGCCGCGCGCAGCACCCATGACAAGACCGGGTGCGCTAGCGGGAGAGGCCGCGCACGGAGCTCATCTGGCCCCGCGCGCGACCGCCTCCATGGCGCCCAGGTAGGGAGTGCTGGACGTCGGCCTGTCCCGGTGGATGAGGCGCCGTCTCCACCGCCCTCGGGTCAGGGAGCGGCGCTGAGACCGCGACGGCGCGTTCGGGGCAGCTTTGGGAAACATTTTCTAGTCGTTCTGGCGGCCGGACTCTGATCGGGTGACCTATGGACGGACGGGGTCTGATCGGTGACTTGTGTGGGACGTGGGTTGTATGGACGGGCGAGAGCCGGAATCGTCAGCGGCTTCGCTGCTCGTGAGCGTCGAGCTCGTGGCGCAGCTGCCTGACCTGCTCGGTCAGACGGCGGTTGTCGGTGCGCAGCCTCGCCGCCTGACGGCGCGCGGCGGCCATCTCCTGTGCGAGGACCGGCAGAACGCGGCGAAGGTTGCGCAGTCGCTCGAGCACCTGATCGCGATCGGCCGCCTCCGACGTGAGCCCGCGTGTAGTCAGCCGAGGCGAGATGCCTCGCGGTCCGGCCGGTGGGTGTTCTGCGTGAGCTGCCATGGCAACGGGTGGCAAGTTCTGGTCCTCTCCGCTCTGGCGCGATCGTCTCCCGCATATTCCTCGTCGCGCCGCCCGCCTCCATCCGCACCCTCCACCCGCTCTGCTCGCGGGTTTTCCGCACCCGCGCCGTGCATGTGCGCGGGCCAATAGCGGCTTTATTCGGCTGATTCGCGCCCCCGTGCATGCCTAACCTCAAGCATGCCTTCGTGCCTTGTTCTTGGCTACGACAGGACCGATAGCGCGCGACTGGCCGCGAGGTGGGCGATAGCGCAGGTGCAGCCCAAGGGCAAGCTCGTGATCGTTCATTCGACCCGTCCGCTGCATGCTCCGCCGGTGCTTTTCAGCGCGCAGGAACGGCACGAGCTGGGCAGGGCTGTTGTCGACGAGCTCCTGCTGGAGGGCGATGACGCCGTATTCGATCTGGACGTCGAAGTCGAGATAGACGAGCGCGATCCGGTGTCAGCGCTCACAGACGCGGCCGAGCGCCACTCGGCCGACGGGATCGTGGTCGGCTCCGATCGCCACTCGCGTATTCATACGGCGATCGGCACCGTGACCGTCGAGCTCTTGAAGGCCGCCCCTGTCCCGGTGATCGTCGTCCCGCAGACGGCGGCCGCGCTCACATAACGATGACGGCGGCGCCCGTAAAGCGTCCGTGGCGCAGGTCATCGAGCGCCTGTCCCGCCTGCTCGAGCGGATAGCGCGTGACATGGGTTCTGATCGGCACGCGGGGCGCAATGTCCAGAAACTCTTCGGCGTCCGTGCGGGTGAGGTTGGCGACCGACCGCACGACGCGCTCGCCCCACAGCTTGTTGTAAGGAAAGCTGGGGATGTCGCTCATGTGGATGCCGCCGCACACGACCGTCCCTCCTGGCGCCACAGTGCTCAGCGCGCGCACAACGAGCGCGCCGTCGGGCGCAAACACGATGGCCGCGTCGAGCGCTTCGGGTGGCTCCTCCTGGGAGCTGCCTGCCCCGCTCGCTCCGAGCTCGAGCGCGAGCCGCTGGGCCTGCTCGTCGCCCGACCGCGTGAAGGCAAACACGGCTCGCTGCCGCCAGACGGCGAGCTGCGTGAGGATGTGGGCCGCCGCGCCAAAGCCGTACAGCCCGATTCGCCGGCCCTCGCCGCACATGCGTAGCGCCCTGTAGCCGATCAGCCCGCCGCACAACAGCGGGGCGGCCTGCTCCTCAGGCCAGCCGTCGGGCAGCGCAAAGCAGTAGCGCTCATCGGCCAGCGCATACTCCGCCATGCCGCCGTCGAGGTCGCGTCCGGTGAACATCGCGCGAGGGCAGAGGTTCTCGTGTCCGGCGCGGCACTGCTCGCACTCCCCGCACGTCCAACCGAGCCATGAGACTCCGACCCGACGCTCGCCGTCAGGCTCGACCGTGCCCACGATCTGGTGGCCGAGAATGCGTGGAGCTTCGGAGACTTCGACCTCGCCGTCGAGGATGTGCAGGTCGGTTCGACACACTCCGCACGCCTGTACGCGCAGAAGCAGCTGTCCCGGCCCCGGCTCGGGGATCTCGCGGCGCACCGAGCGCAACGGCAAGCCGGGACCATCGAAGACCATTGCGCGCATCGTTCGCCTTATGCGGATCTCGTGATCGAGGATATCCAGCGGGACTTCGCTCGTCGCGCTCGTCGCCCAAGGCGTGTCGAGCGTGCCTATCGCACTCGAAAGCCCTGCTTCCGAGCGGGACAGACCATAGATCCTCTTCGGTGTGTGTGTGGCGTGCCGCATCGCGCCCTCCTGGCGGGGATCGCCCAACCGTGCCACGACGGCCAGGCCCGCCCAAGGGGGTCATCCCGCATGATCGAGTCGGGTCGAATACCGGGAGTAGCGCGATCGTCTACGGACGCGACTCGTCAGGTGATACGTCCGTAGAAATCCCGCTGCCATCATTGTCCGTATGAAAGGTCTGTTCTTCGATCACCCGGCCTGCCTGGAGCACGATCCGAGCGCTCACATCGAAGCCCACCCCGACACGCCCGAGCGCCTGCTTGCGATCGAGCGCGAGCTCGAGGCCTGCGACTGGCTCGGCTGGGAGCGCCGGCGGGCGCCCGCCGCGGGAGAGGCACTGCTCGAGCTCGTCCACACGGCGCGTCACGTGCTCGCGATCCGCGCCCTATGCGAGTCGGGCGGCGGCGAAATCGACCCGGATACGGCGGTCGGCGAGGCCTCTTATCTCGCTGCTCTGCACGCGGCGGGCGCAGGCGCCGAGATGGTGCGCGCGCTGACGCGAGGCGAGGCGCAGGTCGGGTTCTGCGGCGTGCGGCCTTCCGGTCATCACGCCGAGCCGGGAAGGGCGATGGGCTTCTGCCTGTTCAACAACGTGGCGGTCGCGGCGGAGGTCGCGATCGGCGAGTGTGGGGCCGAGCGGGTGTTCATCCTCGACTGGGACGTCCACCACGGCAACGGGACGGCAGAGGCGTTCAGGTATCGCAAGGACGTGCTGTTCGCGAGTATCCATCAAGCGAACCTATTTCCTGGGACGGGGCCTGCAAGCGACACCGGCTCGGGCGACGGCGAGGGGTACACGATCAACCTTCCGGTCTCCGCTGGATCGGAAGAGGGTCAGTGGCTAGAGCTGCTCGATCGGGTCGTCCTGCCGGCGGCGCGGACGTTCGAGCCGGATGTGATCCTGGTGTCCGCCGGCTTCGACGGCCACTACGCCGATCCGCTGGCTGGCGTCCTGCTCCAAACGAGCTCGTTTGCGCGGATGGCGCGCCGGGTGCGTAAGCTCGGACACACGGTTGGCGCGCCTGTTGGGGCGGTGCTCGAGGGGGGGTACGACCCGGCCGTTCTGGCAGGCTGCGTGGTGGCCACGATGGATGCCCTTGGCGAGGAGCCGGCGCGCGTAGAGCCTGTATGAGACGGGTCTGCGGCAGCGCTTGCGAGCGAACACGTCGAGTGATGAGCTAGTGCCGAGCGATGGGCTCGGACCGCTACGAAGCACTGATGAGGCCGCGCTGCAGGGCGTAGCGAACCAGCTCGGCGCGCGAAGAGAGGCTGAGCTTCTGCTGGATGTGCGCGCGATGGGTCTCGACCGTACGGACCGAGAGATAAAGTCGCTCGGCGATCTCGGCGTTGGTGTGTCCGAGCGCAATCAGGCGCAGCACGTCGACCTCGCGTTCTGAGAGGTCATCGGGTGGACCGGGCAACGGCTCTGAGGCAAGGCGCGCGCCGAGCCTCGGGTTCAGGTAGCTCTCGCCGTTGGCCGCTCGTCGTACCGCCTCGACGAGCTCCTCGTCGGCGGCCTCCTTGAGCACGTAACCGATCGCTCCGGCGCTCAGCGCGTGTCTGGCGAACGCCGGCTCCTGCTGCATCGTGAGCACCACGATCTGGGTCTCGGGCGAGTTCTCTCGGATGGCGGGGATCGCCTCGAGGCTCGAGCCCCCGGGCATGTTCAGGTCGAGGATCAGCACGGCGGGGTGGTGGCCGCGCACGTAGCGCTGGGCGCTTTCGAGGTCGCCGGCCTCTGCCACGACTTCAAAGTCGCTCTCGGCGTCGAGCAGCATGCGCAGGCCGCTGCGCACGACCGCGTGGTCGTCGGCGAGCACGATCCTGATCGTCTGCAGTCCCGCCTGCTCGGCGGCGCCCTGAGCGTCGGGCTCTGTTTGCATACTCTGCCTGCTCTGCTGGGCCACGTGCGTGACGCTAGCGCCTGCCGGTGGGGATTGCTAGGGGGAAAGTACGGGTGTTGGCGCGGTCCGGTACGGATGAGCTCTCATATGCCCTGACCAGGTAGGAACTCATTCGTGAAGGGCGGCAATGCGCCGATATTTGGGTTGGTGCGAAGAAGCTGATGCGCCACCATCCAGCGGCTGAAGCTGGCCCACGCCGACGGGTCCTGCCAGCCGAAAGGCTTGCTCGCTTCGCTGGGGCGCATCGCGGGTAGGGTCTGCTCGATCGAAGCCACCTGCAGCGCTTCTTCGGCGTCGGGATTGGCGGCCTTGATCAGCGAGGCGGCGCCCTTCGGGTCGGCGGCCGCCTGCTGGACGCCACGCGTGAGCGCCTGGATGAACGCGCGCAGGTCCGCGCCGCGTGTGTGAGCCTCGTCTTCGCGTACGACGAGGACGAGCTCGTCATAAGTGGGCACTCCGGCCTGGTCGACCGGAATAACGACCGGATGCTTGTGCATGCGCTGCAGCTGGATCGCCTCGTAGTTCCAGAACCCCCCGAGCGTCGCCGCCACCTTGCCCGAGAGCATCGCCGGCACGAGGTTGAAGCCGACGTTGATTTCGCGCACCGAGGTCGGATCGACGCCGGCGCCTCCTAGCGCCGTTCGAAGCTCAGCCGCCTGGTAGCCGATGCCCGCCGTCCCGACGCTCTTGCCCTTCAGGTCGGCGACGCTTCGCACGTGCTGGGAGGGCAGCGCGATGATCGATGTGAGCGGGCGCTGCACGAGAGCGGCGATCGACACGAGCTTCAGTCCTTGGTCGCGGGCGAGCAGGAGCTGGGGCTCATAGGAGATAGCCATGTCGACCTTGCCGGCTGCGAGCAGCTTCAGCGGTTCCTCGGTTTCGGAGGGGACGATCGGATTGACCGCCAGACCGACGGTGCGGAAGTCGCCCTGAGCGATCGCCTCATACAGCGGCGCGTGATCGGCGTTGGGGAACCAGTCGAGCATGATCGAGAACGACTTGCTGCTCGTGGCCGTGAACGTGTCCTGCTTGGCGCCGCACGCGGCCAGAACGAGCGCCAGCGCTCCGGCGAGCAGGACGACGAGGATCCGGCGAGTCGTGCGGTGCGAGGACGGCGGGTTGCTCTGCAAGGGGGTTCTCCTCATGGCTTGTTGGTCGGTGGGGCGAGCTTTCGCTCGGCGAGGCTCAAGGCATAGAAGCAGGCGATCGCGAACAGGAACAGCAGCGCGGTGGCGGCATAGGCGCGGGATGTCTGGAGCGCTGTCAGGTCTGCCGTGATCTCATGTCCCAGCCCCGCATGGGGACCGGTGCTAGGGGTGGATGTCTCGGCGATATAGGCGCCGATCACGCCTACCGCAAGTGCGATGCGTGCGCCGCTGAGCGCAGCTGGCAGGGCAGCCGGCAGCTCGGCGAAGCGGAACGCCTGCCAGCGTGAGGCGTCGAGCGTTCGCAGCAGCTTCAGCTGGTCCGGATCGACCGCGGCGAGCCCGTCCACCGTCGTGACGACTACGGGGAAGAAACAGATCAGGGCGATCACGAACAGCTTGGGGAAGATGCCGAAGCCCCACCAGTAACAGAGCAGCACGCCGACGACGGCGATCGGGACGGCTTGGGAGCCGACCGCGTGCGGATAGACCGCTCGCCTGATCGGCGCCCACACGTGGATCGCGACGGCCATCGCAAAGCCGCAGGCGAGCGCCAGGGCGAGTCCGAGCACGACCTCCTCGGCGGTTATCGTGAAGTTCGACCAAAGCAGGCCGCTGTTGTTCCAAGCTTGCACCGCCATCGCATGGGGAGCGGGCAGTACGAGCGGGTCGACGCCATGCAGGTCGACATAGAGCTCCCAGATACCGAGGATCGAGAGTCCGAGCAGGACCGGTGCGAGGATCGTTGCGGCGCTGCGTCTCATGTGGACTGGACCGTTCTCTTGCGCGGAGGCGAGGCTGCTCTCATGCGGCATGCTCCTGGCCGAGCGTTCCAAGCGCTTGCTCGCGCAAGGCGATCACGGCAGCGTCGGTGCGGACGCGCGGATGGGGCAACTCGACGTCTATCTCTTCGATGACCCGGCCCGGCCGAGGGGAGAGGATCGCAATGCGGTCCGCGAGCGTGATCGCCTCCTCGACGTCATGTGTGACGAGCATGACTGTCCTCGGCTCGTGGCGCAGCGCCTGCACCAGCCACGTCTGCATCTGAGCGCGCGTGATCGCGTCGAGCGCTCCAAACGGCTCATCGAGGCAGAGAACCTGCTTGCCGGAGAGCAGCGTACGCAGAAACGCAACTCGCTGGCGCATCCCGCCGGACAGCTCGTGCGGGCGGGAGCGCTCGAAGCCGGCGAGGCCAAGCTCGGCGAACAGCTCGCGGGCGCGGGCGCGGGTGTGGGCGCGGGTGTGCCCGGCGATCCGCAGAGCGAGCCCTGAGTTGTCGAGCGCTGACAGCCATGGCAGTAAGAGATCGCGCTGGGGCATCAACACCGCCGGCTGGGTCTCGATCAGTCCCCCGTCGGGCCGCTGCAGGTCGCAGATCAGCTCGAGCAAGGTCGTCTTGCCGCAGCCGCTCGGGCCGACGACGGCAAGCACGCTCCCCTCGGGAACCTCGAGCGAGACGTTTATGAGCGCCTGGACCGCACTGCCACGGCGGTCGCGATAGGCGCGGCTTACGCCGCTCAGCCTGACCGCGCTCAGGCTACGCCCCGAGATGTTCGGCTCCATGACGGTCGTTCGCGTCGCTGCGGCACGCTCCGGCGCACGGGACGCGGTTGACTGCAGCTCGGTTGGCACAGCGCTCCCTTCGCGGGCATTACCCCACAGGTTCTAAGGGTCGGCGCTGGGTGTCATCGTCGTGCGCCATCTCAGCCGGCCTGCCCGCCAGCCCCCCTGATGTATTTCCAACTCGATCGTACACCGACCGCGGGCGATCGAGCCCGATCTGGGGTCATCGTCCTGGTGGGTATTCAGCGCATTGGCGCGAGGTGGGGTCTTGTCAGTGCGTTGACGAAGTCCTCGAGCTGGGTGGTCGTCCAGCACTCGAATGCGGTGCACCACTGCTCGTACGCAGCGATGACCGAGTCGCCGTAGTTCCAGTACAGGCGCGGCTCGGGGTTCAGCCAGAAAGTCCGTCCGGCGCGTGTAGCCACCTGGGCGAACAGCTCGGCGCGTGGATCACGCCCGTTCGTACGGGCGTCGCCGAGCACGATCAACGTGGCGCGCGGGTGCAGCTCGTCGCCGATCTGCTCGAGCAGCTCGGACCAGACGCGGCCGTAGTCGGTGTAGCCGGATATGTCGGCCACACCGGCATCGCTGGAGATCCGCTCGGAGATCGCCTTGAAGTCGCGCTCGCGTTCGAACACATCGGTGACCTCTGAGATCCGCTCGATGAAGACGAACGAGCGCATCTTGCGGAACGCGTCGTGCAGGGCGTGGAGCACCGACAGGAAGAAGACGGATGCGGAGGTGACACTCGTGGAGACGTCGCACAGCACGTATATCTCGGGGCGGCGCGGGCGCTGGGGGCGGAAGCGCAGCTCGACGGGCACGCCGCCCGTCTGAAGCGATGCGCGCATCGTGCGGCGAACATCGACGTGCGCGTGACGGCGGCGCCCCTTGGACTGCTTGCCCTGCGTGGCCAGCCGACGGCGCAGTTGCGCGACGACGCGGTGCACCGCCGCGAGGTCGGCGAGCGGTCCAGAGGGCAGGGCGCGATCCAGATCACCGAGCGGGCGCGCGGGAGGGAGCCGGCCTGTGCGCTGAACCTGGGAACGCTCCAGCTCCCTGCGCAGCATCGCCTCGAAGCGCCGCAACGACTCGCGCGGCAGGCCCTCGCGGCGGGGATCCTCTGGCGGCAGCTCGGGCTGGGGCTCGGCGCGCAGGCCAAGCGCGCGGCGGATGCGCTGTACATCCACGCCGATCACACCAGAGCCTTGCTCCTGGGCGCCGAACGTCGCTATCGCAAGCCGTGCGAGGTCGCGCATCGCGCCCTCGGCGCCGTCTCTGATCGCGGCGGCGATCTGCAGGCGCAGCGCGTCCAGTTCGGTTTCGCTGAGCTCTTCGAGCGCTGCCGCCGCGTTGGTCGTGCCCTCTCGTTCAACGCACTCGCTTACCGCGGCCAGCTCGACCGCGCGGAAGAAGAAGCGGTCGAACACCAGCTCGAACACGCGCCTGTCGTCCTGGCTCTTGGCGAGCGTCGCGGCGAGCGCCTCCCTGAACTCGCCCTGAGAGGTCCACGGAATCTCGCGCAGTACGGCGAACGCGTCGAGCAGCTCGGACGTGCCGACGGCGACGCCCTCCTCCCGCAGCTGCTCGCCGAGGGCCAGCAGCTGCGCCGCGACTCCCTCTGTAGCTCGCTCGCCGTCGCGCGATGCGTCGTCGAGCGCCCCGCGAGTCGCATTGCCTGGACGGAAATCGATGGGGTCAGGCGGGCTGGGCATCGGCCGGCTCGGCCTCCCGCGCCAGCTTGAGTCCGACCCGCTCGGCGACGATGTCCATGTCGGTGCGGTGCTTGACGATCACAGACATCGTCTCGTTGAACGTCTGCGTGTCGATGTCGTTCGCTCCGAGCAACAGCAGCGCGCGCGCCCAGTCGATCGACTCGGCGATCGAGGGCGGCTTCTTGAGATCCAGCTCGCGCACCATGCCGATGACCTCGACGAGCCGCTGCGCGACCGTTTCGGGTAGGTCGGGAGCGTGCAACTTGACGATCTCGAGCTCGTGTTCGAGCGCCGGGTAGTCGAGCCACAGGTACAGGCAGCGCCGCTTCAGCGCCTCGGTCAGCTCGCGAGAGTTGTTCGACGTGAGCAGCACGACAGGGCGGGTCGTCGATGAGACCTTGCCGAGCTCAGGGATCGAGATCTGGAAGTCGGAGAGCACCTCGAGCAGCATCGCCTCGAACTCCTGGTCGGTCTTGTCGATCTCGTCGATCAACAGCACGACCGGCTGCTCGGAAGCGATCGCGCTCATGAGGGGCCGCGCGAGCAGGAACTCCTCGCCGAAGATGTCCTGCTGTACTGCCTCCCAGCCGGCGTCGGACGCCTCGGCTTGGATGCGCAAGAGCTGCTTGCGGTAGTTCCACTCGTACAGCGCCTTGGCCTCGTCCAGGCCCTCGTAGCACTGCAGGCGGATCAGCTCGCGGTCGAGGTAGCGCGCGAGCGCCTTGGCCAGCTCGGTCTTGCCGACGCCCGCAGGCCCCTCGACGAGCACGGGCTTGCCGAGCTTGGTCGCGAGATAGGAGACGAGCGCGGTCGACTCGCTCGGCAGGTAGCCGACAGAGCGCAGGCCGTCGGCCACCTGCTGTGATGAGGTGGGGATCGCGGCGCCGACTCTCGCACCATTGCTCATTGCTCGGCCATCATAGGTTGCGGTGTGCGATCACTCCCGCTCGTCGTGGACGTCGTCGAAAGAGAGTTGGTCGGACGGTGCCGGGGGGTAACGCGGGCGCCTGCGCTTCGGCGGGCGCCCGGTCTCTATTGGGGGAGCGGGTGGCAACGGCGCACTCTCGGTGGGCTGCGATGCGTAGGTTGGCAAGGCGTCCGAATCGGAAGCAGGCGAGGTGGTGGTGACGGATCTGCGCGGCGAGGCGGAGGCGGCGGGATTTGGAGGTCGTGCGGGCACCGGATCGACGCGCGCTTCGCGATGGGGGAGCGGAGCGATCGTCGTGATGTCCTCATCGGGAGGAGGCCTACGCAGCGTGCTCCCCCTAACGAGGGGCGGCTCGGGCCTGCGTGCGCCGCGCATGCGCCAGCCGGCGTAGGTGAGCAGGCAGGCCGCGGCGAGCGCGAAGAAGATGCCCCATTGGATACCGACCGTCGCGGTGATGCGCTGCGTGCCGCTGAGGCCGGGCTTGTCGAGCATGCGAAAGAAGATGAGCAGGGCAACCCATCCGCCGGCGAGCACCACCATCGCTCCGTCGCTGCCGGGCATGTGGAAGTCGCGGCCCTCCCCGCGCGCGAACAGCAGTGCGAGCACGGCGAGGGCTACGAGCAAGACCGCGGCCTCGACGAACGACATCGCTCCGATCCCGCTCAGCGACGTCTGGGTAGCCTTGACGGAGTTGCCGACGAGCACGGTGTCGGTCTTCGAGTACCACGGAAAGAACATCGTCGCGACGAGCGCGAGCGCCGTGACGGCCGCGAGGCGTTGCTCTGAATCGAGTGCCGCCCATACACGTGCCAGTCGGGTCATACCCGTACTGTATTTGGCGAGGTCGCGACTCTTCCTACATCACCGGCAGCCGTCGCGCCGGAGGCGTTATCGGCGTCGCCGGCACGTCCGCCTTGAAGGCGCGGTGTGCCCCCGAGGCGTGCTTGAGCGGCCTTTTTGCGCGCTTGACTTCGATCGATCCGCTCGCCACTTCTTCGTTGCCCGCCAAGTCGACCGCTTTGATCGCGACTTCGTAGCTGCCGGGCTTCGACGGCGTCACCCACAGCAGTCGAGGCTTTCCACCTTCGACGGTCGCGCTGTTGTGCCAGACCGATTTCCCGCCGCTCGAGATCGTCATGCTGACCGTCGAGATCTTCGACAGCTTGATCTGCACGCCGGCGCGTTCGCTCGGGCCTACAGTGCTCGTCAACAGCTGCACCACCGGCGGCGTCTTCTCGTCTTCGCGGAACCGCTTGGCGGTCGAGCAGTAGACCTCATCGCCGGCGATCTGCCCTGTCGTCGGCGTCATAGGCTCGCCCTTGCTCGTGCGTTCGCAGAGATGTTCGAGGAATTCGGCGAGCAGTTCGTGGTAGTTGAGGTTCGATTCGCTGTGCTGGTCATACATCGACCAAGCGCCCGTGTCGTAGTGGGGCACCTCGGCCCTCGCCTCGGCATCACCCGCTTCGAAGAGCTGCTGGCCGAGCGGGTCGCCAGTGACCTTCGCGTATTCGTAGAGGCCGACTAGGCTCTGGATGAAGCCGTTGAGGATCCGCTCGCTCGGAGCGTACGTGTACTCCAGGTAGTGGGCGCCAACCGGCGTCGGCACGCGCACGCCCGTCTGGGGCCCGGTCTTGAAGATGCCGAGCGCCTGCTGCGCCGCCGTCAGGTACTGCTGTTCGTGCGTCCGTTCCCACGCGCGCGAAAGGGCCTGCAGCGCCGTGCCCTGCGAGAGGCCGCTCGTCCACGGCGGGACCCCTCCGTCGAACTGGAACATGTACTCCCACGCGATTCCACCTGCGCGCTGCGTCGCCAGGCCGATCGCTTCGGTCAAGACTTCCTTCAGCGCGGCGTCTTCGTGGGCGAGGTAGTAGCCATTGGCCTCGCCGAACGTCGCAAGCCATTGGATCTCGATGCCCTGGCCCGGGTAGTACTCCCATACGAGGCGGCTTTTCGGGAAGCTCACGCGGCTCCCCGAGCCAAGAAGGTACTTAGTCGTCCACCATTGTCTATTGCGTTCGAGCGTCAGAAACACGACCGGCAGGCGCGAGGGGACGAGCAGTCCAGTCGCAGCCATAGCTTCGACGTTTGCGAGTACTCCTCCGAGCTCGGCTGCTCGCGTTCCGCTCAGACGGCGCAGCGATCCCTTCGCGGAGATGTAGGCGCCCTCGTAGTGCGCGTATTCGGCCGCTCCTATAGCGCCCTTGTGCGAAAGCGCCTGCAGTGCGGCGGTGACGGTGACGCGGCCTTTCGGGTGCCTGCCCCCGCGTCCGGGCGCCCTCGGTGCACGCCCCCCCGATACGGCGCCCGCGGTGCTCGCCATCAGCGCCGCTGCCAGCGCGGCGGTCAGCGTGACGCATACAACCGAGATCCACGCCCGGGCCCGCCTCGCGCGCGCGTGCATGCAGGGCTTGCCTGTCACGCATCGAATGCTAGGCTCACTAGCGCTCTGCGCAACACCCGCAGCGGCGCTTGCGCCGTGAGGCTCAGGTCCATCCAGTGAGAGCACGCCTTTCCAACACCAACCTCCGCCGCACAGTTGCGCTGGCGCTTGCGCTCCTGCCTACGCTCGCGCTGGCCGCCTGCGGTTCGTCCGGGCCGAGCGCAGGCTCGCTCGTCAACGACACGTTCTCATCGCGCGCGTCGATCAACAGCGCCAAGGTCGACCTCTCGCTCGGCGTGGCTGGGAGCGGTTCGGAAAGCTCCAAGAAGCCCCTTTCGCTGCGCCTGAGCGGCCCCTTCCAGAGCAACGGCGAAGGCAAGTTCCCGAGCTTCTCGTTGCAGCTGCAGCTCTCCGCCGCCGGCCACCAGCTCGCGGCCGGCGCCACCTCGACCGGCTCCGCCCTCTACGTGCAGCTCGGCGGCAGCTGGTTCTCGGTGCCTGCGAGCACGTTCAGCGCGCTGCAGCAGAGCTATGCCCAGGCGACCAAGTCCGCCTCATCCTCAAAAGCGCGCTCCACGTTCGCCTCGCTGGGCATCGAACCTTCTCACTGGCTCTCCGAACCGTCCAACGCGGGCACCGCGACGATCGGCGGCGTGGAGACCTACCACGTCACAGCGTCGCTCAATGTGCCCGGTCTGCTCAGCGATGTATCAAAGCTCTCTTCCTCTAGCAGCGCGCTCGGGCTGAGCGCCCTGCCGGGCGCCGGCTCGCTCTCGCCGGCGGCGATCTCCGAACTGGGCAAGTCGATCACCTCCGCGCACGTCGACATCTACACGGGCAAGAGCGACCACATCCTTCGCCGCCTCGATGTCACCGCTTCGGTCAACGCCACGTCTCAGACCCAGTCGGCGCTCGGCGGTCTGCATGCGGCCACCGTCACGCTATCGCTCCAGTTCTCCGGGATCAACCAGCCCCAGACGATCACCGCGCCCGCCAACCCCAAGCCGTTCACGCAGCTCGTACCCGCGCTCCAGCAGCTGATGGGCGTGCTCGGTAACGCTACGGGCTGAGCTCCCTGAGGGTGCGGGCCACCTCGTCCTCTACGTCGAGCGGCGCCTGCCCGGCCCTTGCGCGGCGCTCGTTGCGAGCTACGACGAGCTTACGGACATCTTCCTCCAAGCCACGGTCGTGGCTTGCGGGCGTACCTGCATGCGCCTGCTCCAGCCGTGCCAGCTCAGCGTCGATGTCGAGCGGCTGCCCGCCTTTTCTTACGAGCCGGTCGCTGCGCGCCTGCAGCATCTGTCTGATCTCCAGCTCGCGCTCGCGGGCGGCTTGCGCGGATCCCGGCGGAGGTCCGGCCGGCTCGGAGGCGGTGCTGTCCCCGAGCGACATCCCGCCCTGGCCGATCTGCTCGTAGACGTTGCCACCGGCCAGGTAGGCGATCAGGCCGATCACGACGAACACGGCGATCGCGCCCACCACAACGATCGTGAACGAGCCGTCCATCGCCCCCGATTGTGACCGCTACCCGCTCTTCCATGCAAGACCTGCCCCGCTCTGAGCGGACGAAGCCGCCGCCCGTATCGTCTAATCTTGATATCACCAGGATTGACTGACTAGTCAATCTAGTCCCGCGTCACGCGCTTCCCAGGAGACACCGCACACCATGGGCGATTTCACGCTCACCGACGAGCAGAAGAACCTCCGCGAGATGGCCCACGACTTCGCCGAGAAGGAGATGCGGCCGGTCGCCTGGGAGTACGACAAGGATGGGACCTGGCCCGAAGACATCATCAAGAAGGCCTGGGAGGTGGGGCTCATGAACACCCACATCCCCGAGGAGTACGGCGGTCCCGGCGCCGGCTACCTCGACGGCTGCCTGATCGAGGAGGAGCTCTCCTGGGGCTGCTCGGGCATCCAGACCTCGCTCGGCTGCAACGGGCTCGCCACCGCTCCGGTCATCCTCGGTGGTTCGGAGGAGATCAAGAAGGAGTACCTCGGCCGCCTCACCGAGGCGCCGCTGCTCGCCTCCTTCTGCCTGACCGAGCCAGACGCCGGCTCGGACGTCTCCGGGATGCGCACGACCGCCGTCAAGCAGGGCGACAAGTACGTCATCAACGGCTCCAAGTGCTTCATCACCAACGGCGGCTACGCGAACTGGTACACGGTCTACGCCAAGACCGACAAGGAGGCGGGACACCGCGGCATCTCCGCGTTCGTCGTTCCCCGCGACGCTGGCGTGGTCGTGGACAAGAAGGAGGACAAGCTCGGTCAGCGCGCCTCCAACACTGCCACGATTTCCTTCAACGACGTCGAGATCCCGGCTGACCACCTGATCGGCGAGGAAAACAAGGGCTTCAAGCTCGCGATGATGACGCTAGACCGCACCCGCCCCGGCGTGGCCGCGATGGCGACCGGCATTGCGCGCGCGGCATTCGAGTTCGCGACCGACTATTCGCGCGAACGCGTCCAGTTCGGTGTGCCGATCGCGATGCACCAGGCGATCCAGTTCATGATCGCCGACATGGCCACCGAGATCGAAGCGGCTCGTCTGCTCACCTGGAAGTCGGCTGTGATGCTCGACAACGGCGAACGCAACACGCTCATCTCCTCACACGCCAAGCGCTTCGCCGCTGACACGGCGATGAAGGTTGCCACCGACGCCGTCCAGGTCTACGGCGGCTACGGCTTCATCAAGGAGTATCCGGTCGAGAAGCTCTTTCGCGACGCCAAGATCATGCAGCTGTACGAGGGCACCTCCCAGATCCAGCGTCTGGTCATCGCGCGGGAAACGTTGATCCCGCGACGGGTCGAGGAGCCTGCGGCGGCCTAGTGGACGAAGAACGGCGCGCTGAACGTCGAGACCAGCGCTCCGCTCGTCACCTGCACGAAGATCCGATACTCGCCCCGTCGTACGTGACGGGCCAGCTTGCGAAAGCGTGAGCTGTGGGCGCCTGCGTGCTCGAGCACCGCCCCGCTCACGAGCACATCGCGGCCGTGGACGATCCTCATGATCGCGATCTTCATGCCATCGAGCGCGGGGGTCACCGTTCCCGAGAAGTGCGCTCGGTGCTGGCGTCCGATGCGACCCGCTCTGGCTTTCACGAGCACCGCTACGCCCTCCGCCGCGACCGGGCTCACAACCGCGGTCTTGGTGGTCGTCACGACGCGGAACTGCGTTGAGAGCGTCGACCCCAAAACGGGGAACGAGAAGCCGCCCTGCGCGTTCGTCAGCTCGGGGTTGCCGATGTTCTGGAAGCCGGCCGTGTACGGGAAAGGGTTCGCCTGCAGCACGACCTCACGATTCGCGTTGTCCGTGCCCGACAGCGTGCCCTGGATCGTGACCGTCCCTCCGTACGGCACCGGATTCGGTGAAGCGAGGATCGCAAGCGACAGCGGCACCTTCCTCGTCAGCAACGAGCGATCGGTGCCGATAGCGGGGCCAGAGGCGTTCACCGCCACGAGCCTGTAGTGGTAGACGGTCAGAGGCGTCAGCCCGCCGATCGCGACGCTCACGTGCACCGGCTTGGTCGCCGAGCCCGCGTCGAGAACGCCCGTCTGCAGCCCGTACAGCTTCGTGGCCCCGTACTGGAAGTAGTAGGAGGTGTCTCTCCCTTTCGGGTTGAGCGACCCGTTGAGGGTCGCCGAGTCGAAGCTCACCAGGCTCGCTCCCCCGGTGGACACCGCCGGCGGGCCAATGGTGGCGGCGCCTGCGGGCGCCGACATCGCCGTGAGCGCGATCATCGCCGCCGTCCCCACGAGCGCTCCCGGGCATCGCTTCAGGGGTCTGTGTGCACTGCGTTCGCGTCGCATGTTTGCGCCTCCTCGGTCTCAGAGGGCTTTGCAGCCTTGTGTCCGTAGAACACACCGGCTAATCGTGCGATGCGCTAAGGACCCGCCTTGACGAGGTCCCGCTCGGGTGCGATGTGCCAGCGGCGCGCGACTGTGTCAAGCTCGTCATCCAGCGCCCAGCGGTCGGCGAGCGGCTCGCCCTCGTATTCGAGGCTTGCACCCTTCAACATCATGCAGCCGCTGTTGTCGCCGATCTCACGCAGCTCGTCCACCTCTTGCGTGCTCAGCAGCGCCTGCGGCGCCAACGTGGCCAGCTCGGCGCGCTTGTCCTCGATCGGTCGCGCGTCAGGCCCGCCCTCCTGGATGAGCGTCGGCGCAACGCAGCGGACAGGCGCCTGCGCGAGGTTCCACTGGCAGGCGAGCTGCAGCATGCTCAGCCCGTGACGCTCCGCGTAGGGACGCATCCGCTCGAGCTTCTCTACGCCCGCGCTCACCCAGCCGTCGGGCCGGAACTTGCGATGGTCATACGGCGCGAACTCGTGTCCCGGGCGCACGTCGTCATGGAAGAGCCCGCCGTAGTCGACGACCCTCGTGATCAGCTTCACGTCGTGCTTGGCAGCGGCGTCCAGCGCCAGCTCTCCAGGCCAGGGCTCCATCGGCCCGAGGATGATCATCGCCCAGTCGATCAGCTCGCCGTAGCGCTCCAGGCAGTCGATCAAGTCGAGCGTGTAGCCGTTCGCCGGGCCAGGGGCGACGCCGAGCAGCC
Organism: Solirubrobacterales bacterium; assembly: GCA_027306855.1. GTDB lineage: Bacteria > Actinomycetota > Thermoleophilia > Solirubrobacterales > Solirubrobacteraceae > Palsa-744. The sequence goes on along the minus strand of DAHUYZ010000001.1, from coordinate 88,410 downwards.
GCGTCAGGCCCGCGTCGCGTATGGACCTCATGCCCTCCCATACCGCCTCGCTCGTATATCCCGTGCGGTCTGGATTGTGGAGCAAGAGCAGGTCGAAGCGATCGGCTCCCAGACGTTCGAGGCTGCGCTCTGTCGCCATCCCGATGTAGGAGGCATACTGGTCCTTCGATCGCAGCCGCGGGTCGGTGAAGCGGGGGAAGCCCTTCGCGCCCTCGCGCTCGCCCTCGTAGAAGTCGTGGCCTATCGCTCCGATCAAGCAGAAGCTGTTGCGGTCGACCCCTTCGATCGCCCTGCCCAGCAGGGTGTCGGCCTCGCCCGCGCCATAGGCGTCGGCGCTCATGACCGTGTCGATGCCCGCCCCCGGGCGCAACAGCGCGCGTAGGCGATCCTCACCCAGGGGCTCGCCGAAGTGCATGAAGCACCCGCCGCTCCAGGTGCCGATAGCGGTCCTCGTCGGGTCCATCGCTACTGCACACTAAACCCGACCGCAGTCCGTGCGCGCAGCGCGGCCTCCAGGCGCTCCAGCGCGTGACGAACGACCGGCTCCTGCACGTCACCTGGCCGGCCGGCCGCGTCGATCGCCGCACGTGCGGTCTCTTCGACTCCGGGCGCCAGCTCTCTCAGCTCCTCGATCCGTGCGCTCAAGTCATCGCGGCGCTCAGCCGGCAACTCCAACAGCGCGGTCGCATAGGCTCGCTCCAAGCCGATCGCGGCCAGCTCCCGTCGCCCCTGGTCGAGATCCAGGCGCGCACGCAGCGCCAGCTCCTCGCACAGCAGCGCTTCCCCGCGCCCAGAGAGCAGAACGGCAAGGCGCTCCTGCGGACGCAACACCATCGCGCGCCGTCCCCTGCGCTTTTGGGAGAGCACCAGCTCGCGCGCGCTCGTCCACAGGCCGTCGGCTAGGAGCTCACCCTCGCCGTAGCCTGCCCGGATGACGAGCGCCTGCTCCGGAGCAATCTCGTGGATGTAAGGGCTCGCGCCGGCGATTCTGTGGGCGGACAGAACTCGGTTGAGCACGTTCGCCGCGGACCGCGCCTCGGCTTCGGGGTCAAGCTGCTCGAGCCACGCGCGCGCCTGAGCAACGCTCGAGAGCGAGATCGGGTCGATCACAGTCACGCGCGTGATCGGCACCGTCGCCGGCTGGGCCGATGTGTCACGCATACGCGGGCGACGGCTTTCGAGCATGCCCCTGCGCTTGGCTCCGACGGTCGACAGCACCACGACGTGCTCGGGCTCGCCGTTGTCGAGTCCACCTTTCGTGCGCAGCAGATAGCGGCCGTCAGCGGGTCCCAGCTCCCACGGCAGCTCCATCTGCACGAACGTGAAGACTCGTATAGCCACGTTCGCACGGTACCCTTTCGCTCGATGTCGGATCCGAGCAACGCAACCGCGGGACTGCGCGAGCGTTTGACCGCCAACACCGAGGACAAGCTCGGGAAGGCATTGGCCGACCTGCTCGAGAACCCACTCGTGTCGGGCACGATCGGCAAGGCGTTCGACGCGCGCGAGCGCGCCGCCCAGGCTCAGGAGCTGGCGCTCGGCGCGCTCAACATCCCGACCGCCGCCGACATCGAGCGGCTTACGCGCCGCCTGCGCTCCGTCTCTCAGCGCCTGGAGGGCATCGAGGACGGCGTGCACCGTCTCAACAGGACGCTCGCCGACGGCGCGATCGACTCGCGGCTCTCGGCGGTCGAGGAGCAGCTGAAGACGCTCACCGGCAAGCTGGGGAGCTCGGCGTCCAAGCCGGCCGCCCCGTCCAAATCGGTGCCCGCCTCCAAGCCGGGACCTGACTCCAAGCCCTCTTCACGGCGCGCTTCGGACAAGAAGCCAAGCTAAGGACCCAACGCACACGCCGCGACGCGGCCCATCCGTTCGGCCGCATCCCTGAGCGCGTCGTCGTCGATACGCGCGCGTGCGCCGCCCGTATCGAAAGTGTCCGAGACCACGAGCGCGCAGGCAACGGCGATGCCTGCCGCCGCCCCTACGGCGAACAGGGCCGACGCCTCCATCTCGACCGCGATCGCACCCTCCTGCCGCCACTTCTCGTTTCGCGTCGCGCTCCTGGGCCCAGCGGGCGGCTCGTAGAAGAGATCGGTGCTCACGATCAGCCCGTCGCGAGCGCCGGGTGCCGCTTCCATCAGCGCATCGGCGAGCGCGGGGTCCGCGTAGGTGCTGCCGTTCGCGCCGAGCGCGGCGCTCGTGCCGTCGGCGGCGATCGCTTCGCGCGCTACGACGAGATCGCCGAGGCCGAGCGCGGCGTCGAGCGCTCCGCAGGTGCCGACTCTGATCGCTTCAGTCACGCCCAGCTCGATCAGCTCGTGCAGGACGATCGCGGCGCTCGGACCGCCCATGCCGGTGCTCTGCACGGTCAAAGGCTCGCCGTCGGCGGCCTTGCCCGTGTAGCCCCAGAGGCCGCGATGGTGGTTGAACATCAGCGGCTGCTCGAGCAACAGCTGGGCTAGCGCGAGCGCCCGCCCGGGGTCTCCCGGGAGCAGCACGCGCGGCGCAAGCTCGGCGGTGGGGCGCAAATGGATCGTGTCGCTTCGGTTCACCGCTCGCGACTCTAGACTGCCAACCATGAGCTCGCCGTTCACCTCACAGACGGAGTTCAGGGAGGTCATGGACAGGCTCTTTACCATGCTGAGCGAGGATCCCGAGATGGGCCCGAAGCTGCGCGACGCCGATGTGCCGCAGCGCTTCGAGTTCGAGGACCTCGACCTTGTCATGAACATTCGCGCGAAGCGCGCCGGCGAGCAGGCGAATCTGCACTGGGAGTGGACCGACGAGGTCGACTGGGAGCCGCGCGTGCAGATGAAGATGTCCTCGGAGGTCGCCAACAAGTACTTCCAGGGCAAGGAAAACATTCCGCTCGCGATCGCCCGCCGCCGCATCAAGACGGGCGGCGACATCAAGGCCTCGCTCGCATTGATCCCGATCACAAAGCCGGTCTATCCGCTCTACAGGGCGATGCTCGGCGAGCACTACCCGCACCTGGTGGTCTGAGCGGCGTGGCACGCACAGGCAGGCGCCGTCGCGAGCGTTCGCGGCATCCCGGTCACGTCGCTGAGCACCGCCACCCGGAGGCGAGCGGCGACGGGATGGCGTCCCAGGCGACCGAGCCGGCAAGCGTCCCCGAGGCGCGTGCGCCGACGCTCGCGGAGGTGGCCTCGCGTGCGGGCGTGTCGCCGGGCACGATCAGGCGCTGGCTGTCCGACGGCCTGATCCCTCAGTACGAGGGCCGCTGGACCCAGCCGGCGGGCGCCCAGGCGAGGATCGTCGCGCGCCTACGCGCGCGCGGGTATACGCTCGAGCAGATCCGCAGGGCGAATGAGAGCGGGCAGCTCGCGGGCTACGTGCAGGGAATGTTCGCGCCGCCCGAGGGCCGCTACACGCTCGAGGAGGCCGCCCGCGCCGCAAACCTCGACGAGGTGCTGATCGAACGGATCTACATGAGCCTCGGGCTTTCGACCCTCTCGCTCGACTCGGTTTCCGACGAGGACGTCGAGATGCTGCGCTACATAGCGGCGATCCTCCAGGCGGGCCTTCCTGAGCACGTCTTCATGCAGATGGTGCGGGTCTTCGGTCAGGCACTGGCCCAGATAGCCGACGCGGAGGTTCGTCTCATCCACATGTACGTGCACGAGCCGCTCATGCGCGAAGGGGTGCCTGGAACCCAGATCGCCGAGCAGATGGGGGGCCTGGCGAGCGAGATTCTGCCGTTCGTCGCGCCGCTGATGAACTACGTGCACGGCCGCTTCCTCGCGCACTTCGTCGAGCAAGACGTGATCGGCCACATGGAAGCTGAGCTCGACGGTTCGGCGCCCGAGGAGGGGCGCATGAGGGTCGTGATCGCGTTCGCCGATCTGGCCGGCTACACCCGCCTGACGGAGGAGCGCGGCGACGAGGAGGCGGTCCAGGCCGTGGAGCGCTTCGTCGAGGCGGTCGAGCACACGCTGCCGATCGACGCGCGCGTGATCAAGACGCTCGGCGACGAGGTCATGATCGTCGGCTCGGACCCTATCGCGCTGACGCAGTGGGCGGTCGCTTTCCAGCGGGAAGTCGATCCGGAGGACCCTGAGCCGCGCATCGGCATCCACTGCGGGGAGGCGCTCTATCGCGACGGCGACTACTACGGGCGCGACGTCAACCAGGCCGCCCGCGTTGTAGCGCGTGCGGCGGGCGGCGAGGTGCTCGTGACGCGCCCGCTCGTCGATGTCGCCACGGGCGCGGACGGCCTCGAGTTCGAGCTGATCGGCGAAATCGGCCTGAAGGGCTTCTCCGAGCCGACCGAGCTGTTCCACGCCCTGCCGCGCGAGGAGTAGGAAGTCGAATGACGGCTGGCGGGGGAGTGACGGGCTCGATGATGGCAGCGGAGCGCGAGGAGTAGGCCGGCTCGATGACGGTCTACGAGGTCCGCGAGCTTGTGCGCGACGGGGGCCTGTTGCCGGCCGGCCAGACGGTGGTCGCGATGCTCTCGGGCGGGCGCGACTCGGTCTGTCTGCTCGACGTGACGGTCGCGCTGTGCGGCGCCGAGCGCGTGAAGGCCCTGCACGTCAACTACGGGCTGCGCCCCGAGGCCGGCGAGGACGAGCGCCACTGCCGCAAGATCTGCGACCTCCTAGGCGCCGAGATCGAGGTGGTGCGTGCACACCGGGAGCCGGGCGCCGTCGGCAACCTGCACGCGTGGGCGCGCGAGCTTCGCTACGGGTCCGCAATGACGTTGGCCGAGGATCGCGACGGCATTGTCGCGACGGGTCACACCGCAACCGATCAGGTCGAGACGATCCTCTACAGGCTGGCCGCATCTCCCGGACGTAGGGCGCTGCTCGGGATGCCCTCCCGCGAGGGGCGCCTGGTCAGGCCGCTGCTCAGCCTCACCCGCGAGCAGACGGCCTCGTACTGCCGCGAGCGAGACCTGTCTTGGCGAGAGGACTCGAGCAACGACAGCGAGGAGTACGCGCGGGCGCGGGTCAGGCATCGTCTGGTGGCTGCGCTCGACGAAGTCCACCCGGCCGCACAAACCAATGTGTTGCGCACGGCCGAGCTGCTGCGCGAGGAGACCGATGTCCTCGAAGGCATCATCGACGGACTGCTCGACGGCGCAGCGGCGATCGAGATCGAGCGCTTTGCGAGTCTCCCGCCGGCTTTGCAGCGACTGACCCTCATCAGACTGGCGGAGGACGTGACCGGCTCGCTCGTCCCCCAGGCGGGCGAGCGAGCGCGGGAGCTGATCGAGCTCGGACGGCGCGGCGGGCGGGCCGAGCTGCACGTTGGTGGCCTGGCGAGCGCCATCGTCGAGAACGGCGAGCTGCGGATGGTCAAGATCGAGCCTCGCGAGCAGCGTCCCCCGCGAAGCTGCCAATAGACTGCGCTGGGTGGTGCCAGTGCCCGAGCGCGTCGCGAACGGATCGACCGAAGGCGTCTCCGATGTAGGGGAGGTACTTGTCGGCGCAGATGAGCTCTCGCGGCGCGTGCGCGAGCTGGGGGAAGAGATCTCGCGCGACTACGCGGGACGACCGCTGCTTTTGATCGGCGTCCTGAAGGGCGCCGTCTTCTTCCTGTCCGACCTGATGCGCTACATCGACATCCCCGTCGAGGTCGACTTCATGGCGGTCGCCTCCTACGGTTCGGCCACCGACTCCTCCGGCGTCGTGCGCATCCTCAAGGACCTCGACACGCCGATCGAAGGGCGCGACGTCTTGATCGTCGAGGACATCGTCGACTCGGGCCTCACGTTGCAGTACCTGCTGCGCAATCTCGGCTCGCGCAACCCCTCAACGCTCGAGGTGTGCGCGCTGCTGACCAAGCCCGAGCGGCGCAAGGTCAGCCTGCCGACCAAGTACGTCGGCTTCGAGATTCCCGATCGCTTCGTGATCGGCTACGGTCTCGACTACGCCGAGCGTCATCGCAACCTGCCGTTCGTGGCCGTTCTCGAGCGCTGAGCGCAGGGGCCTCCGGGGGTCCAAACCCCGTAAAACGGCAGGAATTGGGGCCCCCCGTGGTACGCTAGAGGACTGGTGGCCACACCTCCAAGCGGCGCCAGAGCCCCCGAGAGCACAGCACTCCCGCCCAAGCCATGAGCCGTTTCTTCAAGAGCGCCGCCTTCCCGATCCTGATCGTGGTCGTGCTTGCGTTCTTCCTCTCGAAGCTCGTCGTGCACAGCTCATCGAGCGGGCCCGTCCACAGCTATCAGACGCTCGTAACCAACGACATCCCCAACCATCTCGTCAAGTCGGCGGTGCTCAAGACCAAAGACAACTCCGTCGAGGTCACGCTAAACAACAGCGCCAAAGAAAAATACGAAGTCGGCATCTTCGACCAGCAGGTCCCGCGCCTAGAAGAAGAACTGAAGAAGTCGGGCACCCAGTTCAACGTCGAAGCCAACAAGTCGAGCATCTGGCCTTCGCTGCTCTCGATCCTCTTGCCGCTCGTTTTGATCCTCGGCTTCTGGTTCTTCTTGATCAACCAGGTCCAGGGCGGCGGCTCGCGCGTGATGAGCTTCGGCAAGTCGCGAGCCAAGCGACTCTCCGCGGACTCGCCCAAGATCACGTTCCGCGACGTCGCCGGCGTCGATGAGGCGGTCGAGGAGCTGCACGAGATCAAGGAGTTCCTGGAGAACCCCAAGAAGTTCCAGGCGCTCGGCGCTCGCATCCCCACGGGCGTCTTGCTGTACGGACCTCCCGGCACCGGCAAGACACTGCTCGCGCGCGCAGTAGCGGGCGAGGCGGGCGTGCCGTTCTTCTCGATCTCTGGGTCTGACTTCGTCGAGATGTTCGTCGGGGTTGGCGCCTCGCGCGTTCGCGACCTGTTCGAGCAGGCCAAGCAGAACAGTCCCTGCATCATCTTCATGGACGAGATCGACGCTGTTGGACGCCACCGCGGCGCCGGTCTCGGTGGCGGCCATGACGAGCGCGAGCAGACGCTCAATCAGCTGCTCGTCGAGATGGACGGCTTCGAGGCGAAGGACAACATCATCATGATCGCGGCCACCAACCGGCCGGACATCCTCGACCCCGAGCTTCTTCTCCCCGTCCGCTTCGACCGCCAGATCGCGGTCGACAGACCTGACCGCAAGGGCAGGGCCAAGATCCTCGAGGTCCACACGCGCGGCAAGCCACTTGCGACCGTAATCGATATCGACGCGCTCGCCGGCCAGACCCCCGGCTTCACCGGCGCAGACCTCTCCAACCTCATCAACGAGGCTGCCCTGCTCGCAGCGCGCATGGGCAAGCGCGAGATCGGACAGGTTGAGCTCGAGGAGGGGATCATGCGCGTGATCGCCGGCCCCGAGAAGAAGACGCGCGTAATGAGCGAGAAGGAGCGCCTCATCACCGCCTACCACGAGATGGGCCACGCGATCGTCGGCCATTTCCTCGAGCACGCCGATCCCGTCCACAAGATCTCCGTCATCTCGCGCGGCCAGGCGCTCGGCTACACGATCTCGATGCCTCAGGAGGACCGCTTCCTGACCACCCGCGCCGAGCTCAACGACACGATGGCGATGACGCTCGGAGGTCGCGCCGCCGAGGAGATCGTGTTCGGCGAGATCACGACCGGCGCATCCAACGATCTCGAGAAGGTCACCCAGACTGCCAAGCAGATGGTCATGCGCTTCGGAATGTCCGAGAAGCTCGGCCCGCGCGTGTTCGGCCACGAGCACACCCAGCCGTTCCTCGGCCGCGAGTTCTCGACCGAGCCTGACTACTCCGATGAGATCGCCCGCGAGATCGACGACGAGGTCAGGCGCATCGTCGAGGTTGCCCACCAGCGCGCCAAGGGCATCCTCTCAGAGCACCAGCAAGACCTCACGAAGATCTCCGAGATCCTCGTCAAGCGCGAGACGATCGAGAAGGAGGAGTTCCTCGCCCTGCTGGATGGCAAGAGCGAGAAGGAGGTCTTCGGCTCGGAGGAGCCGCCCGCGCCTGAGCTGCCCGCCCCGCCCGCGCCTGCCGAGCGTCCCGGCCGCGAAGCTCCGCGTCCCTTGCCCCGTCCAGGGCTTGCAGGAGGTACGGCGGACATTCGTGGCTCCGATCCTGAACGCCCCACGCTGACCTGACGCGCTTGTCCGGTGTAGTTCCTCTCGGCGCCTATCGCGTCATGGGGATCGTCAACGTCACGCCCGACTCGTTCTCCGACGGGGGACTGTTCATCGAGGCGGACGCCGCTGTCGCGCATGGACTCGAGCTTGTCGAGCAGGGAGCCCACATTCTCGACGTGGGCGGCGAATCGACCCGGCCCGGAGCTGAGCCGGTTGGGTGGGAGGAGGAGCTGCGGCGGGTCCTCCCTGTGGTGGAGGGTCTTTCGAGTGCTTGTGCGGGGCGCGTTCAGATCTCGATCGACACCTCCAAGGCACAGGTTGCGCGGGCTGCTCTAGACGCGGGGGCAAGGCTCGTCAACGACATCACTGCCCTTCGCGGCGATCCCGAGATGGCCGGTGTGGTGGCCGAAAGCGACGCGGACTGCTGTCTCATGCACATGCTCGGCGAGCCCCGTACCATGCAGGCCGACCCTCGATACGGGGATGTCGTGAGCGAGGTCAAGGGCTTTCTCGAAGAACGCCTCGCTTACGCAGTCGCACAGGGGATCGATGAGCGGCGCGTGCTGCTCGACCCCGGAATCGGCTTCGGCAAGACCGTCGAGCACAACCTCGAGCTGCTGCGGCGTCTACCCGAGCTGGTCTCACTGGGACGGCCGATCCTGATTGGGACGTCCCGCAAGAGCTTTCTCGGTCGAATCACGCGCGCACGCGCGAGTAACTATAGGTCGAGTGCATCGCCGAATATGGCCCCCGGAGATGCCGTGGATCGGGACCTCGCGGCGGCTGATCCGCATCAGCGGCTGGCGGGCACGATCGCCACGAACGTGCTCGCCCTGGTGCACGGCGCCAGCGTGTTCCGCGTCCACGACGTCGCTCCCGTCGTCGACGCGCTGAGCGTGGCGGCTGCTACGTTGGGCACCGCATGAGCGACGAGGAGCAGCCGGACATCGAGGACGAGGACGACGACGAGGGGGGACACGAGCCGCTCGAGACCGTCACGATCGAGATCTCAGGGCTCTCGCTCTACACGCACCATGGCGTCAGCGAGGCCGAGCGCGAGATCGGACAGCGACTGCTGATCGACCTGCGTCTCGACATCGGCGAGGCGGACGCGACCGTCACCGATCGCATCGAGGACACCGTCGACTACGGCGAGGTCTGCCAGCTCGTAGCGCTTGTCGCCCAGCAGCGCTCATACAAGACGCTCGAGCGCCTCTGCGGCGCGATCGCCGATCGCCTGCTTTCCGACTTCGCTCTCGAAGGCGTCTGGGTCAAGGCGTCCAAGCCCGAGCCCCCCATCCCGCTGCCCGTCGACGATGTCTCCGTCGAGGTCTGGCGCGAGGCGGGGGAGTAGCGAGCGTGCGCAGGGCCGCCGTGACGCGGGTCCCAACGCCAATCTGTAGTAGCGATCATGTCTGGCGCGAAAGGTGGGGTGGCTATCGATCGGAGGTCGCCTCGGTGGCGCGCTCGAAGCGTTCGCTTCGTGGATCGCCGGCGCCGAGAATCCGCGCGAGCCATGACCTTATTTCGCTTTGGTTCAGCTCATCCACGGCGATAAGCATCTGCTCGATATCCAGCCAGTCCTTCGGGCGGTTGAAGATCGCCTTGCACACGAGCAGGTGCTCCGGTGACAGAACCGGGATCGTCGCTTCTCCAAAGGGCTGTCTGCGGATGGCGCGACGCATTGCCTCATGGAGGGCGTCGTACGCGAAGAACAAGTCCACCGGAGTATCCCCCCACCTCAGGCGACACTGCCCATCGCGCTCGACCGCGGCGGGATCGGCGGCGTCGGCCACTCCGAGCTCGCCAAGGCTTCGCTCTATATCCGAGTAGCTCGAAGGCGCGACGAAGAGGTTGACGTCGATGTCAATGGTGGCGCGCGGCTCCGCATAGTAAGCGAGCGCCAGTGCTCCGCCGAACGCGTGGGGGATCTTCGTCTCTGCGAGGCGCCGGTGGATCGCCACCACCTTGTCCGGCAGGCTGGGCGCGATCATGCCGGGCGGGACACGATTCTGGGGAAGCTCGACTGTCGCGGGCGTTCCCGTTGTGGCAACCGGTCAACCAGCAGCAGCAGATCCCGGAGTGCCTCGCCTCGCTTCTTGGGCGTAGCTCCAATCCAGGCTGCGGCTGCGCGTGCATTGCTCGACGCGGTGGATGGCGGCGCGTGTTCGAGGGCGTCGATCAGAAGGTGTGTGAGCTCCGGTCGTGGCCGGCGCCCGGCAGCCAGCTCGGCGATCAATTCGCCCGCGGCTCGGTCGCCGATCGGAGGGGTCACGACTGCGCCGGCTCGTCGAGCCGCCAGGCGCAGTGCAGCGGCCGGCACGAGCTTGTCCGCCCGACGCTGCGCACGCTTTGTGACATCCGGCGTGAGCTCCCGAAACGTGGCCAGCGTGCGACTCCGCGGCCCGGCCGCGGTCGTGTGCGACTCGCGAATCTCCCATCTTTCTGGGGTGCTTCGGACTACGTATGCCATAGTTGGTAAGTCTACCACTATTTGGGGCTCCTTGGGGAGTTGGGGGGGGGCCGTGTGTGCTCGATAGCCTGCCCGCTCAGTGTCACCGCGCAAGGGCCTGCTCGGCCTCGGATCCAACGTCGGCGATCGTCGCGCCCACCTGCAGGCGGCGGTCGACGCGCTGCCTTCGGTGGGCGTGCGGCCTACAGCTGCCTCCTCGGTCTATGACACCGATCCGGTGGGTGAGGTGCTCGACCAGCCATCGTTCTTAAACGCCTGCCTGCTCGTCGAGACAGCCCTGGAGCCGCTCGAGCTGCTCGACGCGGTCAAGGGCCTCGAGCGCCACCTGGGCCGCGCCGACAAGGGTGTGCGCCACGGCCCGCGCGCGATCGACATCGACATCCTGCTGCTCGGCGAGCTCGAGCTGTCCCACGAGCGCATGACCCTGCCCCACGAGCAAGTGCTCAGCCGCCGCTTCGTGCTCGTCCCGGCACTCGAGCTGGACTTCGAGCTGAGCACGCCGAGTGGGCAACGGCTGTCAGACGCGCTCGCCGCGCTCCCGGTCGGTGAGGGAGTGCGCTGGGCGGGACCGGCGCTGACGGTGTAGCCGGATCGATAGCCATCGCGTCTCGCGGTCCCAAGGAAGGTATTCGGGCAGGGCGGCGTCTTAATGCGAGCCGATCCGTACTGCGGCGGGCTCTCAGCTCAGTCGGCCCGGTTTTCGAAGGAAACCCTGCCGCAACAACACAACGACCGGAGGACTCATGCTCACGAAACCATTTGCCTGGCACCCAGGCGTCAGACCCTGCCGCTTGACAGCGCTGAGTGTCGTCCTGATCGCGCTGGTCGCGGCCGGTTGCGGCAGCTCCAGCTCCTCGAACTCGGGGGCCTCCTCGCCCTCGACATCGCCAGCCACGTCCTCATCGCCATCTGCGCCGGCGGAACCCAAGCCCGCGGAAGCGCAGTCTGAAAGCTCGAGCGGCGGCATACCGCAGGGACCGAACGCCGGTGACAAAGACGGCGACAACAGCGGGGGCCCCAGCGACGGGGATGGCAACCTCTAGCTCGAACGCGCCGCTCGCCGCGTTGCTGGCTCTGGCACTGGCAGCGGCGGCGAGCGGGTGCGGTGCGAGCACCGGCGTAGCGCCGTCGGGCGCCGCGCACCCAACGACGCGACAGGCCCGGTCCGCGCGGAGCGGGGCGGCAGCGGCCTTTGCGTGGCTGCGGCCAGCGCCCGCTCCCACCGGCTGGCACAGTGCGCGTCTGGCGGGAGCGACGATGGTCTATCCACCCGGCTGGACGCTGGTGGCCGGTGATCGTGGGACCGCCTCGGTGGCGCTGCTGGACGGCCGCGGCAACTACCTCGGATACCTGAACCTCACCCCGCGCCAGGGTGGCGAGACGCTCGCCAACTGGCCCGCGTTCCGGGTGCGCCACAACGCGGCCGAGGGCGACAAGGACGTGGAGCTCGACGCCGCGGCTCGTCAGCTACGGTTCCGCGCCGGCCACGGGACGTGCGTGCGCGACGCTTACACGACCGTCTCAAAGGCGCGCTATGTAGAGATAGCCTGTCTCATCGACGGCTCGCATTCGAGGCAGTGGGTGATTGTCGGCGCTGCCTCGCGCGAGCACTGGACACTCGAGCGTTCCGTGCTCGAGCGGGCCATCTCGGCTCTGGTCGTCTAGGCGCTCAGCGCCGAGGAGGCCTGCGCCGAGGAGGCTCAGCGCACCACGATCTTGCCACGCATGCCGAGCGAGACGTGGATCGTGCAGTGGTAGTTGAACGTGCCCTTGCGGGTGAAGCGCACCGTGAACGAGCCTTTGGCCATCGTGCGCGATTTAAAGCCGGGGCCGGTGACGTTGTGTTCGGTGGGCGCATCACGCCACTGCCACGTCACGGTGTCGCCCCGTTTGATCGTCAGCGTGGCTGGATGGAAGCGGATGTTCTTCAGCGTCACGATGTGACCGGAGGACGCGTGCGCGCCCTCCAGCGCCGCCGTTGGCGCCGCGATGGCGACCCCCGCGATCAAGGCGGCGGCCGGTCCCAGAAGTGTGCGTGGTCGCATCTGCTCAACGCTCCTCGACGTCGTATTGGATCGGACGGCCTGACAGGCCTACACGTTCAGACGCCGGTCTCGCATCGACCTTCCCGGCGCAGCGGCATAGGACTACGTGGCGAGCACGCGCTTGCCGTCTGAGGAAGCGAGGCGCAGCAACTCGGCGGCGCTGACGCCGCGTCCAGAGAGGACACAGAGATGCCCGCCACGCGGCCATGCGACCACGCTTGCGCCGTCGCGTGCGAGCAGGCGGTAAGGAACTCCATCGCGCCACATGACGTCTCCGCCGTGCGTCGCCCAGGCGGGTCCTGAGACGATCGCATAGCCGATGCGCCGGTCGGCCGTGTTCGCGTAGAAGACGGTCGTGACCGAGCGCCCGCCGATCCGATCGACACGCAGGCCCGTGCTGTGCCAGCCGACACGGCCTCCCCAGTACGGGAAAGCGACGCCTTCGACCGCCGCATTCAGATGTGCCCTGTCGAGCTTGCTCTCCGACGGCGCCGCCATCGCGGAGGGCTTCAGCGTGAGCGCCATCGCTTGTTCTATCGGCGGCGTCCCGCTCGTGCCGGTCAGCGTAAGGGCGAGCGCGACAGCGACGGCCAGCGCGGCCACGCTCGCCATCGCGCCGGCCACGCGCAAGGACGGCGCCCCCCACATGCGCGGCGTCCTCGCGCTCTCGCCCGTTGCGGCGGCGTCGACCATCTCCCGCACGCGCTCGTGCAGCGCCTCCGGCGCCCTCACCGTGGCGGCGAGCGCGGCGATGTCGGTCTCATTCGGCTGGAGCTGCTCGGTCATAGCTTCCCCTGCTCTGCAAGACGCCTTCGGGGGCTGGGCTCTTCCCGCCCTAGGGGGCTTTCCTGTTCCCGGGGCGTGTCCTCCATCATCTTGACGACCTGCTTGCGCGCCCTGAACAGGCGGGTCGTGATCGTGGCCTCGCGCGTTTTCAGCGACCTTGCCGCTTCCCGGTATGAGAGTCCGAGGATGTCGACGCTGACGAGCGCGAGTCTGAAATCCTCGGGAAGTGAGGCGATCGCCGCGTACAGCTCACGCACCTCGAGCGCCCGGTCGGGCTGCACCGAGGGGTTGCCGTTGGCGGTGAGGACGTCCTCGATCGGCGCAGCGATCACAGGGCGGCGCGAGGCGGTGCGCCGTGCCGTGAAGTACGTGTTGCGCAGCGTCCTCATCAGATAGGCGAGCTCATCGTCGCCGCGCAGCATCCGCGGCTTGGAGAGTATCCGCGCGAAGGTGTCCTGCACGAGATCCTCTGCGTCCTCGCGCGAGCCGCACAACGCCCACGCCGCCCGGTAGAGGCGATCGACGTGGCGCGTCAGCGACTGGGGGTCAAGTCTGCGTATGGGGCGACTGTAGCGCCGTTGGTGAGGCCGTGGGAAGGTTCGGCACGCGGCGGCGTCCTACGGGGATGAGGCGTGCCGCAGGCCGGCGCTGGAGCCCCGGGACATCGGAAGCGAAAGGTGGGTGGAGAGCGGTGAGACCATTCGGCAAGATCTGGCCGCGGGGACGTTGGCTGATTCTCGCCGCGTTGCTTGGCGGCCTTATCGGAGTGTTGCCCATCGCGGGCGGATTGGCCGCCACCCCGACCGTCAGCGCAATCGAAGAAGGAGGCTACGCAGGGTACCCCAAATTCAAATGGTCTCCATCTCAGGTGGAAGCCGCCTCCAATGGCTCGGTGACGTTCCAGAACATGAGCGAAACCGTGCACCACGGGATCGTCTGGCAAAGCACGCCCGCGACCCCGACCTGTGACGCGGGTGTCCCGGTCTATTCGACGGTCACCGGCGAAGGCAAGGCCAACTGGAAAGGAACCTGTACCTTTTCGCAGGCCGGTAACTACACGTTCTACTGCTCTGTCCACGGGGCCGAAATGGTGGGCACCGTCACGGTCGCCGCCAACGGGACGACGACCACCACGACCACCGCTTCGCCCTTACCGACCACGACCACCAGCACGCCGCCTTCCGCCCCCGAACCGCCTCTGGGTGTCCTGAAGCTTGCAAAAACCCAGCGCGGGGGATCGGTCAAGGGGTCGGTAAACGTTTCGAACACCGGCGATCGCTTGGAGATCGATGTGTTCGCCACGACTGCGTTCCTCGCCAAGGCAAAGCACGGCGGCCGCATACGTGTCGGCCGGCTGGTCCGCAGCTCCGTAGCGTCGGGGACGGTGTCCTTCGCGGTCAACCTCGACTCGAAGGCGCGCAGGGCGTTGAAACGACGGCACCGTGTTTCTCTCACGATCAAGGTCACGCTCACGCCGCCCTACGGCGCGGCGCTGACGATCACCCGGTCTGTGGTTCAACATGGTTGAGAGGGCGCGAACATGAGACTACGTAGACGTCTGCTGGTGTTTGTGGCGGTTCAGGGTATCGCGGTGGCATTGATTCCCGTCGTCGCGGGGTTTGCTACGACTGGCGAAACCGTCCACGCCGTCGGAGGAGGGATCTATACTCCGTACTGGTCTCCGTCCTCAGCCAGTACCACGCCGGGCGGCTCTGTCAACTTTGAAAACGCTAGTGGCTACAGCCACGGGATCGTGTGGCACAGCCTGCCGGTCGGAGCGTCAGCGCCAGTCTGTGGCGGCAGCGTTCCGGTGTACGCCGCGGTCGGCGAAGGTGGAGGTACGAGCTGGAGTGGCAGTTGTTCGTTCGCTCACTCAGGTGCCTACGAATTCTACTGTTCAGTGCACGGTGCCGCCATGAAAGGCACGATCACGGTGCAATCGCCGTCGACGCCGAAAGCGGTCACCGACCCACAGTCGGAAGTGACTCAGACCACCGCGACGCTCAATGGCACCGTGCATCCCGAAGGGACCGCAACTTCTTATTACTTCGCATGGGGCACCACAAGCGCCATGACGGAAAAGATCCCGTTGACACCGCAGAGCGTTGGCGCGGACTTCGCCGAACACGCTGTTTCGGCGCCGTTGACCAACCTCCAGCCAGGCACGGAATACCACTTCAAGCTGGTGGCGACCTATGGCACGAACGAAAAAGCGGAAGGGCTGGAACGGGTGTTCACGACTCTGCCTCCCGCCGTGTCTCCGACGGCCACCACCGGCAAAGCGACAGCGCACGAAACCGAAGCAATGCTTGAAGGAATCGTCAATCCCGGATGGGACACGACAAAATACCTCTTTGAATACGGTACGACGGCCACATATGGACAGCTGAGCGAATCCAAGTCCCTGGCGGCGGGCGGGAGCGCTCAGACAGTGACCCTAGCCGTCACCAAACTGATACCGAGCACGACATATCACTACCGACTCTTCGCAGAAAACGGGCAAGGTCACAAAGAAGGCATGGACGGCACCTTCACCACGACCTCTCCACCCGTCAAAGAACCCACCAAAGAACCCGCTAAAGAAACGACTCCCTCGCCCACACCGTCGACGCCCGTGATCGCCAGCGCCCTCCCCAAACCCGAAGAAAAACTCGTGACGCTCGGTCCGGTGATCGCGGCCGGGTCACTGAAGCTCTCCGAGCCCCGTCACGGCTCCTCGGTACACGGATCGCTCGACGTCGCCCAAGCGGGAGCGGGCGGCACGCTCGAGGTCGACCTGCTCGCCAAGACCGCGTCGCTTGCCAAGGCGCGGCACAAGAAGTCGACGTCGACGGTGGTGGGGCGCCTGGTACGCGACTCGGTCTCCGCCGGCAAGGTCGCCTTCTCGGTCGGCCTCAGCGTCCGCGCAAGGAGCGCCCTACGCCGCCATCACAAGCTCGCCCTGACGGTCAGGATCACGCTCACGCCGCCGTCAGGACATGCGGAGGTCGTGACGAGGAGCGTCGTGCTGCACGGCTGAGCCCGAACGCCGGCCCGCCACTCGACCCAGACAGACCGGCGGCAGGGCGACGCCCGGGCGCTATGCGACAGAGTCACGCGAGTCAGGCGCTCAACCGAGCGGCACGCCGCCGGCAGCCGCGCCGCCGACCGCTACGCCACTCACGCTCGCGCTGCTCGCAGGCTGGCGCCTGAACAGCATCACGCTCACGACCAGCGTCCACAGCCCCGTCGCGAGGAAGGCGCCGAACGCCGCCGGGGTGAGCGCGGCGATCGCGATCACGAGCGCGACGGCGCCGAGCCAGGCCGGGAGCATCCGTGTGCGCAGGATCGCTAGGCCGGCCGCGAACAGCAGCACCGCGATACCTGCTCCCAGCGCGAACTGCGCGAGGTTGTTCTCGAGCAGGTTCAGCGCCTGCGCCGCGCCTGGGTTCAAGCCTGACGGCGCTTCGGCCAGCGCAAGCTCCGTACCCGCGGCGAGACCGCCCCCGACGGCGAACAGGACCGCTCCGCCGAACGCCGTGTTCGCAAGGCCCTTCGCGGCGCCGTGTTCGCGCAGACGATCGCGCAGGATCGCGTAGAAGAACAGGCCCACGAACAGGCTCACGCCCGTGAGGTAGGCGGCGACGGCGATTTTCGTGCTGTGCGCGTTGTAGAACGAGATCACCTTCGCGGCGCTCGCATTGCTGTCAGGTGTGGTTTCAACGATCGAGTTTGCGGCGATCAACAGCGCCACGAACACAACGCCCGTCAAAGGCGCCAAGCGCCCGGAACGATCAGACATCTAAGGCCTCCATTTGTCCTCAAAGCCCCTCAAACCGAAGTGCGGCAGCGCGACTCTAAGCGTTTTGTTGCACGCGTTACAAGGCCCGCCTGCCCGATTCAGTAGATTGCCGCAGACGTGGCTCAGGCCGACGCTCTCGCCGGCAGCCACTGCGCAGGCAGGGTGCCGGCCGGCACGCCGCCGGCCTGAGGCTCGAACCAGCGCGTCAGGCGCTCGCACGGGCGCCCTTCGATGAGGGGGCGCACGTCGCCGATCGTCAGCAGCAAACGCAGCGAGCTGCCGATCTGCAGGTCGGCAGCGTTCGGCTGCTCGCCGCCCAGCACCCCATCCGCTATCCAAGCGTCGATGTGCTCGAGCTGGGCGGGCAGAGCGACCAGGTCCGCCTGCACGAGATCGTCGCGAGCGTGGTTGCGCCGGGCCATCAGCTTCGCGGTCAGAGGCATCACAGGGCGAAGCACCGCGCGCGGCAACGGCAGTTTGACGCCATCCGCGTAGCTCTCCATGCAGCTCGCATCGCGCAAGAAACAGGCGTCGATGATCCGTCTCGGCACGCTCTGCAAGACCTCATCACCCCAGCGCTCGGCCTCCAACACACGCGCGCGCGCGACCGCATCCGACAGCGGCGGCAGCAACGGAGGCTCGGCCTCGAGCGTGTCGAGCCGTCTCATGATCGTGCGCGATCCCGCAAGCCGCTCTCTGCCGATCCTGAGGCCCGGGACGGTGTTGCCGCCGTACAGCAGTGGGCCCAGCAGCTGCTGGCTCATCGGCAGCAACTCGACGCGCTCGTACTCGATCGCCTTGCGCTGCAGAGCGACCTCCACAGCGGCACACGGATGCGAGGCGGGCAACGCATACAGCTTTACCGTCACGCGACGAGCATAATCCCCGACCATGCTCCTAGTCGTAGACGTCGGCAACACGCAGACGCATTTTGGGACTTTTCGTGGCGACGAGCTCGTCGAGCACTGGCGCTTCGCGACCGTGCGCGAGTCCACAGCCGACCAGCTCGGCGCCGCGCTACGCAACCTGCTCGAGCTGCGCGGCCTGAAGTTCTCCGACCTCACCGCCTCAATCGTCTCCTCGACCGTGCCCGCTCTGGAGCCGGAATGGACGGAGATGGCCGAGCGCTACCTGCACCACGAGATGCTCGTCGTCGGCCCCGGCCTGAAGACGGGCATGGCGATCCGCTACGACAACCCCCGCGAGATCGGCGCCGACAGACTCGTCAACGCGGTCGCCCTTCGCGAGCGATTCAAGGGAGCCGCCGTCTGCGTGGACTTCGGCACCGCCACCACTTTCGACGTCGTCTCCTCCGAAGGCGAGTACATCGGCGGGGCGCTCATGACCGGGATCGAGATCTCGCTCGACGCGCTCACCGAGCGGGGCGCGCGGCTGCCGAAGGTCGAGCTGGCGCCCCCCAAGACGGTGATCGGCAAGAACACGATCGACGCGATCCGCTCCGGCGTCGTCTTCGGCTACGCGGGCGCGGTCGACGCGATCCTGCGGCGCCTCTACGTCGAGCTCGGACAAAAGGTGCCCGTCGTCGCCACCGGCGGGCTCGGCAAGCTCGTGGTGCCCTTCACAGAGGAGATCTCCGAGGTCGACGACCTGCTCACGCTCACCGGGCTGCGGCTTCTATACGAGCTGAACGCCTGAAGCGCTCCGATCGCGCTCGCAATGGGTTGGAGCTCATGACGAGTAGACGCGTGCCGGCGAGGGTGGCCGCCGGCGCGCCGTCTCTCCGGGGACGGCCGGTCGCAGGCCATAATGGCCCCGTGGTCCAAGCGCGCTTGACAGACCCCTGGATGCTGGGTCCCCTGAAGGTCCCCAACCGCGTCATGCTCGCCCCCCTAGCGGGCATCGGCAACTGGTTCGTGCGCCTCCAGGCCAAGCGCTACGGCGCCGGCATGGCCGTCTCAGAGATGGTCTCCAGTCACGCGATCTTCCACGGCAACGCGCGCACCTGCAACGAGATGCTTTGGATCGACCCGCTCGAGCGGGAGACCGGGACCGGCGGGCCAGTCTCGATCCAGCTGTTCGGTCAGGACCCCCACATCATGCGCGTCGCTTCGAAGGCTGCGGCCCAGGCGGGCGCGGACGCGATCGATCTGAACATGGGCTGTCCCGTGCCCAAGGTCTGCAAGGCCGGCGCAGGCGCCGCTCTGCTCGACGACCCGGACCTCGCGATCGCGCTTGCCAAGGCGGCCCACCAAGGGAGCGGGCTTCCCGTCACCGTCAAGCTGCGCTCGGGCCGGCGTCACGGAGACACAAGCGGCTTCGACTTGGCCCAGCGGCTCGTCGCGGAGGCCGGCGTCGCAGCGATCGCTTTCCATCCACGCTCCGCCGCCGTCCACCACAAGGGCGTCCCCGACTATGAGCTCGCCGCCAAGCTCGTACGTGCCCTCGACGCGCCCGTAATCCTCACCGGCGGCCTTCGAGACCCGGAGCGCGTGCGCGAGGCCTTTGCGGCGACCGGGGCAACCGCGGTCATGCTGGCGCGCGGATCGCTCGGCAATCCCTGGCTGTTCGCCCAGCTGCTCGGCACTCGCGAGCACGGGCCGGCTCGCGAGGAGGTCCTGAGCGAGCTCGCCTGGACGGCCGACCGCGCCGTCGAGCATCTTGGCGAAGAGCGCGCCACCCGCTACCTGCGCAAGTTCTACCCCTGGTATGTGGCGCGACTGGGTCTCGAGAAGGCGCGTTCGAAGGCTCTGGGAGGGTCCCTGCAGTGCTGCTCCACCCTCCAAGACGCTCGCTATACTGCTGCGCTCGCCGCGTGCCCCTAAGCGCGGCGAGGCCCCGCCGAAGGCGGGGTTTTCATCGTCCGCACACCTGATCGAAGCTCATATGCCCAAGGACGTAATCCTCACCCCAGAAGGTCTCTCCAAGCTCCAAGAGGAGCTGGAGCTGCTCTCGACGACTAAGCGCCGCGAGGTCGCCCAGCGGATCAAGGAGGCGCGCGAGTTCGGGGACATAGCCGAGAACTCCGAGTACGACGACGCCAAGAACGAGCAGGCGATGCTCGAGAGCAGGATCGCCCAGCTCCAAGAGAAGCTACGTCTCGCGACCGTAATCGACTCGAACGACCTGTCCACCGACGTCGTCCAAATCGGATCGGTCGTGCACGTCAAGGACGAGAAGACGGGCAAGTCGGTCAAGTACACGATCGTCGGCTCCGCCGAGGCCAACCCCGAAGAGGCCAAGCTCTCCAACGAGTCGCCCGTCGGGCGCGCCCTCATCGGCCGTAAGCGCAATGACATCGTCGCCGTTCGCGTCCCCCGCGGTCCTGCCCGCAAGCTCAAGATCACCAAGATCGACGTAGGCCTCAAGTAGGACGGCCTGGATGGCCGTCCGCGGTACCTGCCGTGCCGGTCTGAACGATCTCCGCATGCATAGAGTGCAGGCCGGCACGGCCCGAAGGCTGGATGCCGGTCGTACGTCCCCATGACTGACCCCACCGACTCATCGACGCAGAAGCATGGCCTGGCGGAGCTGATCGCCGAGCGCCGGGCCAAGGCGGCGCGGCTGAGTGAGGAAGGGGAGGAGCTTGCGCCCTACTCCTACCCCGGCGTTGAGTCGCTCGCCGAAGTACGCGCCGCCTACGAACACCTCCAAACGGGCGAGGAGACAGAGGAGCACCGGCGCGTCGCCGGTCGCTTGCTAGCCCGCCGCGGCGGAGGCAAGGCCGCCTTCATCGATCTCGTCGACCGCAGCGGCCAGATCCAGCTGCATGCACGTCTCGACGTGCTCGGCACCGAACGCTTCAAGCGTCTGTGCTCGCTCGACTCGGGGGATCTGCTCGGCATCGACGGCGCTCCCTTACGAAGCCGCCACGGAGAGCTCACCCTCCGCGTCGACGACTACCAAGTGCTCAGCAAGGCGCTACGGCCCCCACCCGACAAGCACTCCGGCCTCACAGACCTCGAGACGCGCCACCGCCGGCGCGAGCTCGACCTTCTCTCGAACGAGAACGCACGCAAGTTGTTCGCGACTCGTGCCAAGGCGATCGCGGCGGTGCGAGCTTACCTCGACGCAAACAACTTCCTCGAGGTCGAAACACCGGTGCTGCAGCCGCTCTACGGCGGGGCTCTGGCGAGGCCGTTCATGACCCACCACAACGCGCTCGATCGCAAGCTGTACCTGCGGATCGCCACCGAGCTGTACCTCAAGCGCCTGATCGTCGGTGGCCTGGAGCGCGTCTACGAGCTGGGCAAGGACTTTCGCAACGAGGGCCTTTCGACCAAGCACAACCCCGAGTTCACGATGGTCGAGTGGTATGAGGCCTACGCCGACTATCAAGACGAGGCGCGCCGCCTCGAGGAGATGGTCGCCCGCGTCGCCCAGGCCGCCGGCTACGAGGGCGAGATAGACTTCAAAGCGCCCTGGCGGCGGCTCGTGTTCATGGATGCGATACGAGAGGCGACCGGGATCGACCTGCGTGCGTATCGGGACGCCGACTCGTTGCGCTCCGCGATTCGTGAGCGAGGCCTTTCGATGCCGACCGACGGCCTCAGCTGGCCGGCGCTCGCCGACGACCTGCTCTCAAAGCACGTCGAGCCGACCCTGATCCAGCCGACATTCATCTTCGACTACCCAATCGAGCTGTCGCCCTTCGCGCGCTCTCACCGCGCCGGGGCCGGGCTCGCCGAGCGCTGGGAGGCGTTCGCGGGTGGGATGGAGATCGCGAACGCGTTCAGCGAGCTGACCGATCCCGACGAGCAGCGGGCGCGCTTCGAAGCCCAGCGGCGCCTCGCGCTTGCGGGAGACGAAGAGACCCAGCCGCACGACGAGCTGTTCTTAGAGGCCTTGGAGCACGGTATGCCCCCTACGGGAGGCGTCGGCCTCGGGATAGACCGGCTCGTCATGATCCTCACGGGCCAGACCTCCATCCGCGAGGTCGTGCTGTTCCCCGCGATGCGCGATCAAGGCCCCTCCACGAAGGTATAGGCCCGGGGCGCGCGGGGTCGGCCGAGCATGAATAGGCCCTAAGGCCTGTTGGTAGACTGCCTGAAAGGGCGTCTCGTGGCTGGTGGCGGCAGCCTCGATCACGCCACTCCAAGAGGCGCCGCCCCCTCGCAGCGGAAGGAAGCAGCACCATGTTCGAGCGATTCACAGAACGGGCCCGCCAGGTGGTCGTTCTCGCGCAGGAGGAGGCGCGGACGCTCAAGCACAACTACATAGGCACGGAGCACATCCTGCTCGGCTTGCTGCGCGAGGAGGAGGGGCTCGCCGCGCGCGTGCTCGAGTCGCTCGATATCACCGTCGAGCGCGTACGCGCCCAGGTCGTGCGGATCGTGGGCTCCGGCGAGGAGGTCACCAGCGGTCAGATCCCGTTCACGCCCCGCGCCAAGAAGGTGCTCGAGCTGGCGCTGCGCGAGGCGCTGTCGCTCGGCCACAACTACATCGGCACCGAGCACATCCTGCTCGGCCTCGTACGCGAGAACGAGGGCGTCGCCGCACGCATCCTGCTCGACTTCGACGCCGACTCGGAGAAGATCCGCAACGAGGTCATCCGCATGCTCTCAGGCCCCGGCGGCCGTCGCCAAGGCGCGGCAGCTGGCGCAGGCGCAGGGTCGGGCGCCGGCGAGGGCAAGAAGTCATCCAAGCTGCTCGACCAGTTCGGGCGCAACCTCACGCGGCTGGCCGCCGACGGCAAGCTCGACCCCGTCGTTGGCAGGGAGACCGAGATCGAGCGGATCATGCAGATCCTCTCGAGGCGCACCAAGAACAACCCCGTCCTGATAGGCGAGCCCGGCGTCGGCAAGACCGCCGTCGTCGAGGGCCTGGCCCAGCGGATCACCAACGCCGACGTCCCCGAGCTGCTGAAGAACAAGCAGATCTATACGCTCGACCTCGCGGCTCTCGTCGCCGGCTCGAAGTACCGCGGCGAGTTCGAGGAGCGCCTGAAGAAGGTCATGAAGGAGATCACCCAGCGCGGGGACATCATTCTGTTCATCGACGAGCTCCACAACCTCGTCGGCGCCGGCGCGGCCGAGGGGGCAATCGACGCCGCCTCGATCCTCAAGCCCGCCCTTGCGCGCGGCGAGCTGCAGACGATCGGCGCCACCACACTCGACGAGTACCGCAAGTACCTGGAGCGCGACTCCGCTCTCGAGCGCCGCTTCCAGCAGATCCGCGTCGAGGAGCCCACGATCGAACAGACCGTCGAGATCCTCAGAGGCCTGCGCGACCGCTATGAGTCCCACCACAAGGTTCAGATCACCGACGAGGCCCTGCAGGCCGCGGCCGACCTCGCCTACCGCTACATCTCCGACCGCTTCCTTCCCGACAAGGCGATCGACCTGATCGACGAGGCCGCCTCACGCATGAGGATCAAGTCGATGAGCTCCCCTCCCGCGAACAAGGAGTTCGAAGAGGAGATCGAGTCGGTGCGCCGCGAGAAGGAGACGGCGATCGAGGCCCAAGAATTCGAGAAGGCCGCCGCTCTGCGCGACAAGGAGCGCAAGCTCGCCGGCAAGAAGCGCGAGCTCGAGGAAGAGTGGGAGTCCGGCGACTCGGCCGAGCGCCCGTCGATCGGCGAGGAGGAGATCGCCGACATCGTCTCGATGTGGACGGGCATCCCAGTCTTCAAGCTGACCGAGGCCGAGACCCAGAAGCTGATGCGCATGGAGGACGAACTGCACAAGCGCGTGATCGGCCAGCACCCCGCGATCGAGGTGATCTCAAAGGCGATCCGCCGCTCGCGCGCGGGCTTGAAGGACCCCAAGCGCCCGACCGGCTCGTTTATCTTCCTGGGCCCGTCCGGCGTCGGCAAGACCGAGCTTGCGCGCACGCTCGCCGAGTTCCTGTTCGGCGACGACGACGCGATGATCCGGATAGACATGAGCGAGTACATGGAGAAGCACTCCGTCTCGCGCCTGGTTGGCTCGCCTCCCGGCTACATCGGCTACGACGAGGGCGGCCAGCTCACCGAGGCCGTGCGCCGCAAGCCCTACAGCGTGCTCCTGCTCGACGAGATCGAGAAGGCCCACCCCGACGTCTTCAACATCCTCCTGCAGATCCTCGAGGACGGACGACTCACCGACGCTCAAGGCCGCACCGTGGACTTCAGGCACGCGATCGTGATCATGACCTCGAACATCGGGGCGGCCGAGATCGCGCGCAACACGCCGCTCGGCTTCGCCGTCTCCGACGACGAGACCGGGATCACCTACGAGGACATGAAGAACCGCATCATGGGCGAGCTGAAGAAGGTCTTCCGGCCCGAGTTCCTCAACAGGATCGACGACGTGATCGTCTTCCACAAGCTCCAGCGCGAGGAGATCAGGCAGATCGTCGAGCTGCTCTTGCTGCGCATCCGAGAGTCGATGGCCGAGCGCGAGCTGCAGCTCGAGCTGACCGACCCCGCCAAGGACATGCTCGTCGAGAAGGGCTGGGACCCCGCGATGGGCGCGCGTCCGCTGCGCAGGGCGATCCAACGCTACATCGAGGACCCGCTCGCCGACTTCGTTCTGCGCGAGAAGCTCACCCCCGGCGCCACCGTCGTCGTCAAGCCCGCTCCCGACGGCGAGGACGAGGTGCGCCTGACGATCGTCAAGCCCAAGAAGCAGAAGACGCCGGTCGGCGTCGGCGCGGGGGCCGGCGGGTCGCTGCCCGAGGGCGAGGACGACGGCGGGCCTACGGGCGACGCACTGTCCGAGACCGACGACGAGCACCCCGCCGAGCCGTAGGCAGCAACGCTGAGCGCCTCACCCCACGCAGCCGGCGCGCGGAGCGCACGCGTGTCGATCGCACAGATGGTCGACGAAGACTGGCCTTCGGTCGCGCGCATATACGCCGAAGGGATCGCAACCGGCGCCGCCACGTTCGAGAACGAGGTCCCCAGCTACGCGCACTGGCGCGCCGCGCGCGTTCAGGAGCCCTGCCTTGTGGCGCGCGATCAGGCGGGTGAGGTGACCGGCTGGGCTGCGCTCAGTCCCGTCTCTTCACGCGAGGTCTATCGCGGCGTCGGCGCCGTCAGCATCTACGTCGATCGTTCCCACGCCCGCCGCGGGATCGGGCGCGCCCTGCTGCACGCCCTGATCGACGGCTCCGAGCGTGCAGGCTTCTGGACGCTGCAAGCCGGCATCTTCCCCGAGAACGAAGCGTCGATCGCCCTGCACGAAGGCTGCGGCTTTCGTCTGCTCGGCACCCACGAGCGCGTCGGTCGCATGGCCGACGGCAGCTGGCGCGACGTGATGCTGTTCGAGCGCCGCAGCGAGATCGTCGGGCGAGACTGAACCGTCCCCGCGGGTCCTTAGTCTGCTTGGGGTGGCCCGACCCCAGACGATCCACATCTGCTCCCAGTGCGGCTTCTCGTCCGCTCGCTGGCACGGGCAGTGCCAGGGGTGCGGGGCCTGGAACACGCTCGTCGAGGAGCGCGCTCCCGCGGGGGGCGCTAACGGCAAGGGGGCGCCCAGACGCGGCGGCGGGTCCGCCCAGGGGGTCGCGCCGGCGCCGCCCGTCCCTCTGCGCGAGGTCGCAAGCACTGCCGTAGAGCGCCTTCAAACCGGCATCGGCGAGCTCGACCGCGTGCTCGGCGGCGGTCTCGTGCCCGGCTCGCTCGTGCTGCTCGGCGGCTCCCCTGGGATCGGCAAGTCGACGCTCACGAACATGGCGCTCGGCAACCTCGCGGGCACCGGGCACCGGACGCTGTACGTAAGCGCCGAGGAGTCGGCCGAGCAGGTCCGCCTGCGGGCACAGCGACTTTGCTCGGGCTCGGCCTGCGCCGCGCTCGATGTGCCCGTGCTCGCCGAGACAGACCTCGACGTCGTGCTCGATTCGCTCGCCGCTCATGCGCCCGCCGTCTGCGTGATCGACTCCGTCCAGACGCTGCGCTGCGGCGAGCTGTCCGGCTCGGCCGGCTCGGTCGGCCAGGTCAGAGAGGTCGCCGCTGCGCTCATGGACTTTGCCAAGGCGCGCGATATCGCAGTCATGCTCGTCGGCCACGTCACCAAGGACGGGGCACTCGCGGGCCCGCGAGTGCTCGAGCACCTGGTCGACTGCGTCCTGCAGTTCGAGGGTGAACGCGAGCGCCCCTACCGCGAGCTGCGCGCGCTGAAGAACCGTTTCGGCTCGACCAACGAGGCCGGCCTGTTCGAGATGCGCCAAGGTGGGCTCGTCGAGGTGCTCGACGCCTCCGCGCGCTTCGTAGCCGAGGCGACGCGCGCTCCAGGAAGCGTGGTGCTCGCCGCAATGGAGGGCTCGCGGCCGCTGCTCGTCGAGGTGCAGGCGCTTGTAGCGCCCTCAGAGCTCGAACAGCCCCGTCGTGTGGTCTCTGGACTCGATCGCAACCGCCTCGCGCTTGTGCTCGCGATCCTCGGACGCCACGGCCGCGTCAGTGTCGGCGGTCACGATGTATTCGTCAACGTCGTCGGCGGCGTCCGCGTCGAGGAGCCCGGCGTAGACCTCGCGCTCGCGCTCGCGGTTGCGTCCGCCGCGCGTGGGGTCGCCGTCGGCGGAGCGCCGCGCGCCTGCTTCGGCGAGCTCGGTCTCACCGGCGAGCTGCGCTGGGTAGGCCATCCCGAACGCCGGCTCCAAGAGGCCGCCAGACACGGGCTACAAGACGTGATCGCGCCCACCGGCAGCGGACATGGAGCGTGCGAGGCGCCCACCTTGCGCGAGGCGCTCGCCGCGGCGCTGCCGGTCGCCGGGAGTCGGCCCGCCCGCGCCGCCGCCTGAGCCCGTCTCGTTTCCGGCGGGCGGGGTAAACGGACGCTAAATGCCGTAGAATTAGCTGTCGTGGCCTCACGATCCGGTGAAGACTTCGACACTGACGCACGTTTGGAGCCTCGCCTTGTGAGGGCGCTGGAGATGGTCGCTCCGGGCACCGCGCTGCGCGAGGGGATCGAGAGCATCCTGCACGCGCGCACCGGCGGTCTGATCGTGATAGGCGAGCCCGAGGACCTCAGCTTCCTGTTCTCTGGCGGGATCAAGCTCGAGATCGACTACACCCCCGCCTACCTCTACCAGGTGGCCAAGATGGACGGGGCGATCATCCTCAACGCCAACGCCACCAAGATCGCGATGGCCAACGTCCAGCTGATGCCCGATCCGACGATCCTCTCGCACGAGACGGGCACCCGCCACCGCACGGCCGAGCGCGTCTCCAAGCAGACCGACGCGCTCGTGATCGCGATCTCCCAGCGCCGCGAGGTCGTCTCGCTGTACGTCGACGGCTTCAAGTACATCCTCGAAGACATCACCGTCGTGCTGTCGAAGGCCAATCAGGCGCTCGCCACCCTAGACAAGTACCGTCAGCGCCTCGATCAAGTATCAACACGTCTGACCGCTCTGGAGTTCGAGGGCGGCGTGACCCTACACGATGTGCTGACCGTGCTGCAGCGCTCGGAGCTGGTGACCCGCATGGCCGTTGAGATCGAGCGCTACATCGTCGAGCTCGGCAGCGAGGGGCGCCTGATCGAGATGCAGCTGGAGGAGACGATCCTCGGCACGGCCGCCGAGAAGGCCGCGCTCGTGCAGGACTACCTCGCCGACCACACCGACGAGGCGTATACAGTGGCGCTCGACCAGGTCGGGCGCCTGCCCCATCAAGATCTGCTCGACTTCGGCCGGCTCGCCGAACTGCTCGGCTTCGATCGCAAGCTCAACACGCTCGACTACCCCGCCGCTCCGCGCGGCTACCGGATCCTCGGGCGCATCCCACGCTTGCCCAAGCTCGTCGTGGCGCAGATCGTCAGCGAGTTTGGAGGCCTGGATGAGCTGCTCGCCGCCACGGACTCAGAGCTCGAGACAGTTGAGGGAGTGGGGGAGATACGCGCGAAGGACATCCGCGAGGGCCTTCGGCGCCTACAGGAGATCAACCTCGTGGACCGCTACCTACAGACCTGACAGCGGCCGGCGCGCCGGCTCGATCAAAGGAGGACACCATTCCCCAAGCAATCCAAGAGGCAGATCTCATCGAGGAGCTCGAGGCGACCCGAGAGGTCGAGCACATCGAGTTCGAGCTCGGAGACCATGTCGTCTACCCCCACCACGGCGCCGGCAAGGTCATGAGCAAGGAAGACATGGAGGTTCTCGGCACCACGCGCGAGTACCTGACGATCAAGATCCTCCACAACGACATGACCGTCAAGGTTCCCACCGAGAACGCGGCTCTCGCGGGCCTGCGCAGGGTGATCGACGAGGAGACGGTCAAGAAGGTGCTCGACGTCCTTCAAGACGAAGTGTCTGAGATGCCCAAGAACTGGAACCGCCGCTTCAAGCACAACCGCGACAAGATCAAGACCGGCGACATCTACGAGCTGGCCGAGGTCGTACGCAACCTTGCCCTGCGCGAGTCCGAGAAGGGACTCTCCACGGGCGAGAAGCAGATGTTCACGCGCGCCAAGAAGATCCTCGCCTCCGAGCTGATGTACGCGCTCGACAAGGACGAGTCCGAGGCCGAAGAGTACCTCGACGAGCTGCTCGCCAACTCCGCGTCGAGCCAGCTGGCGCTCGCAGCCAAGTAGACCGGACTATCGCGCACGCGGCAGTTAGCCGAGTACCGTGACCCGCCGCGTGCGCGACAGCTCCGAAGATTTGGGCGTCTCAGCCGCGACGCCGCATACAGCTGGTAACGGGCGATGGCCATAGCGCTTTTGCTGGCCGCCGGACGGGGTGAGCGCCTCGGGGCGGATCGGCCCAAGGCGTTCGTGCAACTGGGGGGCAAGCCGCTCGTGCAATGGAGCGTCGAGGCGCTGAACGCGCTCGGCGACATCGAGCAAATCGTCGTGGCGCTCCCCCCCGATATGCCGGCGCCGGCGGGGACGATCGGGGCTCCAGGAGGCAGCGTTCGCTCGGAGTCCGTCAAGCGTGCACTCGCCGCCGCCGGACCGGGGGATCCGGTGCTCGTACACGACGCGGCCCGCCCGCTGCTGACCGCCGAACTCGTCCAGGCGACGCTCGATGCCGTTTCGCGCGAGGGCGTCGACGCCGCGATCGCGGCGTCGCCCGTCACCGACACGATCAAGCAGACGGACGGCGAGGGCGTTGTCACACGCACGCTCGACCGCTCCGGGCTGTGGGCCGTGCAGACGCCGCAGGTCTTCAGGCGGGCGTCTCTCGAGCGCGCTCTGGATGTGCCGGCCGACGTGCTCGCCGCCGCCACCGACGACGCCTGGCTCGTCGAGCGCTCTGGCGGCCGGGTCACGATCGTGCCGTCCGAGCGAGAGAACCTGAAGGTGACGAGCCCGCTCGATCTTGCGCTTGCCGAGATGTTGCTGGCTGGTCTGGTCGGCCAACGACTAAAGCATCTTACAAGCTTCTAAGACTCTCTACTTAGAAGCCATAGTGTAGTCTGCGCGGGGCCATGGCTGCCCCGATCTCAACGCCGGCCGAGCGCGGCGGACGCAGCGCTTGACGGGTGCTCCGCA
Source organism: Solirubrobacterales bacterium (assembly GCA_027306855.1). Lineage (GTDB taxonomy): Bacteria > Actinomycetota > Thermoleophilia > Solirubrobacterales > Solirubrobacteraceae > Palsa-744. Next base: position 58,916 of record DAHUYZ010000001.1, on the reverse strand, counting down.
GGCGCTCGCCATCGCCGGCGTGCTCGCGATCTTCCTCGGCGCTATAAACGCAGGCTCCAGTCGCTCGCCACGCACCGGCTTGGCGCTCCAGTCGACCGGAGTCCTTTTCGCAGGTGCGGCAGGCGTTTGGGTGCTCGCTTCGGGCCATGCCCTTGGCGCCGCGTTTCGCAGCGACATACACCCGGCGTTCGGGCTCGATCCGCTCAGCGGGTTCTTCCTCGTGATCATCGCCGCCGTCGGCGCACCGGCGGCCTGGTTCGCGCGCGACTCGCTTCGCGCCGACGGCAGTGGTCGTGCACTGGCCGTCGCGACGGGAACGTTCCTGCTGGCGCTGATCGGGTTCGTGAGCGCGCGTGACGTCAGCACGTTCTTGGAGTTCTGGGAGCTGATGACGCTCGTCCCGGCGGGCGCGATCCTGATCGCCCGCCAAGACACCGAGGCCCGCCACGGCGTGTTCGTCTATCTCGCCATCACCCACATCGGCGGCGCCTGCGTGTGGGCGTCGATGCTCGCGCTGGCCTGGCACGGAGCCTTGGGCGGCCACTCCCTTGGTGGCGGTCTCGCGGCGTTCGTCGCCTGCGCCTCGCTCGTCGGCTTCTCGACGAAGGCCGGCCTCATGCCGCTTCACTCCTGGCTGCCGCGCGCGCACCCGCTCGCGCCCGCGCACATCTCTGCCCTGATGTCGGGGGTGATGATCAAGCTGGCCATCTACGGGCTCGTGCGCGTGCTGTTCGATTGGCTGGCAGCGCCTGGGCCATGGGTCGGCATCACGCTGATGGCGCTTGGCTCCCTGTCGTGCCTTGGCGGAGTGCTGTACGCACTGATGCAGCACGAGCTCAAGCGACTGCTCGCGTTTCACTCGATCGAGAACGTCGGGATCGTGGCGCTCGGGCTGGGGGCCTCGCTCGTGCTCCGCGACATCGGAGCGGACACCTGGAGCGCGATCGCGTTCGCGGCGGCGCTGCTTCACGCCCTCAATCACGCGCTGTTCAAGGGGCTGCTGTTCCTGGGCGCTGGGGCTCTAGCTCAGGCGGTCGGCAGCCTCGAACTCGATCGGATGGGGGGCCTGTTACGGCGGATGCCATGGACGGGCACGACGTTCGCGCTCGGCGCGATGGCGATCGCGGGCCTTCCTCCGCTGAACGGATTCGCCTCGGAGTGGCTGACGCTGCAATCGCTTCTGCATCTCGGGGGCGTCACTCATCTGGGTGTGGCCTTCGCCGGCACGATCGCGACGGCCGCGCTGGCCGGGACGGCGGCTCTGGCGGTGTACTGCTTCGTGAAGGTGATCGGGCTGGTGTTGCTCGGCCTTCCACGTCGCCCAGAGTGCGCCCAGGCAAGCGAGGCTCCCGGCGCGATCCGCGCGAGCATGGTCTTCCTCGCTGCGGGGTGTGTCCTGCTGGGAGTGCTACCCGGGCCACTCGTGGGAAGGCTCGCCGCCCTCTCGCCGGGAAGTGTCTCGCTGGGCGGGAGCACAAGCCTGGAGGTACCCGGAACGGGCTCGCTGCCGACACTCGCCCTCGCGCTGGCGCTCGTGGCGCTGGTGGCAGCGCTTGCCCGTCTCGCGCACGCTCACCGGATCGCGGCCGCGCCGACCTGGACGTGCGGTCAGCCGCCCGCAGCAGCGCTGGCATGGACGTCGGCCGGGTTCACCAAGCCGCTGCGGCTGGTACTGGAGGGGTTCTTGCGCCCACGGCGCGAGGCGCAGATCATCGTCTCCTCGACTGGGATCGTCGAAGCGGTCGCCTACAGCGCGGAGGTGCCGCATCTGTTCGACACGCTGCTCTACGGGCCCGTGTCACGCGGAGCGCTGCGGGGCGCACGGGTCGCACGGCGGTTGCAGTCGGGCAGCCTGCGCGCCTATCTGATCTATCTCCTCGCCTTGCTTGGCGCTCTGCTGGCGCTGGCGCGCATCGGCGTCTTGGGATGAGCGGTGCGACAGTAGCGGCGGGCGCCGTCCAGCTGGTCGGAGGCGTGCTGCTCGGTCCGGCGATCGTCGGGCTGATCCAGCAAGTGAAGGCGCGTCTTCAAGGCAGGTGCGGACCCTCCGTTCTCCAGCCCTACCGCGAGCTTCGCCGGCTGTGGGGCAAGAGCGGCGTGGCGCCCGAGCCCAGGACGCTTATCTACACGCTCGCACCCGCCGTTGCGGCGGCCTGCACAGGGCTCGCGCTCCTGTTACTGCCGATCGCAGACCTCGCCCCGGAATGGGGACTCGGCCACGACGCGCTCGTCCTGGTCGGGCTGCTTGCGCTCGCGCGCTTCGCACTTGCTCTCGCGGCATGGGACACCGCCGGCGCGTTCGGGCTGATGGGGTCAGCGCGGGATCTGATGCTCTCGGTGTTCGTCGAGGGGCTCTTGCTGCTCGTGCTGCTCCTGTTCGCGCTCCCCCCTGGCAGCACTGACCTGCTCTCGATGAGCCACGCGGCGACCCTGCCGGAGGTGTGGGAGAAGCCCGCGCATTGGGTAGCCATGATCGGGCTGTGTCTGGTCGTGCTGGCCGAGATAGGCCGACAGCCTGTTGATAACCCGGACACGCACCTGGAGCTCACGATGATCCACGAGGGACCGCTGCTCGAGTACGCCGGGCGCGAGTTGGTTTACCTCCAGTGGTCCGCTGCGGCGCGGCACTGGATCATGCTCGTGCTCGCGTGCGAACTGGCGTTCCCTCACCCCGGGTCGTTCGCGGCGCAAATCGGTGTGCTGACGGGTGGCGTGCTGGCGCTCAGCGTGGCGCTTGCGGTGTGCGAGACGGTGCAGGCGAAGATGGGGGTGCTGCGCGTGCCGCTCCTGCTCGGCTCCGGGGCGGCGCTCTGCTTGCTCGGACTGGCAAGCTGGCTTGCCGTGGGGGGCGGTGGATGACCGGCGCGGCTATCTGGGGGTTGGTCGTCAGCTCGCTGGCGGTTATCGTGGTGCGTCGCCGTTCGACGGCGATCGTGCTCGTCGGGGCGCAAGCCCTCGGGTTGGGTCTGTACGCGCTCACCCACGAGCCGTCCGCCTCTCCCGCGCCGATGGTAGCCGGGACGATCCTGATCACGAAGGGCCTGCTGCTACCGGCGCTGCTGCTGATCACGACCCGGCGTGCCCGCAAGGAGCGGCTGATCGTCAGCGAGCCTAACGCGCTGGCGCGGCTGGCGATCGCGGTTAGCGTGGCGCTTGCCATCGAGCAGCTGATTCCGCGCTTCGGGCTGCTCGAAGCCGGCGTGGAACATGCCGCGGTCGGCGTGCTGGTGCTCGGCATCCTCGTCGCAGTCGTCCGCCGCGCGGTGCTCTTCCAGGCGCTGGGGTTCCTGATCGCCGAGAACGGGGTCTATCTGGCGGGTCTCTCCCTGCCGTCCGGCCTGCCGGCGTTCATCGAGCTCGGACTCGTGTTCGACCTTGTCGTGGTCGTGTCGGTGGCGGCCGCGTTTGCCGCCAAGATCCACGAGCGGCTCGGCAGCGGCGACAGCTCCCTGCTGGAGGTGCTCCGTGACTGACGCTCTGATCCTCGCCGCGCCCGTTGGGTCCCGTCACCGGCGCCCTCGTGCCGGCTGTGGTGGTTGCGCGACATGACGAGCGCACTGCTCATCGCCGTGCCGGCGGCACCCCTGCTGGGGGCGCTGCTCATACGGGCGGCGGTGCGCACGCCTGTCTGGGCCGACCGGTTGAACATCTTCAGCGCGAGCGTCACCGCCGCCGTGGCGCTTGCCGCAAGCGCACTCGGCGTGGTCCAGAGCGGGCACGGACTCGGGGGCTCCTGGTACCTGCTCGACCGTGGCGGGGCGAGCTTCCTGGCGGTGATCGCGGCGATCGGCTGGCTCAGCGCGGTGGTCTCGCCCACCTACCTGGCCGGATCCGGCAGGAGCTTCTTTACCGCGCGCCGCGCGCGCGAGTGGTACTACACGGGCTTTCATCTCTTCTGGGCAGCGCTGCTCGCACTTGCGTTGGTGAAGAACCTCGGCGTCGCTTGGCTGCTGGTCGAGGCAACCACCGGCGCCTCGGCGTTGCTGGTCGCCTTCAGCGGCAGCACGAACGCTTTGGAGGCCGGCTGGAAGTACCTCGTGCTGACGACCTTCGGCCTCGCCGTCGCGCTGCTGGGGATACTGATCCTGTTTGTCGGCCTCTCCCCGCACGGAGGGACGCTTGCGACGCTCGACTGGCAGAGCCTGGCAGCGCACTCCGCGCACCTGTCCGACCGGACGGCCGTCGTATCGCTGATCCTGATCCTCGTCGGGCTGGCCGCGAAGATCGGGCTGGCGCCGGTGCACAACTGGCTACCCGACGCTCACAGCGAGGCGCCGCCGCCGGTCAGCGCGCTGCTCTCGGCCGCCCTGCTGCCGACGGTGATGCTGATCGCCTGGCGTGTGGCGCTCACACTCGGCGCGACCGTCTCCCACCATCTGGCCCGGGACCTGATGCTCGCCTTCGGGCTCGCCTCGCTCGCGATCGCCGTGCCGTTCCTGTGGCGGAGGATGGCCTGGAAGCGGCTGCTTGCCTACTCGAGCCTCGAGCACATGGGCATCCTTGCGCTAGGGGTCGGCTTCGCCACCCCGCTCGCAGCCATCGGCGTGATCGTCCATGTCGCAGGGCACGGCCTGGCCAAGTCGCTCGCCTTCTACACGGCGTTGCCGCTCGCGCGCCACGACCCCGACAGTGCGCGCCGCGCGCCCCGTGGGCTCAGCAGGCAGAGCCCCGCGACCGCCGCCGCGGTTGGCATAAGCCTCGGCGCCCTCGCCGGATTGCCGCCATCGCCGCTGTTCTTCAGCGAGCTGCTGATCCTGCTCGGCGGTGTCACGGCCCACGAGACAGCTCTCGTGACGATCGCCGCCGTGTTGTTGGCGCTCGGCTTTCTCGGGCTTGCGCACGCGCTGATCGAGACGCTCGCCGGCGACAGTCATGGCCGCCGCTGGGCTGTCGGGCGCACGGTGCGCCTGGCGAGCCGGCTGACCGTTGCGATCGCGCTCGGCCTGCTGGCGCTGTCGGCGGGCGCGTATCTGCTCGTCGCTTCACACGCCGGCGTCGCCATCATGCGAGGCATCGCGTGAGCACACGCCACGTGTCCATCGTGCCGGGTCTCGCGCCGGCGGCGGTCGAGTACGTCAGAGCACGAGAGTGGCGCATGGCGTGCGAACGCCAGTCCGGGGCCGGCGGGCGCTTCTGCGGATTGTTCGCCGGTCGCGGTCCTATGGGCTTGCAGGCGAATTGCGTGTTCGCCCATGCCGATCAGGACCACGTCGTATGCGCGTCTGCGCCGGGCGGGGAGATCGACACGATCGTCGACCTGTTCGCTGCGGCGGAGTGGGACGAGCGCGAGGCGCACGACTGCTACGGGCTGCGCTTCGACGGGCACGAGCCTTTACGTTCGCTGATCGACCATCCCGCCGAGCCGGATGCGTGGACGGTTCCCATCCACGGTCACGACGCCTACCGGGTCGCGGTCGGGCCGATCCATGCCGGGGTGATCGAGTCCGGGCACTTCCTCTTCGCGGTCGTCGGCGAGCGGATCCTGCATCTCGACCTGCGTCTCTTCTACAAGCATCGGGGCCTGCAGATCGCCGCCGAGGGGCGGTCGCTGGCCGAGGGACTGCGCCACGTCCAGCGCGTGTGCGGGGCCTGCGCGGTGACCAACACGGTGGCCTACGCGCAGGCGTGCGAGTCGGCGCTCGGCTTCACACCGGACCGGCAACTGCGTCAAGCCCGTACGCTGCTGCTGGAGCTCGAGCGGCTCTACAACCACCTCAATGACATCTCCGCGATCTGCGCCGGCGTCGGCTTCGCTCCGGGCGCGACGGCGTTCGCCGGATTCAAAGAGCGCGCGCAACGTCTCAACCAGCGCCTGAGCGGCCACCGCTTCCTGTTCGACACCGTTGCGCTCGGTGCCAGCACGCTGCGTATCGGGCAAGCCGACGCCCTCGCGGCCCGCGAGGAGCTGGCAGCGCTGCATCAAGAAGAGGGTCGCGTGTGGCGCGAGCTGCAGTTCGCCGCTTCGCTACAGGACCGCCTTGACGGCGTCGGGGCGCTCACCCGGGCAGACGCCGAGCGCCTTGGCGCGACAGGACCCGTCGCGCGCGCAACGGGCTTGCGCCACGATACGCGCAGCGAAAGCCCGCGGCTGGCCTACCGCTCCTTTACGCCCGCCACCCTGTTGCGTGCCACAGGCGACGTGAGCGCTCGCCTAAACGTTCGCCAGATAGAGCTCGAGCAGACCTTCGCGATCCTCGATCAGCTGCTCAGCTCTCGCGTCACGCCGGGCGGCGTCAAGCCGGGAGGTGCCGAGCCGGGCGACTTCAAGCCAGGGGACGCGGCTCTGACCGGCCTCGGCGTGGCCAGGGTGGAGAGCCCGCGCGGTGAGACGGTGTGCGTCGTAAAGACCGATCGACGCGCCGTCGAGCGTCTGCACCTGCGCACGGGGTCCTACGCGAACTGGCCGGTGCTGGTGTGCGCTACCCGCGACAACCTGCTCCCGGACTTTCCCCTGATCAACAAGAGCTTCGAGCTCTGCTACGCCTGCGTGGATCGCTAGGGCATGTTCGTGCTGCTCAGACACCTAGGGCGCGTCCGCCGCGAGATCGCGCTCCCCCGCGCCCAGCGCTGCGGCTCGCTCGCGTTGCGCCACGTCGACGCCGGCTCGTGCAACGGCTGCGAGCACGAGCTTGCGGCGAGCGCCAATCCCTATTACGACCTGCAGCGCCACGGGCTGGGCATAGTCGCCTCCCCTCGGCATGCCGATGTGCTGCTCGTCACGGGTCAGATCACCACTCGCATGGTCGATCCGCTGCGTCGCGCCTATGACGCGATGCCCGAGCCGCGCCTCGTCGCCGCGCTGGGGGACTGTGCGATCGGCCACAATACCCTCGGCGACCCCGCCCAGCTTGCCGGGCCACTGGAGGGGATCCTGCCTGTGAGCCTGCGCATCCCCGGCTGCCCACCCACTCCACAACAGATTGCGGACGCGCTGGTTGATTTGATGCTCAGTTCACGCTCTTCTAAGATTGCCCGTTGCGGATGCCCTTGACTTTTTCGCCTCGCGTTTGGAGAGCCGTACGGTGAGTCCGCCGTCAGGAGGCAAGGCGCCTGGGGAGGCCGTCCAGCGCAGTGCCGTCTACCAGATGAAGGCCGAATTCTTCCGGATCCTCGGTCACCCTGTGCGCGTGCGCATCCTCGAGCTTCTCAGAGACGGTGAGCGCACGGTCGGCGACCTGCAGCATCAGTTGAAGATGGACTCGAGTGGAACCTCCCAGCATCTAGGGGTGCTTCGCACGCACGGCATCCTCGAGGCTCGTCGCGAGGGCACGAACGTCTACTACGCGGTTCGCGACCCCCGCGTCTTCCAGCTCCTGGACATATCCAGGCAGATCCTCACCTCGAGCCTCACGGAGTCGCAAGCGGTCCTCGGCGAGCTCACCGGCCCGGGCTAGCGTGCTCACCGACTACCACCTGCACTTGCGCCCCGACGACCTGGGCGCCACGGCAGCCGCGCACTTCACCGCGGCCAATGCCGAGCGCTACCGCACGGTCGCGCGCGAGCTCGGCATCGCGGAGCTGGGCGTCTCAGAGCACATCTACCGCTTCAGTCAGGCCCTGTCGATCTGGCAACACCCGTTCTGGCGCGAGAATGCGGTCGACGACCTCGACGAGTACTGCGCGTTCGTGCGCAATCAGACCGACCTGCGGCTCGGCGTCGAGGCGGACTTCATAGTTGGGGCGGAGGACCGCACAGCAAACCTGCTGCAGGCGCGCGACTTCGACTACGTCGTCGGTTCGGTCCACTTCATCCGCGACCATGCGATCGACATGGACGACTACAGCATCTGGGGTAGTGGCCGCAGTGCCGAGGAGATCTGGACGCGCTATTTCCAGACGCTCGCCGAGGCGGCGCGCAGCTGCCTGTTCGACATACTCGCTCACCCCGATCTCGTGAAGGTGTGGGGCAACGAGCGGCCTGTGCCCGAAGGTGACCTGCGTCGCTACTACGAGCCCGCCGTCGAAGCAATCGCGGAGTCCGGTATCGCCGTCGAGGTGTCGACCGCCGGACTACGCAAGCGCGCGGGCCAGATCTATCCAGCGCCGGCCTTTCTCGAGATGTGCGTCGAAGCCGGTGCTTCATTTGCGCTCTCCAGCGACGCCCACCGGCCCGCCGAGGTCGGTGCCGACTACGAGCAGGCAGTCGAGCTGCTAGAGGGAGCGGGTGTGACTGAGCTGTGCGTGTTCGAGCGCCGCAGCCGGCACCAGGAGCCGATTGGGGCGGGCGTGACATGACGGTGTTGAGCGGCATCGGCTATGACTCACACCGGCTGGCGCGGGGCCGCAAGCTCATCCTCGGTGGTGTCCAGATACCCGGTGACCTGGGCCTCGAGGGCCACTCCGACGCCGACGTGCTCACGCACGCGGTCATCGATGCGCTACTCGGCGCGTCGGGGCTCGGGGACATAGGCCAGCACTTCCCCGACAGCGAGGAGCGCTATCGCGACGCCGATTCGCTCGAGCTGCTGGCAGCCGTACTGCCGCTCGTGCACGCGCAGGGCCTCGAGCTGGTCAACGTCGACGCGACGGTCGTCATGGAGCGGCCCAAGCTGGCGCCCCACCGGGACGCCATCCGTGAGAGCTTGGCCGCCGTCCTGGGCATCGCGCTCGCGCGCGTGAACGTCAAGGCCAGCACCGGCGAGGGTATCGGCTTCGTCGGCCGCGGTGAGGGCGTCGCCGCCGTTGCGGTGGTGAGTCTACGCGTGGCCGACTGACCGTCGTCGCTACTGTTGGCCGGCCATGCGCGAGATTCGACTGCACGACACGCGCAGCGGGCATGTCGTCCCGCTGAAGCCGCGCGACCCGGGCAGGGTCGGCATCTACGCCTGCGGCCCGACCGTCTACAGCCGCATCCACATCGGCAACGCACGGCCCTACGTCGTGTTCAGCCTGCTCAAGCGCTTCCTCCAGCATGAGGGCCTTCAGACGACCCTCGTCGCGAACGTCACCGACGTCAACGACAAGATCTACGACGCCGCGCATGAGCAGGGAATCTCAAGCGGCGAGCTTGCCTGCCGGATGATCGGCCACTACACCGCCGACACCGACGCTCTGGGCCTCGGTCGCCCCGACCATGAGCCCCTTGCCTCACAGACTATGGGCGCCATCGTCGCCTACATCAACGACCTGATCGACTCGGGCCATGCGTACGCGAGCGGCGGCGACGTCTTCTTCAGGGTGCGCTCCGACCCCGCCTACGGCTCGCTCTCCCACCGGCGCATCGACGACATGGACCAGGGCGAGGGCGTCGAAGGCTCAGAGCGCAAGGAGGACCCGCTCGACTTCGCCCTCTGGAAGGGCCGCAAGGAGGGCGAGGACAGCTGGTGGGACCCAGCGAGCTTCCTCACCGACGTACCCGAGAAGCCCGTTTGGGCCCCCGGCCGTCCAGGCTGGCACATCGAGTGCTCAGCGATGGCCGAGTCGCTGCTGGGCGTCGGCTTCGACATCCACGGCGGTGGGTCCGACCTGGTGTTCCCTCATCACGAGAACGAGGCCGCCCAGACTCGCTGCGCGCGCGGACATGAGCTTGCCAAGATCTGGATGCACAACGGGATGATCCAGTTGACGGGCGAGAAGATGGCCAAGTCGGCCGGCAACATCGCGCCTTTGCACGAGGTCGTCGAGCGGTGGGGGCGGGATGCGGTCGTCATGTACCTGATCGGCGGCCATTACCGCCAGCCGCTCGCGTTCTCGCCTTCTGAGCTCGATGACGCCGAGCGGCGCGTGTACCGCATCCGCGACGCGCTGCGGCGCCTGCGCGCGGGCGAGCTGAGCCCGGCCGAGATGACGCTCCATAAGGAGGCCTTCTTCGATGCGCTTGCCGACGACTTCAACACGCCGAAGGCGCTCGCGTGCCTGTTCGAATGGGTTCGCGACGCCAACCGTCGCGCCGAGGAGGGCGATGAGGCGGGGGACGGCGATCTGCGGGAGATGCTGGGGGTGGTTGGGCTGGGCGACCTAGATGCGCTTGGCGCGGACGACGCTCGGGCGAGCGATCCCGAGGCCTACGAGCTTGCCCAGGAGCGTGAGCGGGCGCGGCAAGAGCGGGACTTCGACCGCGCCGATGCCCTTCGTGAGCAGATCAGGGCGCGCGGCTGGGAGGTGCGCGACGGGCCCGACGGACCGGACCTGATCGCGCTTGTAGCCGAGCGGTGAACGATGGTGATCTATGGTCGCAACCCCGTGCACGAGGCGTTGCGCGGGCGGCGGGCTCATCAGGTCGCGGATGTGTGGGCCACGGCCGGGGCCGCGCGTGAGCATTGGCCGGAAGGCGTTCGGCTCAGCGTTCGCCCTGCAGAGGAGATCGAGCGACGTTGCGGATCCTCTGCCCATCAGGGCGTCTGCGCTGACGCCGGCGGATACCCGTACGTAGGCTCAGATGAGCTGCTTGCCGTCGCTTCCCCCCTGATCGTCGCGCTCGACCAGATCCAGGATCCCCAGAACCTCGGCTCGATCGCCCGCACTGCCGAATGCGCCGGGGCGAGCGGCCTCGTCATCGCGGAGCGCCGCTCCGCAGAGGTGACCCCCGCCGTCTGCAAGGCGTCCGCGGGCGCGGTCGAGCATCTGAAGATCGCGCGCGTTCGCAACATTTCCGACTTCCTTGCCCAGGCCCGCCGCGCAGGGTGCTGGTGCTACGGGGCAAGCGCGCCGGCGCCTCATGCCGGGCGAGGCGGCGGGAAGGATCGCAAAGAAGGCCGTCGAGACAGCCGGGGGGAGGCCGGCCCGACCGTGGACTACACAGTCCCCGACTACAGCGGCGGGGTCGTGCTAGTGCTCGGCAGCGAGGGCGTCGGTCTGCGTCTGCGTGTCGCCTCGAGTTGCGATCAGCTCGTCTCATTGCCGTTGCGCGGCCAGATCGAGTCGCTTGGCGTGGCTGCGGCGGCCGCGGCGCTCTTGTACGGGATCTTGCAAGACCGCGAAAAAGGTCTTGACAAGACTCCATAACTATGCCAAGCTGCCGCCCATAACGCTCAACCTAAGGTTGACTTCATAGCTTTGGCGCCAGGGGAGGAGTGCGCCACAGAGCCCATTTTGGCCGGAAAAGGCCAAGAAAGGAAAGCTCGTGGCACGGATCTTCCAAAACACTCAATCTGAAGTCAAGGTTGATGACGGTTTCTTGATCGCTCTTGCCAAGCAGGGCGATCGCACTGCCTACGACCGCCTCGTGCGCCGCTACCACGGGTTCGTGCGCCTGAAGGCCTCCTCTTACTTTCTTGCGGGTGGGGATTCCGACGACCTGATACAAGAGGGGCTCGTCGGGCTTTACAAGGCGATCCGCGACTACCGGACCGACCGCGAGTCGAGCTTCCGCAACTTCGCCGAGCTCTGCATTACGCGCCAGATCATCACGGCCGTCAAGACCGCGACCCGCAACAAGCACACCCCGCTGAACCAGTACGTGTCGTTCTCCTCGACGCCTGCGGCCTCCGGCGATGACGTGCCGACGCTCGACCAGACGATCGCCGGGCCGAGCGTCAACGACCCCGTCAATCGGGTGATCTCCTCAGAGGAGCTGCGCTCGCTGGTCGGCTGCCTGTCGACCGCGCTGTCGGAGCTCGAGAGCCGGGTCCTGTCGCTCTACCTCGACGGCTGCTCCTACGAGCAGGTCGGCGAGCGGTTGGGCTGCGACACAAAGACGGTCGACAACGCCCTGCAGCGAGTCAAGCGCAAGGTCGGCACGCATCTCCAGGCGCGCCTCGTCACCGCCTGACGAATCCACGTTCTCGAGTCTTTCGCCCCTACCCCTGTTTGCCTCTGGCTCGCCGGTCGAGCCTTTACGCTTGAACGGTCCAGTCAACCGCGGAAATAGTGCTTCCCAACGACGTCGAAGCTCGCTCGCGAAGCTGGATCGCGGGGTGGCCGCTGACGTTGCTGGCTGGCCTGATCGCAGCGCTTCCGATCGTCGTCTCGCTGGCGAGAGCGCTGTCCGATCTGTGGATGCCCGCAGGCGATCAGGGGATCATCGCCACGCGCGCCTATGACGTCTTCAGCTCACACAGCCCGCTCGTAGGACAGTATTCGCTCGTCTCGGAAGTCGTCGGCCACCTGACCTACAGCCCTGGGCCGATGCTCTATTGGCTGATCGCGTTGCCCGCCCGCTTCGGCTCGCCTCACACGATCGCGCTTGCGATGGGGATCGCCAACGCCCTCTGCGCGATCGCGATCGTGGCGCTCGCACGCAAACGGGGAGGCATCGTCCTGATGCTCGTCGCCTGCGTCGCGGTCGCCGTCATGTGCCGCTCGTTCATGCCCGAGGCCCTACACGACCCGTGGAACCCATCCGCCGGTCTGCTCCCGTTCGCTCTGCTCGTCTTCCTGTGCTGGTCGCTCGCGTGCGGTGAGCACCGGCTGCTCCCGGCCGTTGCGCTTCTCGCGAGCTTCACCGCGCAGTGTCAGGTCGCGTTCCTGGCCCCGACGCTCGGACTGGCAGCAGTCGGTCTGATTGGGCTGCCGATCTCCCGCCGGCGTCCCCGAGGCAAGAGGGGTCTCGAAAGCGGCGAGCCCGACACTCGTGAGATGCCGGCCCTTCCAAGCGCATCGCGGGCGGTGCGTCGAGGTCGGGCGCGGCCGGGTCCGTTGTGGCCATGGCTGCTGGCGGCGCTCGCGGTGCTCATGCTCTGCTGGGCCCCTGCGGCGATCGACGAGATCGAGCACAGCCCGGGGAACCTGACGCTGCTCTACCAGGCGGCGACGATGCATTCCAAGAAGATGGGTACGACCGCCGGAGCACGTGCGGTCGTTCGCGCAATAGGGATCCCGCCGCGTTGGCTGCGCACGCCCGGCGACCTCTATGACACGCGGTTGAGTGACGTCACGACCGCGCCGAGCGCGCTCGCGGTCATCTCGTGCATAGCCATCCTGGCGGCGCTGCTTACGGCGGGAACGGCGGGCGCGTGGCGCAGGCGCGTCGACATCGCATCGGCCGCCGCGATCGGCCTGCTGCTGTGCGCTGCCTTCGCTGCCGTCGCTGCGAGCACGCCTGTCGGTTCGTTCAAAGTTCTCGGCTACACGCTCTGGTGGGGTTCGGTCGCGGGCATGTTCGTGTGGTTGGCGCTTGGCTTCTCCGTGGTCGAGTTCGCGCGCGAAGCCCTGTCGGCTCGCTCGTGGCCTGCATCGCTCGGGCACCCGGTGTCGGCCGCCGGTCTCACCGTGCTCGGTATCTGCGCGGCCGTGCCGATCGCGGGATCGGTGGCGATCGCCCAGCCGAGAGACGCACACCGCGCGGAGTACGGCCCGATCGCATCGATCGAGAGCCAATTGGAAGGGGCGAAGCTCCCGCACGGAGCGACGATCAACCTGCGTGCCTCGCTCGGCGGCGTCGCCGCTCCACTGGACCAGGCGATCAAGTTCCTATTGCGCCGCGAACGCCTGCGCATCCTCCAGTACGGGGCGATCGCGCGACTCGGGCCGTGGTATGAGCTCGACCACAACCCCTACCGGTACGTCGTCTATGCCTATGACCGTCTTGCGTCTCACGATCCCCACGCAAGGATCGTTGCCCACGTGGCCATGCGCGAACCAAGAGGCTTTACGCCCTCCGGGCAGGGCCTAGGGGGGATCAGAACCGTAACGGTGTCGATCGCCCCGGTCGTCAACCCGAAGCGCGTCGCGCCCTTGCGACCATCACGGTGATCGTGTGGTGCGGGCGGACGCCATAGGAGACCTTGGCGATCACGCGCCCATGCATTGGAGGCCGCGTTTCGTCATACACGTACACCGTCGCGTCGACGTTGTGTTTGCCCGGCTCGTACCACGATCCGAGCCGCACGCTCGCCGCCGGGTCGTAGACGCGTATGCCGCGCCTACGCAGGTCATAGACGACGGCGGCCCTGAAGTCGAACGCGGTGAAGTCGTGCGCTCCCAGCACGAGCACCACCCGATCGGAGGGCCCCAGCGCATGCTCGATGGCGGCGTTGACCGTCTTGACGGGCTTGTACTCGTCGCCGTCCTGATCGCGTCCCTCGCCGAGAGCGACAGCCGTTCCGACGGCGAGAACTGCGAGCAGTCCCAGAGCGATACCAGCTGCGGGCGCGCGCCCTGCGAGCGCCCGCGCCCTCGAGGCACCCGCCGGCGCAGGGCGTCTCAACCGCACGCCGTAGAGGGTCGCGATCGACCACCCGATCGTCAGCCACACCCACATGCCCGCAGCCGACCCGAACCACAGCGTGTAGCCGAGCGACGGGATCAGCGACGGGCGCGTCGGGTTGGATGACGTCACCGCGGCGAGACTGAGGCACAGCAGGAGGCCGATCATGGCCGCGGCGGGCACGTCACGGCGACGGCGACGCAGCCCGGCCATGCCGACGATGAGCAGCCCGCAGAGGATGACCAAGCACGAGATCGTCGCCAGTGCGCTGGCAGGCGAGCGCACGTCGCCCGCCCGTCCGAACGGATTGCTCGGCGACTGAAGCCACCACGGCGGGATCCCGATCGCGTGCACGACCGCTCTCCATCCGGCCGTCAGTCCCAGCGTCGGCCCGTGCGATAGCGCCGCTTCGGCAGCGAGCGTCAGGTTGCCCGGATGGCTGGTCAGCTCATTGACGATCGGCGCGCTCCAGCAGGCAAGACCCGCGACCAGCGCGGCGATCCACCAGGGCCAGGCCTTGGCGCGGCCTGCGGCATGAGTCAGGAGCCCAAAGACCCCGACCGCGAGCACGCCAACGCTGGGTAGCAGGAACACGAGCTCGCACTGTGCCGCGAAGCTCGCCAGCACGATCCCAGCCGGCAGCAGCCGGTATTCGCCGCACGCGAGCGACCAAGACACGAACAACAGCAGCGTGAACGGCAGCAGCCCAGCCGATGGGTTCCAGATGTCATGCAGGGTCTCGGGCGAGAAGGAGTTGCACATCAGCGCGAGCGTCCCCGCCGTGGCGAGCATCAGCGGGACCCCGCCTCGCCGGCGCGCAAGCGCGACCGTCGCAAAGATCGCGAGCACGTTGACCGCCGCGATCACGACGTCCGGAGTGGTCGCGGACCCGAACCGCGAGGGGAGCGCAATCAGCCAGTAGAGCATCGGCCCGAGGCTGTGGACTATGTGGCTGTAGAGCACCGTCGAGGCCGAGTACTGGCCGACGAGCGGCGTGTGCGAGCTGAAGACGTCGTAGGCGCGCGTGGCGATGATCGCCCTGTCGCCTGTAGGCGTCAGGCCTTCGCCGAGCCCTTTGACCGTCGAGGCGATGACGGGCAGCGATGCCGCCAGCCCGGCCAGCAGTGTCAGGACAGTGCCCTCGAGCAGGCGGCCCGCGGGTAGGCGTCCTCCGAGCGGGCTCGCCCCGCGATCGGTGGCCGCGACCGCTCGGCTATGCGCCGCCTGAGATGCGCGTGGCTCCGTAGATGCGGTCAGGCCGAGATCGTGACAGGTCAGGCGGCGTGCGTAGCGGCTGCTCCTCTTCCTCGGCGAATGTCCTCGCAAGGCCGCTCATCGGCCGGTTGCAGCTCGGGCAGCAGTCGCCGGCGGCCCATACGAGCAGCGCGTCGGTCCAGTGATGGCAGTGAGGGCAGCGTACGCGCTGGTGCATCAGCGATCGACCTTCATGTCTAAGGTGGAACCTCGGTGGAGCACTACCCGATCATCCTTGCTCCGAACCGTACATACCTCCGAAGAACGCCCCCTCTACGCGTGGCGTACTACGGATCGAGCGCTCTGCGTAGTTCTCCGGTGCGTCCTTGTGGCAAACGCCGCTGGTGGGAGCGCTCGCCGTTGAATAGCTTCGACGGGCGAACGAGGCGGCTTGCGTCGCAGCCGCGATCCGAAATCTCGCACGAGCACACGAGAAATCTCGCACGAGCACACGAGCAAAGGAGCTTCGATGCCTGCCACTCGACGTTCAGCCGCCAAGCCGCGCGCCACGGAGGCCGCGCGCAAGCGCTACCAGGAGAACGGTCGCGCCATCGACCGCGTCGCGAAGTCGCTCGAGCATGCGCAGGCCGACCTCTCGGTGCTGCGCGGAACGATGGGGGCGGGCGCTTCCGATCTGCGCAAGGACCTCACGCGCCTCGTGCGCGATGCCCGTCGCGACGTCGGCAAGCTGAGCAAGGCGATCCGCCGCGATCTGGAGCGCGTTCAGAAGGACCTCACCTCGGCCGCCAAACCGCCGGCGACCCGCGCTCGTCGCGGCGGCACGCGCGCTACGACCACGAGCCGTTCACGTGCCCGGACCGCGCGTCGCGGCACGGCGAAGTAGAGCTGCCATGCAGAGCGCAGACGCACCGGCCGCCTGATCTCGGCCGGTGCGTGAGCCTGCGCACTCCTCTCAACTATGCGAATCTCCAGCGCCTCTAGCTTTTCGGTGCTGGGGGCGTCGGGGGTGTCGGGGGTGGCGCGTGGAACACGATCCTGTGGATCGTCTCTTCAGCGGTGAAGCCGGTCTGGCTGCACCTCTTCGGGAGCATTGTGATCTTGCCGATCAGGCGCGTTCCGTCGTTCTTGACGAGATCGTCGGGGCCAACGGTCCCGTCTTTGTTCATGTCCGGCACGGCGAAGGTGACGTGGACTTTCGAAACCTTATAGTCGACGGCCTTGCCCATGTCGGCGATGGCGTGGTGGTTGGTTCGCGTGACTTCGACTTCGACTTCGCCACTGTACGTGTTGGCGTTTTCGTCCTTCGTCAGCGTCCACTTGACGAGCGATCCGCTCGCCACATAGGCGACGCCGTGGGGGACGCACCTGTGCGACTTGCCGGGATGACTCGGCCTCCCGTGCCCTTTGTCGCCTTTGCCTTCCCCGTTCCCTTGGTTGCCCTGCCCGTTGTCGCCGTGGTTGGAGCCATTCGACCCTTTATCGCTTTGGTTGGCTTTGGGGTTGCGGTTGGCGCTGCCCGGGTTGTCGGCATTGTTGGGCGTTTCGCTCGGCGGGCCCACCGGGGTCGTGGCCGGCGCGTGTTCGGTCCCCTGGTTGGAGGGGGTCTGGCTCGGCAGCGCCCACGCCGGCGTGCTCATCAGCGCGGCCGCCGCCGTAGCCAGCAAGGTCTTGCGAACGATCATTCGAGCTCTCCTTACGTTGCTTTGTGCGGTCTACAGAAGCTCAACTTCGGCGAAGCCGGCTCCGCGCCTCATCCGGTCAGGCCGGCTCTCAACGGCATCAACGCTCCGCGGCGATAGAAGTCAGGCGCTATGTAGCCGACCGGGATGAGGGGGTCGTATGCCGGGCTTCTTCTGGCCGACCCGTTCCCTGTCCGCCTGCGTTTTGCGGACTCTGAGCGGTATGGCCTTCGTTCGCGCCGGTACTGTGCCTCGACGCTTCGCCGGCTCCAGTCGCAGGCGTCGCAGGCTCGCGGGCCGGTGACCCCGAAGCGCTCGAGTCATGTTCGGCTTCGCTATGGCCTTCATGGCGAGGCTCCCCCGATGGTCGACCGGGGCTCGTGCCGTGTGCTCTGCTCTGATGGTGGGCTCGTCCGGTTGCGCTCGGGCCGCGATGGCTCGAGGAGTGGTGGCGATCGTGGCCTCGTCCGCCCGGCTGGTCGCTGCCCGTGCCATTCGTATGTATATGAGCGTTTCCCCGAGCGTGGCCCGTGACGTTTGAGTGTCCTTGGACGGAGCCGTTTGGGCCGGCGGCGGGGGAGGGCACAGTGCCGAAGATCGATGCCGATATGTGGCCGCCCGAGTCGGTTGCGGGAGCTGATGCGCCGAACCCTGGACTTGCGGTTGATCGCACGGAATGAGACTGGCTCAGCTTGCCTACCGTATCCGCGGCGAGCCCGGACGAGGAGCGGTATGACGGCCTTGCGCTCAACGCCTTCGTCGAGTCGGCTTGGCCGGGCGAGCCGTGAGCGCCGTGATGCTGTGCCGCCAAGTGCGCCGTTCCGGCCGCGGCGGCGGCGGCGATCGCGATACCTGCGAGGCCCTTTACGAACAGCGAGCTTGTCGCGTGCGCGCCAAGCGAGGCCCCCTGTCCGCCAAGCAAGCCTCCCTGCCCGCCGAGCTGTCCACCAAACGAGGCTCCCGCTACCGACGCACCGCCGCTGTGGCCGGCGCCGTGAGCGAGCAGACGAGCAAGCAGCGCGCCCGCCGCCGGGGCCGGCAGCGCCGGCGCAAGCGCGTGCAGGTCGGCGCGACGCGTGCCGATCGCCTCGTCGAACGATCGACAGTCCGCGCATGCGCACAGATGCGCACGCATTCGACGCGCGCGCAAGACACGGCCGTCGCGGGCTGAGATCGCTTCTCTGACCGCCTCACACCGCATGTCCCTGCCCTCGGCCAGCTCGTGCAGCGAGTTGCGAGCTTCGAAGATCGTTTGCTTGGCGGCGCCCTGCGAGATCGAAAGCGCTTGCGCTATTTCCTCGACCGAAAGGCCACTCAGCTCGCGCATCAGCAGCGCCCCGCGCTGGCGCTCCGGCAAGGAGCGCAGGTCGGACACGAGCGTCGAGAAGCGCTCGCGCGACTCCACCGTGCCGTCCACGGCCCCGGACGGGTGCTCCTGGCGCTCGTCGAGCTCGGCCGAGTCCCGGCGCCGTCGCAGGATCGAGATCGACTCGTTGTGAGCGATGCGGAACAGCCACGGTCTCACCGCGAGGTCGCGCTCATCCGCCCGCAGTGCGGCGTAGGCGCGCATCATCGTGTTCTGCAGTGCATCCTGGGCGTCCTGATCGTGGCGCACGATCGAACGGCAGTAGCGGTAGATGGCTTGGTGGTTGCGCTCGTAGAGCGCCGCGAACGCGCGCGCGTCGCCGCGGCCGGCGAGCTTCGCAAGGCGCTCGTCGCTCAGCAGCCGCCGCGCTCGCGGCCGGCTGGGCACTCCTGTGATGGGGAGCGCGATATCGCTCATTCCTCACATCCCAATAACGCGACCGATGCCTGAAGGTTAGGGCCTAACGAGAGCCGGAGAGGGGATTCGAACCCCTGACCCCCTGTTTACAAGACAGGTGCTCTGGCCAACTGAGCTACTCCGGCGCATCGATGCGCGAACGCGGCCCTCGATCGATCCAGGCCGCGCGTCGCTTGATCGTATCGCCCTCCCTCCTTGCGGGCGCAATCGTGCGGCCTGTAACGAGCAGGACTGTTGCGGGTATCCCGGTACGTGGCAGCGAGCTCCTCGACAGCGACTGACAGAGCGAGCCTCGACGCGCTGTGCGAGCGCTCGCGCGTTAGGGGTGTGAACCCGATCGTCTACAGGATCGCGCGGAGCGCGCTCGTGCCGTTCTTCTTGCTCTACTTCCGCCTGCAGCGGATCGGCCGGGAGCACATCCCGCGCAGCGGCCCGGTGCTGATCGCCTCGAACCATCGCAGCTTCCTCGACCCGTTCGTGATCGGCGCGACCGCGAAGCGCCCCGTCTATTACATGGCCAAGCGCGAGCTGTTTGAGCGACGCTGGCAGGCGTGGCTGCTCAGCAGCCTCGGCGCATTCCCGATCGATCGCGGAGCAGGTGACGAGCAGGCGATGGACACGGCCCGCGCGATCCTCGAGCGCGGCGACTGCGTCGTGATCTTCCCCGAGGGCACCAGGGTTCGCCGCGGCGCGCTCGGCGAGCCACGCAGAGGAATCGGCCGGCTGGCGCTTCAGACGGGCGCGAGAGTCGTCCCCGTCGCGGTTATCGGCACCGAAGACGCAAGGCGCGGATGGTGCGTGCGGCCGTGCAAGGTCAAGGTGCGCTGCGGGCGAGCTCTAGGGTTTCCGATCGCGCAGGCGCCTTCCCCTGGGCTTGCGGCGATTGTGACGCAGCGCGTATGGACGTGCATCTCCCTGCAGTGGGAATGGCTTGGAGGGGCGGGCGTGACACCGCGCGAGCAGGCCATCTTGGATGCGCCGAGGCGACGAGTACGAGCGGCCTGAGCGGACCGGAGGATAGGGTGCGATGAATGGCCGAGCCCACCGAGCCGAAGTCCAAGGCGCAGCTCGACGCAGAGTTCTCGCAGCTATATGGGGCGCATCTGCGCGACGTCTACAGCTATGCCTACTATCGCGTCGGCAACCACCACGACGCCGAGGATTTGACCGAGCAGACTTTCCTGCAGGCCTACAGGCACTTCGAGCGGGCACAGCTCGAGTCGCATGGCAGGCCGCTGCGCCCATGGCTGATCCGGATCGCCCACAACCTTGCCGCCAACCTCTATCGCGATCGTTCGCGCAAGCCGTCACGTCCGCTGGAGGAGACGGCCGAGCTTGCGAGCGTGCACACCACGGAGGATCTCGTCGAGGGACGCGACGAGCTGGGACGGGTGCTCGATGGTGTCCAGCACCTGCCGGACGACCGCAGGGAGGCGTTGATCATGCGGTTCGCGCTCGGCATGGACAACCGCGAGATCGCGCGGGCGATGGGTCGCTCGGACGGCGCGACGAAGGTGCTCATCCATCGCGCTATCAAGCAGCTCCAGGGTTTGATCGAGGCGCCGGGACAGGAGGAGAGCGTGGAGCGCGGCGAGGCGCCCGGCGAGGAGGACGGCGATGAGTGAGGCTGCGTCGAACATCGAGGGTCTCCTGCGGCAGGCGCTCTCGCCGATCGACCCGCCCGATGATCTCGCCGGCCGCTTGGAGGTGACGCTGACGAACCTGACGGAGATCGCAGCCGAGGAGCTGGAGGCCTGGGAGCTGTCCTCGATGCGCGATCCTCGCAACTGGGCGAGACCGGCGGCGGCGATCCTCGTCGGCGGCGGCGCCGGCGCGGCTCTCGTCCTCCTGCGCGCCCGTCGTCGAGCGACGGAGCCACCCGGCGGGCTGCATGGCGCCCGCGTGTCCACGGAGCGCGCTCTCGGCGATCTGCGCGCGCAGACGCGCAGGCTGCTCGGCGGAGGCAGGTAGTCGGTTGGAGACCGGAGGGGGCTTGAGGGACCCCCTCGCGGCCCGACCACGTCGATCCCACCGTCTATTCTGACGCGCGTCTCATGGCCACCTGCTACCGCCACCCTTCGCGCGAGACCGGCGTCTCGTGCTCCTCGTGTGGGCGCCCGATCTGCCCGGACTGCATGACGCCGACCCAGGTGGGGATGCGCTGCCCGGAGTGCGCCAAACAGCGAACGAAGGTGGTGCGGATGCGCAACATGGCGACCCAGCCGCGCGTCACGTATTCGCTGATCGCGATCAACGTGATCGCGTTCCTCGCCGAGGGTCGGTTCAGCGCGGTCGGCGCGGCGGGCGGCAACACGGTCTACGGCGAAGGCGCGCTGCTCGGGAGCTTCGCGGGCGAAGGGGTGGCATATGGGCAGTGGTGGCGGATCGTCACAGGCGGCTTCTTGCATGCCAACTTCCTGCACATCGCGGTCAACATGTACATCCTCTACCTGCTCGGCGTGATGCTCGAGCCGGCGATCGGGCACGTCAAGTTCGCGCTCGTCTATTTCGTCTCGCTCATCGCCGGCTCGTTGGGGGCGCTGCTGCTAACACCGCACGCCTTCACCGTCGGCGCCTCGGGCGCGGTGTTCGGGCTGATGGGCGCCGCGGCTGTCGAGATGCGTGCGCGGCGTATCCCCATCATGCAGAGCGGGATCGGCATTCTGATCCTGATCAACCTCGCCTTCAGCTTCGCCGTGTCGGGCGTCTCGATCGGCGGTCACATCGGCGGCCTGATCGGCGGGGCGCTTGCGGCCGTGATCCTGCAGCTCGGCGAGCGCTACCGCTCGGAAGTCGTCGCGATCGCCGGGTGCGTCGCGGTCGTGGTGGCGTGCTTTGCCGGCTCGATCGCGGTGGCCCAGGCGAGCAAGACCGAAACGGTCGCGCCCGGACAGGGGCAGCTCGTCACACCCGAATGAGGGCCTCAGTCGGTGGGCCTGAGAGAAGGTTTGGCGGCCGGCGCAGGTAGGGTAGGAGCGGTCTGTGGCCGTCCTGAGCGAAGCCGAGATCGATGAGGGCCTGAGCGCGAGCGAGTGGCGGCGCGAGGGCGATGCGATCGTGCGCGAGTACGGACTCGAGGACTTCAAGCAGGCTGTCGCTTTCGTCAACGAGGTTGCGGACGCCGCCGAGGCCGCCAACCACCACCCGGACATACTCATCCACGGCTGGAACAAGGTGCGCTTAGAGCTCTCGACGCACTCGCAGGGCGGAGTCACGCAGGCCGACCTCGACATGGCCACGCGCATAGACGATCTAGCCTGAGGCCCTGCTACGGTTGTGCGGGTCGGCCACGCATGAACGACGACGAAGAAAAACCTCCTCGAAGTAGGCCGCCCATAGAGGCCGCACGGGTCGCCTTCCCCCAGGCGTGAACGGGCTGAAGTTGATCCTCGCGGCCGTCCTGGTCGGCGTGAACGCGTTCTTCGTTGTCGCGGAGTACGCGCTCGTGCGCTCGCGTAGGGCACGCCTGGAAGTGATGCGCGACGAGGGCTCCCGTGGGGCATCGCTCGCGCTCAGCCAGCTCGAGAACATCAACGAGTACATCTCGGCCGTCCAGATCGGTGTGACGATGACTTCGATCGCGATCGGCGCACTCGCCGAGCCTGCGCTCGCACACATCCTCGAGGGCGTCTTCGGCAACGCGCTCGCACACGACGTGGCAGTCGCGATCGCGGTGGTCATCGCGTTCGTGATCATCGCCGCTACGCAGCTGATCGCCGGCGAGATGGTGCCGAAGCTGTACGCGATCGACCGCTCAGAGGCGATCGCGCGTCGCATAGCCCGTCCCCTGCAAGCGTTCAGCGCGGTGTTTCATCCGGTGATCGTCGCGCTGACGGTCGTCTCGACGCGCATCCTGCGGCTATTCGGCGTGGAGGCTGCCGGTGAGCGCAGCGGCGGCTCGCCTGACGAGCTGAAGCGCCTGATCGCGGAGTCCTACGCGGGCGGCCATCTGGACCCCGGCGAGGCGGGGATGCTGACAGGCGTGTTCCACCTGCATGAGCAGGAGGCGAGGCAGGTGATGACGCCGATTCCGGCGGTCGTCACGGTCGACGTCTCCCAGGACGTGCACGGGGCGCTCGAGCTGTGCGTCACGAGCGGGCATACGCGCCTGGTCGTGATCGAGGGCGAGAACCGCGACAGGGTGAGGGGCATCGTGCATGCCAACTCGCTCGCGCGGCGGCTCATGCAGGACGGCCCCGAGGCGTCGATCGAGCCGATCATGCACGACGCGACGATCGTGCCCGAGACGAAGCCGCTCGATGACCTGCTCGCCGATCTGCAGCGAAGGCGCACCTCTATGGCCGTCGTCGTCGACGAGTATGGGCGGGTCGTCGGGATCGTGACGATCGAGGACATCATCGAGGAGGTCGTCGGGGAGATCGCCGATGAGACGGACACCGCTGCCGGCGAGATCCGCAGGCTCGCCAACGGCGACCTGTTCGCGAGAGGCCATGTTTCGATCGCGGACCTCGTCGACCATGGCGTGGAGCTCCCGATCGACAGCGACGCCTATAACTCGGTTGGCGGCTTCGTCTTCGCCGAGCTCGGCCGCCTGCCGAGGCGTGGGGACACGATCAGTTCGGGCGGCTTCTCGATCAGGGTCGAGTCCGTCCAGCACAACCGCATCGAGGCCGTCCGCATCCGCGAGCGCCGCCCCGTGCCGGCGCGACGGGAGCCCGTCGACGCTCCGCCCGCCGCCTGAGAACGCGTCTTCCAGACGCGTTTTGAGCGGAGGCGCGCCCGAACGAGCCCGAAAACACGTCCGGCCCGCGGGGGTGCGGGCCGGAGCGTGTGCACTGGGAGGAGGCGGGTTGTGCGTTGCGATCTTTGTCGCAACTACCAGTATCGCGCGCCCGATGTACGGCACATAAAAGTTCGTTCAGGCTAAGCGAAATATCAGTAGCTCAAGAACCCGCGCTTGCTCTTGCGCCCGAGCGCGCCCTCGGCGATCAGCTCGTCTACGCGCGGAGGGATCGTCTCGCCGATCGTCTCGCCGATCGCCTTGGAGACGTCCAGGCCGACGAGGTCGAGCAATGCGATCGGACCCATCTGGTGGCCGGAGCCGAGCTTCATGCACGTGTCGATCGCCTCTGAATCGAGGCCCGTCTCTTCCTGGAGGCGCACCGCGCTGAACAGATAGGGGAAGAGCAGTCGGTTGACGACGAACCCGGGCGTGTCGGGCACCTCGACGGGGGTCTTCTCGAACGTCTCGCACAGCGACAGCGCGCGCGCGCGGGTGTCATCGGAGGCGGCCTTCGGAAAGATCAGCTCGACCAGCTTCATGCGGGTCACGGGGTTGAAGACGTGCAGCCCAAGGAAGCTCTCCGGCCTGCCCGACGCCTTAGCCAGCTCCTCGACCGACAGAGAGCTGGTCGTGGAGGCGAGTACGGCGTCGGGTCCGATCAGCGCGCCGAGCTCTGTCAAGAGCGGGCCCTTGACGCTCATCTCCTCGACGACGGCCTCGACGACGAACGTCGCGTCTGCGATCGCCGCGGTGTCGGTGACGACCTGGACGTGCTCGGGGTCGACCTCGGCTTCTATGCGGCTGAGCGTCTTCTCGACGGTCGCCTTTGCGCGGTCGGCCGACTCCTGGGAGCGCGCGAGCAGCCGTACGGGCCCGTGATGTGCGGCGGTGGACGCGAGTCCGCAGGCGATCGTGCCGCTTCCGACGATGGCTAGTTGCTCGTTCACGCGTAGTGCTCCTTCTTGGGTACGGGACAGTTTGTTGTGTTGGTGTCGATCGTGCGCCGTGTTGGCTTCGGATCTGCCTGGGTAGTGCGGGTATCCTGTCAGCGAGACCGTTTGGCTGACTGGCCAGTCAATCGTGTCCGGCCGGGCGCTACAGTATGCCCGGCAAAGCCGACTAAAGGACTTCAATCATGAGGCAACAAGAGGGTCGTGAGGTCGTGATCGTCGAGGCGGTGCGCACGCCAATCGGTCGCGGGCACAAGGAGAAGGGCTACTACAAGGACACCCACCCGAACGCGCTGCTCGCGAAGTGCTACACCGAGGTGATCGACCGCGCGGGCATCGAGCCGGCTGTCGTGGAGGACGTGATCGCGGGCTGCGTACAGCAGTTCGGCGAGCAAGGCTTCAACATCGCGCGCAACGCCTGGCTGCAGGCAGGGTTGCCGATCGAGACTCCCGGCACGACCGTCGACCGCCAGTGCGGCTCGGCCCAGCAGGCCGTCAACTTCGCGGCGGCTCTGATAGCGGCGGGAATCCACGACGCGATGATCGGCGGCGGGGTCGAGCACATGGGCCACTTCCCGTTCTCCGCCGGCATGCAGACCCAGCAGGAGTTCGGCTTCGCCTTCACGCCCGAGCTGATGGCCAAGCACAACATCGTCGGCCAGGGCCTCGGTGCCGAGATGATCGCCGATAAGTGGGAGATCTCGCGCGCAGAGCTCGACGAGCTCGCGGTGCGCTCCCACAAGCTCGCTCATCAGGCCACCGAGGAGGGCCGCTTCGAGCGCGAGATAGTGCCGATCTCGGTTAACGGCGACACGTTCGTCACCGACCAGGGCATCAGGCCAGACACGAACCTCGAGACGCTGTCGCAGCTGAAGCCCGCGTTCAAGCCGGACGGCAAGATCACGGCGGGCAACAGCTCGCAGATCTCGGACGGCGCCGCGGCGGTGCTGTTGATGTCGGCGCAGAAGGCAAGCGAGCTTGGCTTGAAGGCGCGCGCGCGGATCGTCGATCAGACGACCGTTGGTTGCGACCCGGTCAAGATGCTCGAAGGCCCGATCCCCGCGACCGCGAAGATCCTCGAGCGTAACGGCATGAGCATCGACGACATCGATCTGATCGAGATCAACGAGGCTTTCGCGCCGGTCATCGCCGCATGGGCGCGGGAGCACAGCCCGGACATGGACCGCGTCAACGTCAACGGCGGCGCGATGGCGCTCGGCCACCCGCTCGGGTCGACGGGCGCGCGCCTGATCACGACGCTGCTGCACGAGCTCGAGCGCTCCGACAAGGAGATCGGCTTCGTCACGATGTGCTGCGGCGGCGGGTTAGGCACGGGCACGCTGATTCAGCGCATCTGATCCCCTGATCCAATGCTGGATGGGCCGGCCCGATCGGGGCCGGCCCGGCAGCGCCTCAAGCGCAACGCGCCCGGGCAGGTCCAGCGGGCCCAGGTCATCCCTTTGGCCCTGCCCCCGTCCAATCGACTGCGACCGGCGACAGGGCCAGAAGCGCCTGCCATGTCGCTGCTTCGGTGTGGCCGCTCGGGGTGATGCCGTGGGCGGCCTGGAACTGTTCGAGGTTGGTCTTCGTCGTCGCGTCGAAGATGCCCGTCGTCGCCTGGGTGGGGATCGCGGTCGCAAGGTGCTCCTGCATCCACAGCACCGGATCGCCCTTGTTGCCCTGCGATAGTTCGGTGAAGGATGGGTCGGGCGTCACGCTCGAGAGCGGTTCCAGCGGGGCCGCCAGAGCCGACCATCCGGAAGACGAGGTCTCCTGGAAGTCCCACCACGAGATGCCCGTCGCGCCGTAGAGCGGCGCCTCCTCACGGAAGCGGATCAGGTCGCTACTCGACGGGTTTTCGTAGGTCTGCCCGAGCGGGAAGATCGGACGGCCGTAGATGCGGTTTGCGATGTACGTGTTCGCATAGACCGTGTCGACGCGATCGCCGATCGCCTTCCAGTACATCTGCGGCGCGTTGTACTGGGCGCCGTTCGGCCCCAAGAAGACCGAGTAGGGGAAGGACGTGTGGTCGTAGACGTAGGGGAAGCCGGCCAGTCCGAGCGGATAGCTCGGCCCGATCTTTGCCCTCAGATCGGCTATGTACGTCTGGGCGGCGCCGTACTTGCCTTCGTACTCAGCCTCGGCGTCGATTACGAGGCAGTCCGCGCCGCTGGCGACCGCCTCGGCGCCCATTTCCGCCTCGCCGGCTGGGCTCGTGCCGTACACGTATTGCCAAGCGCACGCCTTCAACCCGCCCGCGTGCAGTTCGGCGACGAGCTGGGGGCTGAACTGGCTCCAGTAGTTGCTCGAGCCGTCGGAGCTCTTGATGAACAGCGTGGTCACGCCCGCCGCGTGCGCCTGGGCGATGATCGCGGGGACGCTGCCGCCGTCTGATTTGCTCACGTACCAGATCCACATGCCCTGCCCGTCGAACGGACTGCCGCTCGGAGCGCTCGCCACAGGCGTCGTCGTCGGCGCCGGTGGACGGGGGGGATGCAGGGAGTAGCGCACGACCTGGATCGGGCCGTAAGAATTGGAGTGGCGGCTGTGGCTCAGCAGCACCATGATCCGTCCCGAATGCGCGCTTCTCGGGACGCGCACTACGAGCCCGAGCTTGGATGCGTTCAGGCGCGCCATCGGCGAGTTGCGGGCGATGCGGGCTCCGAAGCTGTGCGGGAAAGCGACCGCCATGCCGCTCTTCAGGCCCCTGCCCTTCAAGAGCAGCTCGCCGCCCCTGATCGAGACCTCATGGGGGTTCGTCGAGCAGCTGCCCGCCGGGTAGCAACTCGCGCTGGCGATGGTCACGGGGTAGTAGGGCGCACGTCTGCGGATCGGCCGCTTCGTTCTGTGGGGCGCGGGCGGCTTCGGTGCCGCTTTGGTCGCGTGCCCCGATGGGCTAGCAGGCGGTGTCCCCGTCGAGGGCGCCGCTGTCCCTCCCCCAGAGGAAGCGCCCGCGACTGTCGCGAGGCTCAATGTTGTGCCGCCGACGCACAGCAGCGCGATCAACGCCGCCCGAGGGGCGAAGGTCTTCGATCGAAGGTCGATTGGCGTTGACACGGAGAGCTCCTTGAGGGAGTTTGTCCGTAGCAAAGTAGAGGCTACGGACCTCCCAACCGGCGCGCGCCAGATAAGTTGCGTCGGAGCGCGCCAGATGGTTTGAGACGCGCTTCTCAGCCCCAGCGAAAGCCGAGCGGGGCGGGCGCCGGCTCGAGCGGGCTCTCTGGCAGGCCCGGCGCGGGGTCCGGGAGGTTGTAGCCGCTTGGCGCGACGTCGTTGGGGGCATCGCCGTGAAAGAGCGAGGCGAGGTACTGGATCTGGCCGCGACCGACTCCCAGCTCGAACTGCCCGCCGCCGTAGTTGCCGATCCCGTGCGCTGCGCACCATTGGAACGCTTCGAGCAGATTGGCAAGGCTGCCGAGGCGCGAAGGCTTGATGTTGACCATCTTCGGCGGGTACGGCAGTGCCTGAATGTCGGCGACCGAGTGGATCGGGGCGTCCCAGGAGAAGCGCGCGCGATGCGTCGCCAGCGCCGCATCCGTCTCAGGGGTGAGCGCGGGGTCCTCGATCCAGGCGTCCGGGAGGGCCTCCGCGACACGCCGGTAGAGCACGGGGTCGGGGGCCTGGTCGACGATCGAGCCTGAGTAGTAGCCCTTGAAGTCGACCGAGTCGACGGCTCCCGTCGCGACGAGCTGCGCGATCAGATCCTCATCCCAGGAGCTTGTCGGGTCGAGCTTGAAGCGCAGCGAGGGGTACAGGTCGAGGCGGCGGCGGATCGGGTGCAGGCTCGGCGGCTCGCCAAGGCGCAGCGAGACGACGAAGCGCACCGGCCTGGGCGTCAGGCCGAGCGCTTCGTGCAGTGTTGTACCGGCCTGGCGCAGCGCAAGATCGAGCGCGGCTGACTCATATGCCCATGTGCGATAGCGCTTCGAAACCTCGCGCTGGGGCGGCTCCGGGAACAGCTCGAGCGTTGATAGGCGCTTGCAGAAGGAGTTGATCGTCCAGCGTCCCGCGAGCGGCAGACTCGGGCCCGTCGCCTGAAAGATGTCGTGGTCGACACCGTCGTAGGTGACGTCCTCTCCGAGCCCCTCCTGTCCGGCGCCATACATGCGGATCACGGTCGTCTTGCGCTCGAACGAGCTCGATACGAGCGCGCTCAGCCCTTCGAGTTGAAAGCCGTCGATCTGCAGTGGCAACCCCGCAAGGCGCTCCCAGTGCTCGGATCTCTCGCCGTCCGGCGTCTCGGGCGGGGTTCCCATGGCGGGGCCAGCTTAGACTAGGCCTGTGGCCGCGCACACGAGAGGTCCCCGCAAGCACACGCGCAAACCGCGCAGGACGGAGGCAGCTCACCGGTCCGCGAGCACTGCCGAGTCCGCGTCGACGCCAAACCGATCAAGCGCGTCGCCACGAATCGAAGGGTCCTCGGCAACGGCGCGGCGCTCGGGCAAAGCGACCTTTGGGGAGCGCCCGCAGGCGCCATGGCACCCCTTGCCGCTCTCGGAGGTCCTGATCTTCGCAGGCGCGGCTGCCGTCGCGATCGCCGTGCTCGGCCGCCTAGCTCATGCGGGTGCGCTGGTGCTCGTGGGCTTCGGCGCGGTTGCGCTCGGCACGATCGAGGTGAGCTGGCGCGAGCACCGCTCGGGCTTTCGCTCGCACACGCTCCTGCTGACGCTGCTGCCCGTGATCGCCCTGCACACGGCGGTCGTGCTGGGCGTAGGCGCGTTCACGACGCCCCCGCGCGCACTCACGATCGGCTTTCTAGCCGTGGACGCGGCGCTCGTCTGGTTCCTGCTGCGGGCGCTGCGGCTGAGCTTCTCGCATGCTCGCCTCAAGCGAGGCTGACTGACGGCATCGGGCGCTCGCCCATGTCGTTCGCCTCGCCGGCGGCCTGACCCGAGTAGGCGACTCGCTCTAGGCGTTCTATCTCGCGCTCGCCCTCCACGCGCGCAGGATGCCCCTCGGGCAGTCCGTCGATCAGCTGCGCGATGCGTTCGCGCAATTGCAGGGCGAAGTGTGGAGTCGACGGCCCGATCAGCTCGCGCACGTCCTCGACGCCTACTGTTCCGGCGCGCTCTCTCTCGACGCGCCTAGGGTCCTCTGCTTGGCTCATGGTCCTGTCGTCGTAGTGGGCGTTGAAGTTTCCAG
The DNA here is from genome assembly GCA_027306855.1 of Solirubrobacterales bacterium. Classification (GTDB taxonomy): domain Bacteria; phylum Actinomycetota; class Thermoleophilia; order Solirubrobacterales; family Solirubrobacteraceae; genus Palsa-744. The sequence goes on along the minus strand of DAHUYZ010000001.1, from coordinate 29,317 downwards.
TTCGGGCGCCGCCGGTTCTTGGGTTGATCTGCGCGGGCTTATCTCGAGCATCGCGTCGAGCTGGGCCTGTGTTGCGAGTGAGATGGCGCGCTCGTCGCCGATTAGCCAGGCGTGATTGTAGACGCCGTGTACGGGGCCCGAGCTTGGATAGCCGGGTTGGAGGTCGTTGACGTACTGCACGAGCGACCTCGTGGGGCGGCCCGCTTCGCCGAGCAGCAACAGCGGCGCATAGTCGCCGTTTGCCGCAAGCGGCGCCGCCGCCGGGCCGTCGAGCGGGCGCGAAGGGTTGGCGAACGCGAAGCCGTGTCCCGCTTCCTCGACTCCCCAGCCGAAAGAGCCATCCGTGAAGCGCGCTACCGCGATCGCGTTCGAGGCCGGATCGGCGCCTGAGATCCGCGTGACGGGGCCAAAGCGCTGCAGGTGTGTAACGACCGCTTCGCTGATCAGGCTGCTTGGACCGATCACGTAGATCGAGGCGTGCCCCAGGCGGGTCAGCTCGGCGAGCGTGGCGTGCGGGATCGCGTCTGCTTCGACGAACAAGATCGGTGCGCCCTCCTGGGCGGCGAGCCCCGCGGCCGGCGCGGTCATCGCTCCTGGTGCGTCCAAGGCCGTCACGATCAGCTTGGACGGGCGCGCTTTGCGCAGCGAGCTCGCCAGGCGCTCGACGGCGACCGCTAGCGCCGCCGGGCTTCTTCCTGAGAGCTGCTTCGCGCGGTAGCCGCTCGGTGCGGCCGTCCCGATCGAGAGTGTCTGCGCGCCTTCCAGCATGGGCGCGCCGCTCGGGTGCATCGTCGCAAGCGCATTCGCGCTCGCTTCGGGCAGAGTGGTTCCTTCGGTGTAGAGCAGCGGCGCATGCAGCGGCGCGCCCGCAAGCGTCGAGGCGGCAAGCGCCGCAGGCCAGTCGTTTGCGTCTACCAGCACCGCCGTCTGCGGGCGGGTGGTGGCAGTCGCGCTCGGGTACACGGTCAGCGCGACTGCGGCGGCGTCGACGACCGCGCTCGACCCCCCGAGTCTTGTCGTGTTCTTCGTGATGAGCCCTCCCGCGCCCTTCGGGCCGACCGCGCTGAGCGGGCCGCCTTGTTCGGCGCCTTGCGGCAGCGTCTTGCCGCAGCCCGCCAGCGCGCAGCACAGCGCGACAGTGGCGGCGAAATAGCGCGGTCTGCGCGGGATCTTCACGGGCGCGCACATTACCTCCCTCTGCAACCGTCGTTGCGCTTTGATAGGGTGCCGCGCGATACGCCGAATCCTTGGTCAGAAGCCAAGGAGCGGGGGACCCAAGTTGTTGGGGCGAGTTCCACGCATAAGTCGTGGAAAGCGCAGGCTCTTTCAGCGCTAGCCCGTCAGCTAACCCCGCAGGCCGACGAAAGAGGTTGCTGTGCGGTTGCGAGCGCTGGGTACGACGCTTACATGCATGACGATGGCAGCGATGCTCGCCATGCCTGTGGGCGCCTTGGCGAGCGGCGTCACCGGCGGTGTGGCGGCGGGGAATCTCGTCAATAGCGCTCCCTCCAAGGGGCGGCGCCCAAGCTCCAAGCACCGCCGCTCGAAGCGCAGGCCGGCAAGCTACGTGCTGGCGCCCGGAGCGGCCCCGATCACGGCGGCCACGCCGAACATCGCGTACACAGGCCCTGTCTATGAGAGGACCGCGACCGGACAGGTAGTCCCGTACACGACCCAGACGCCCCAGACGGTCAGCGCAGAGAAGGCGCTCACGGGCGGAAGCCCTGTCGGGGTAGTCGCGGCGACGAAGCCGCAGCTGCTCGTACCGGGACGTCTCGGGCACATCGTCGACGGCTACGCGGCGGCGCCTATGAGCGCGCCGGCCGCGGTCCAAAACATGATCTGGGCAGCGAATGAGATCATCGGCCTGCCATACATCTATGGCGGCGGCCACGCCTCGTTCATCTCACCCGGCTACGACTGCTCGGGCACCGTCTCCTTCGCCTTGCACGGCGCGGGCCTGCTCTCCACACCGATGGACTCGACCGAATTCGAAGGATGGTCAGCCGGCGGCCCCGGCATGTGGGTCACGATCTTCGCCAACGGTGGCCACGCCTACATGACCGTCGCCGGCCTACGCCTCGACACGAGCTCCGCGGACGACCCCTCCAACCAGCAGGGCCCCCGCTGGCGTCCGCTGCGCCCGGCGAACCCCGGATTCGTCGTGCGCCACCCCACCGGGCTGTAGTCGCCGGTGGGATACGCTTAGAGTCCCACCGTTCCCGCTCCCCAGGAGGATCAGATGGCCGGTTTGACCGGGCGCATGTCCACCGTCGTGAAGGCCAAGGTCTCGAAGCTGCTCGACCGCGCCGAAGATCCCGCCGAGACGCTCGACTACAGCTATCAGAAGCAGGTCGAACAGCTCCAGAACGTCAAGAAGGGGATCGCCGACGTAGTCACCGCCAAGAAGCGCCTCCAACTTCAGGAGACGACGCTCCAGCAGCAACTAGTCAAGCTCGACACCCAAGCGCGTCAGGCGCTCGCCTCGGGGCAGGAAGACCTCGCGCGCCAGGCCCTCGAGCGCAAGAACGTCGCGCAGACCGAGCTGCAGTCGCTCGACACCCAGGTCGCCGAACTCGAAGAGCAGCAGCAGAAGCTGACCGACTCCGAGCAGAAGCTGCGCGCCAAGATCGAATCGTTCCGCACCAAGAAGGAGGTCATCAAGGCCCAGTACTCCGCGGCCGAGGCCCAGGTGCGGATCTCCGAGGCGGCAACCGGCGTCGGCGAGCAGATGGCCGACGTGGGCCTCGCGATGCAGCGCGCGGTTGACAAGACCGAAAACATGAAGGCCCGCGCCGACGCTGTGCAAGAGCTCGAAGCGGCGGGAACCTTCGAAGACATCACCGCGCTCGGTCCCGGCGAAGACGACATCGACCGACAGCTGAAGTCGCTCTCCAGCAAGTCTGCGGTCGACGACGATCTCGAGAAGCTCAAGAGCGAAATCGGCCAGGGCGCTCCGGGCGCCGGTGCGCTCGGCGCAGGTGCGGAGGCCGCTCCGCCCGCGGGCGGCTCCGGCGCGGAGCAGTCGTCATGATCGTGCGCATCTCCGGCGAGGACCAGTACCGGCTCGCCGACGACCTCCACGACCAGCTCGACAGACTCGCGGGCACCGCCCATGACGCCGTCGACGCGGGCGATGAGGACGCCTTCGTGCGGTCGCTTACCGAGCTGCTCGACTTCGTGCGATCCAACGGCACACTCGTTCCAGACGAGGAGATCGAGACCTCCGACGTGATCCTCCCGCCCAGCGACACGACACTTGCGGAAGCCGGCGTCGAGTTCACCGGCGAAGGCTTGATCCCGGACTAGATGGGTATACCCCACAGGGGGAACCACCGCTCCAGTTCCGGCTCGATCGGCAGCTCGTCCGCCATCTGGGCCTTGAGCTGAAGCTCGCGCTCTGTCGAGCGTTCTCCCGTGTGCGCGGCGAGCGAGCCGCCGGCGGTGCTGGTTGCGGCGGTAACGCCTGCGGGCACGAAGGGGTACCAGTAGCCGCGCTTGTAGTTGTAGATGAAGTAGATCGGCTTGCCGCCTGCGTCCTTGAACGCGAACACCGCGCACAGCAGTCGCTCGCCGTGGCCCGCCGTCTCGATCGAGCCTGAGACGGCGTTGATGCCCACCGCAAGGTCTTCGATCGACCCGTCGCGCAGCACCATCCAGCGATAGCCGAAGCTGTCGTCCTGTGTATGGACCCGCGTGCCGCTCTCGCCGCCCGTGGCCACCACCACTTCTTCCATCTCCTTGATCGTCGCTTCGAACTCGCTCGTCTGCAGCGCCTGGAACACGATCGCAGCGGTGCCCGCCGGTTCGATCTGGTGCTCGCTCTGCAGCGTTATGTAGGCCGTGGAGATCGCGAACAGGCGGTCAGGCGCGGGGCCCTTCACCTCGTGGCGGCCGGTCAGGATGTCTTTGAGGCCCACGTCTCTACGCGGCGCTCTGCAGCTGGGACTCGAGCCGGCTCAGTGCTTCCAGGCGCTTTTCCAGCGAGGGATGATCGGAGAAGAGGTTCATCAGCGACTTCTTGGTGCGCGCCGGAATGATGAAGAAGGCGCTCATCCCTTCGGCGGTGCGCATGTCCTGGCTGGGAATACGTTCCATCGTGCCGCTGATCTTGATCAGCGCGGAAGACAGGGCGCTTGGGCGGCCCGTCAATACCGCAGAGCCGCGGTCGGCGGCGAACTCGCGGTAGCGCGACAGGGCCTGCAGCAGCAGGAAGGAGATTGCGTAGACGAGCACGGAGACGAGCAGCACGAGCATCACCTCCTCCTCCTCTTCCTGGCTGCGTCCGTAGCCGCCGCCGAAGCCACCGCCGAAGAACAGCGCGAACTGGGCGATCAGTGCGGCGAGCGTGGCGAAGAAGCTCGCCATCGTCATCACCATCACGTCGCGGTTGATCACGTGCGTCAGCTCGTGCGCCATCACGCCTTCGAGCTCGTGGCTGTCGAGCATGCGCAGGATGCCGGTCGTGGCGCACACCGTCGCCGACTTCTGCGAGCGGCCCATCGCGAACGCGTTGGGCATCGAGGTGTCCATCACGCAGACCCTTGGCTTGGGCAGGTCAGCCTGGACGCACAGCCGCTCGATGATGCCGTGCAGCTCTGGCTCCTCCTCCGGCGACACCTCTTTGGCCCCGAGCGTGGCGAGCGCGATCTTGTCGGAGGCGAACAGCTGCATCAGCAGCATGAACCCGGCGACCGCCACGATCAGTCCAGCGGCGGCGCCCGCGGCGAACAGCACGCCGATGAACACCACGTAGACGAGTCCCAGCAGGAACATCGTCAGCAACATCCGCGCCTGCAGGCCCGTGTCTTTGCCGAAGCTCGAGTGTCGCTTGGCCATCACGCGTGATTGTAGAGTCACGAGGGCAATGAAGCCTGAAGTCATCCTCCTCGGAGTCTCGATCAAGACGTTCGGCGTCGTGTTCGCGCTCGGATTCCTTGCGTGTGGTCTCGTGATCGCGCACCGTCTTCGCGAGCTGGATAAGCCGGTCGACTGGGCATACGAGATCGTGTTCGCTGCGCTCATCGGCGGCGTCGTGGGCGCCCGCGTCTATTTCATCTTGCAGAACTACAACGAAGTCAAGGGCGACCTGATCGGCCACATCTTCTCGGGCTCGGGCCTGATCTGGTACGGCGGTGCGATCGGGGGCGCCATCGCCGTGCTCGCGTGGATGTATTGGCGCAAGATGCTGAGCCTCGTAGCGATCGATATGTGCGTGACGGTGCTCGCGCTCGGCTACGCGATCGGCAGGATCGGCTGTCAGGTCTCAGGGGACGGCGACTATGGGATCCCCTCGAAACTGCCGTGGGCGATGGGGTATCCGCACGGGACGGTGCCGACGCCGCCGGGCGTCACCGTGCAGCCGACGCCGATCTACGAGACGCTCGCGATGGGGCTCGTCGCCTGGCTCTTATGGAGGCTGCGCGACCGCGTGCGCCCGGGGGTCGTGTTAGGGCTGTACCTAATGCTCAGCGGTCTGGAGCGTCTGCTCATCGAGTTCATACGCCGCAACAAAGAGGTCCTGCTCGGCCTCACAGCCGCGCAACTGGAGAGCGTGGTTGCGATCTTGCTCGGATCGCTCGTGCTCGCGCTCCTGTCCCGGCGTGGCGGCCTCTCGCGCGCGAATGGTGCCTCGCACCGCGGCGCCCCGGCGCTCGTGTGAGCATCCCGAATCGGTTTCGGCCAAGGCGAGCCGCCATAATCTCGACATGGCCATCGGGACCAGCCTTTCGCACGTTTTCCCGCTAGGCAGCCGCCTCAACCAGCGCGGTCGTGTCGAGGTGGGCGGCTGCGACACGATCGAGCTGGCCCGTGAGTTTGGCACGCCCGCGTACGTGATCGCCGAGGACGATCTTCGCGCGCGTGCGCGCGCGTATCTGCAGGCCGGTCGCGATGCCGGCCATGAGGACTTCCACGTCGTGTTCGCCTCCAAGGCCTTCCCGTGCACCGCAGTGCTGACCCTGTTCGCCGAAGAGGGCCTGTGGTGCGACGTGGCCTCCGGCGGGGAGCTGCACCTCGCGACGGGCGCGGGCTTCCCGCCCGAGCGGATCCTCATGCACGGCAACGCCAAGAGCATCCCCGAGCTTCAGATGGCGCTCGCCTCGAAAGTCGCGTTGATCGTGCTCGACAACTTCGACGAGATCGAGCGTTTGGCGCGTCTGGTTGAAGGAGGCGCGCCGCGACAGGGCGTCTTGATCCGCGCGACCCCCGACGTGAGGGGCGATACGCACGAGAAGATCTCCACAGGGCAGGCGGACTCGAAGTTCGGCTTCTCGATGGCGGATGTGCCGAAGGCGATCGAGCGCGTGCGCGCCATCGACGGGCTCGCGCTGCAAGGCATCCACGCTCACATCGGCTCCCAGATCATGGAGCTCGACCCGTTCCGGCGCATCGCGCCCGCATTGCAAGAGATCGGCGACGGGGTGGGCGGGTTCTCCGTCTACGATCTCGGTGGCGGGCTTGGGGTCGCATACACAGCTGAGGAGCATCCCCCCGACATCGAGGATTGGGTCGTCGCGGTCCTCGAGGCCGCCCGCGAGTGCGGGATCGCCCAGGCCGCGCGCCTGCTCGTCGAGCCTGGGCGCGCTCTCACGGCGAACGCGGGTGTCACGCTCTATACGGTGCAGAGCGTCAAGCGCAACGTCCGCACCTGGGTCGCCGTCGACGGCGGCATGTCGGACAACATGCGTCCGATGCTCTACGGCGCGCGCTACGAAGCCCACGTTGCCGACCGCTTCCCCGAGTCTGCTGACGCCGCCGGCCTAGTGCCGTGTGTGCTGGCGGGCAAGCACTGCGAGTCTGGCGATGTGATCGTGCGCGAGGCGCTGCTCGACGACCCGAAAGCGGGCGATGTGATCGTCACCCCCGCAACCGGCGCGTATGGGTATGCGATGGCGAGCAACTACAACGGCGTGCCTCGCCCGCCGGTCATCTTCTGCAAGGACGGCGATGCGCGTGTCGTGGTCAGGCGCGAGCGCTACGAGGATTTGACCGCTAGAGATGTCCGCTAGCGAGGCCTCGCGCGAGAGCGCGCTTGCCGGCGCGGCCGGTGCGGGCGCCTTCAGTGTTGGATTGCTCGGCTTCGGGACCGTCGGGTCGGCTTTCGCCGCACTGCTGCAAGAGCGCGCCCCCCAGATCGAGGCGATCACGGGCCGCCGACCGGTTCTGACCGGCGCCCTGACGCGCTCGAGCGGCAGCTTCCATGAGATCCTCGATGGCGCCGAGGCGATCGTCGAGCTGATCGGCGGCATCGAGCCCGCCCGCGAGTACGTGCTCGCTGCCCTCGCGAGCGGCAGACACGTCATAACGGCCAACAAGCAGCTTCTCTCGCAGCACGGCGAGGAGCTGTTCGACGCGGCGCGCCGCGCCGGAGTGCAGCTTCGCTTCGAGGCCGCGGTCGCGGGCGTCGTGCCCGTCATCCGTGTGCTGTGCGAGTCGCTCGCCGGTGCCCACGTCGAGCGTATTCACGGGATCGTCAACGGGACGACCAACTTCGTGCTCAGCGAGATGGCAGGCGGGTCCAGCTACGAGCAGGCGCTTGCCGAGGCACAGCGCCGCGGCTTCGCCGAGGCCGATCCCAGCGAGGACGTCTCGGGAAAGGACGCCGCCGCGAAGATGGCGATCCTCGCGCGGCTGGCGTTCGGGACGCCTGTGCACCTCGACCAGGTCTCCTACGAGGGGATCGAGCATCTCCAAACGGATGACCTCCAGTATGCGCGCGAGCTCGGCCTCGGGCTCAAGCTGGTCGGCGCCGCCGAGCGCCGCGACGGAGGCCTATCGGTTCGCGTGCATCCAGCCTTCCTCTACTCGGGCCATCCGCTTGCTTCGGTCAACGGTCCCTACAACGCCGTCACGGTCGAGTCGCAGGCGATCACCGAGATCACGATGTCCGGCCCCGGTGCCGGTGGTCCCCAGACCGCGAGCGCAGTCCTCGGAGATCTCGTCAGCGTGATGCTTCCGCCGGCAGCCGGCGGCGATCGGCATGGCGCGCCGCGCGGTCTTGGCGTGTCGTCTCCCGATCCGCTGCCGCTCGTGGAGGACGTCGAGAGCGCCTTCTATATCCACATGGAGGTCGCCGACCGGCCCGGCGCGCTTGCGACGGTCGCGCAGGTACTCGGTGAGCGGGGCGCCTCGATCAAGTCGGTCGTGCAGCACGGCCTCGGCGATAATGCGCGCCTCGTGATGGTGATACACCCGCTGCTCGAATCGCGCCTGCGCGACGCCCTTCTGCGCATCAGCGAGCTCGATTTCCTACGTTCGACACCGCGCGCCATACGCGTAATAGAAGAGGAGTTCACGTGACGATTGTTCAGACCCGCCCATCCCTGATCGAGCGCTGGCGCGAGCACCTGCCATTCGCCGAGGGCGACCCGATCGTCACGCTGCTCGAGGGAGCCACCGCGCTCGTGCCGGCGCCTGTCATCTCGGAGATGGTTGGCGCCGAGGTGTACCTGAAGTGCGAGGGCGGCAATCCAACCGCGTCGTTCAAGGATCGGGGCATGACCTGCGCTGTGTCCGCCGCCGTGCGCGAGGGTGCCAAGGCCGTCATCTGCGCATCCACCGGCAACACAGCCGCCAGCGCCGCCGCTTATGCCGCTCGCGCCGGCATCACCTGTGCGGTGATCGTCCCTGAGGGACGCGTCGCGATGGGCAAGCTTGCACAGACGTTGATCCATGGCGCGCGCGTCGTCTCGATCGCGGGCAACTTCGATCGGGGACTCGCGCTCGTGCGCGAACTGGTCGAGCGCCATCCCATCTCGCTCGTCAACTCCGTCAACGAGTTCCGTCTCGAAGGCCAGAAGACCGGCGCATTCGAGCTCGTCGAGGACATGGCCGGCGGGCCGGACCTGCTCTGCATCCCAGTCGGCAATGCCGGCAACATCACCGCATACTGGCGCGGCTTCTGCGAGATGGGGGTCGCGCCTCGTCTGTTCGGCTTCCAGGCAGAGGGTGCCGCGCCGCTGGTGCTCGGCCATCCCGTCGAGCACCCCGAAACGATCGCCTCCGCGATCAGGATCGGAAACCCGGCGCGCGGCAAGGAAGCGCTAGCGGCGACCGCAGAGTCGGGCGGGAGCATCAGAACGGTCTCAGACGAGGAGATCCTCGCCGCATACAGACTGATGGCCTCCAAGGAAGGCATGTTCTGTGAGCCGGCGTCCTCCGCCTGCGTAGCGGGGCTGCTCAAGTACGGCGCTGACGGTGCGTCGACAGTGGTGTGCGTGATGACCGGCCGCGGCCTGAAGGACCCCGAGACAGCGATCGAGCGCAACGACGGCGCCGTCATTTCGTGCGCACCGGACATGGGTGCGATCGAGGAGGCGGTCTTGGGTGACGCCTAGGGTCTGTAGGTATCGGGCGCACGCTGCGGGGGGCTCGGGTGGTCCGTAGGCGCGTCGTGCGCGCGCCTGCGTCGTCGGCGAACCTTGGCCCCGGCTTCGATTGCCTCGCGGCGGCGCTTGGGCTGCGCCTCGAGCTCGAAGTACGCGAGACGGGCGCGTTCTCCGTCGAGACCGACCTCGACGTGTCGCGCGACCGCTCCAACCTCTGTGTACGCGCGTTCGAGGCGCTGCATCCCGTCGACGACTTCACGTTCTCTATCCGTTCTGAGATCCCGCTCACGGGCGGGCTCGGGTCGAGCGCGGCGGCGATCGTCGCCGGGCTCATGGCGGCTGACCACCTGTTCGAGCTCGACGCGAATGTGCTGGAGCTGGCGAGCGAGATCGAGGGACACCCCGATAACGTCGCCGCGTGCGTTGAAGGTGGGTTCGTCGTCTGTGCGGACGGTCGTGCAGTGCGCTTCGAGCCGCCGACGGGTCTCGAGGCGCTTGTCGTCGTCCCTTACGAAGCCGTGCGCACGAGCGCCGCGAGGGCGGCCCTCCCGCACAGCGTGCCGCTGGGCGACGCGGTCTTCAACGTAGCCCACGGTGCGCTGCTCACGCTCGGGCTCGCTCGGGGCGACTGGGATCTGCTCTCCAGCGGCCTCGCCGATCGCCTGCACCAGTCCCAGCGCGCGCACCTGTACCCTCGCTCCGGCGAGCTCCTACGCGAAGCGAAAGCGCTTGGAGCGCTCGGAGCGACGATCTCAGGCGCCGGCCCCTCTGTGCTCGTTTGGTGCTTCTACGAGCAGACGGGCGCGGTGGTGGAGGCGCTGAGCCCAAAGGTCGAGGGCTGGGCCACGCTCGTCCGCGCGCCTTTCGAGGGTCAGGGCGCCTATGTGGACGGGATGTAGGGCGCCGTAGTGTCGAGCGGATGCATAGAGCGGGGCTCGGCGGCAATGCTCACGAACGTCATGCGATAGCGCCCCACGACGATCTCATCGCCGTCGCTCAGGGCGCGCCACTCTACGCGCTCGCCATTGACGAACACGCCGTTGAGACTGCGGTCATCGAGCACCCTCACCCCATCGGCTTGGCGAACGATCAGGGCGTGCCGGCGCGAAACCGTCGGGTCGTCGAAACGAACATCGGCGGCGAGGCTGCGCCCGATGCGAGTCCACTCGCGGGTGAGCGCCACAGCGCGCATCTCGCCTTCATCGTCGAACAGGATGTAGTCGCCGGGCGCGTCGATCTGCTCTCTGGCGCTTGCGATTCGCTGCGTGTCCGCATGTGCGTCCGCAGCGAGGAGAGGAATCGACGGGTGAGGTGACGCGTTGAACAGCGAGGCCCTCGCGAAACGGCGTCCGCCACAACCCGGACACTCGCCGAGGCGATCGAGCGAGGTGAGCGTCATCACGTAGCCGCACCGCTGACAGCGAAACGAGCCTGCCCCCGCCATCGTCCCCGAAGTGAGCGACTCCATGCTTCGCGTCCCCTTCCTCTCTGGATGCTGCCAGGAACTCTCTGCGGACTGGAATCTCGCGGGAATCATAACGAGGGTGTCAAATGGCGGTGGTCGATGGTAGGTAGGGACAGCTTCACGCAAAGCGCCTCTTCTCGTGAGCTACCCGGCCTCGCAGGCGGCGAAACCGCTCCACCATCTAGACTTCCGCGCCGTGCAGCCAGTGACCGTAGCGACCGTGATCAGCGCGCCGCGCGAGCAGGTGTTCGACTACCTGCAGGACATCGCCAATCACGCCGAGTTCACCGACCACTACCTCGTCGACTGGCGCCTCACTCGCGAGGTCTCGGTTGGCCGCGGCGCCGGTGCGCGCTTCCGCGTAAAGGCGCCCGGTAACCGCTTCAGCTGGGCCGACTCGACTTTCGTCGAGGTGCAGCGCCCGCACTTGATCGTCGAGGCGGGTCGCACCGGCAAGAACAACCGGATTCGCACGCTCGGAACGTATGAGCTCTCGCAGGGGCCGTCCGGGACGACGCGGGTGCGGTTCACGCTCGAGTCCGAGCGCAGCCCGTTCCTGTCCGATCGAATCCTAGAAGCGCTCGGTCAGAGGGCTTGGCTGAGGCGCAAGAACGAGAAGGCGATGCACCGGCTTCGCTCGATCATCGAGCGAGGCGAGGGCCGCGGGCAGCGCGTCACCTTGGCCGCCGGGTAGACTGCCGCCTCGCATGATCCGCAAGACTGCTCTTCTGGCCCTCCTCGCGATCGCCGCGCTCGGCTTGAGCGCCTGCTCGGACAACTCGCATACGCGCGTCACGACCGGCACGTATGCAGGCGAGTCCGGTCAGAACGCCCCGTACCTGAACGTCGGGCCGCTGATCTACGAGGTCCAGCTCTCGCGCGAGCTCAACCCGTACGACACCGAGGACGCCGCCTATCTCACCGGTCTCACCCCGGCCCAGCGCAAGCTGAACCCCGGAGAAGAGTGGTTCGCGGTCTTTCTGCAGGTCTACAACGAAAGCTCCATCGCGCACCCTTCGGCGCAGAATCCGACGATCAGCGACACTCAGGGAAACGTTTATCAGCCGACCGTGCCCGGTCCTACGAACGAATTCGTCTACCGGCCCGGCATGCTCGCGCCCAAAGAACGCATCCCCGCACTGGACACCGTCGCCGCGAACGGACCTACCCAGGGCGCGCTGCTGCTCTACAAGATCAAGGTCGTCTCGCTCGACAACAGGCCGATCGAGATCAAGCTCGTCGACCCGACGAACCCGTCGAAGACCGCGTCGGCCGAGCTGGACGTCTAGAAGTATCAGTATCACCCAGGCTTCTAGACGTTCGCTGGACAAGCGAGACGAGGACGCACCGACCGAAGTGTGCTTTGCACATCAGGGAGGGAGGACGCCGTATCGCGCCGTTCAGCGGACGTCTAGCGCAGCCCGGCTTCGAGCACCTGGCGTGCGACCGGCGCTGCCGCTTCTCCGCCCGCGCCGTCCTTGACGAGCATCACCCCGACGACGATCTTTGGATGCAGTGCGGGCGCAAACGCCGCGAACCACGCGTCGGTGTTCCGCGGGTCGTTGCTCCCGGTCGAGCATTCGCTTTCGGACGAGCCCTTCGTCTGTTCGCCGCCTGAGCCGGTGCCGTTTGCTTCTTCGCTCGATCCCGATTCGCTCTTGCCGGAGCTTTGTTCGCCCTTGCTCTGGCATCGCGGTAGGCCCAGTTCTGCGGTGCCGGTCTTTCCCGCCACGACCACGCCCGGGATCGCCGCGGCGGTCCCGGTGCCTTCGCGCACCACACCGATCATCAGGCGCCGGACGGTCTTTGCGACACTTGGGTCTATGACCGTGGCCGCAGGCGGGGTTGCGCCTTCCTGCGCCGAGAACGTAGGCGTTGGCCGTCGCCCGCCGTCGGCGATCGTGGCGGCGACGATCGCCATCTGAAGCGCCGATGCCTGGACCTGGCCCTGACCGATCGCGCTCGATCCGAGTGCCAGTTCTCCCTGAATCTGGGACGCGGATGGGATCGTGCTCTCGACCGCGCCCGGCACCCCAGGAGGATGATTGAAGCCGAACCGTTCGGCTGTGGCGACGAGCCTCTCTGCGCCGAGCTTTACGCCGAGTGGCGCGAACACGGAGTTGCAGGAGACGGCGAACGAAAGCGCGAGGCTCCCGCCGCAGGACTCGCCACCTGCGTTTTCGAGCTTGACGCCGTCGAGCGTTGTGTATGTGGCGTACGGGAAGTTTGTGTGTTCGCCGGCGATTCCGGCGGTCAGCACGCCTGACACCGTGACCATCTTGAACGTCGAGCCGGGCGGCTGCAGATCGTCGATGCCGAGTCCATCGACCGCAAGAATCCTGCCGCTGGACGGTTCGAGCGCGACGACCCCGCCCAGCTGTCCACCGAGCACGGTCGCAGCAGCCCGCTGGACCGCCGGCACAATCGAGGTGTGGATCGGCGCGGCCGGCTTGGCGGGCACGCTTGCGAGCACGCGCTCGCCGGCAAGCAACTCTCCGCCGGGGGCTCCGCGCAGGCGATCGTCGAGCGCGCCCTCCAGCCCACTAACGCCAACGATCGCATCGGAGGGCACTCCCTGCGCTTCCAGTTCGGCAAGACGCGAGCTCGGGATCGGTCCGACATGGCCGATGACGCCGTCGGCGGCAGCCCCCAGCGGCGATTCGCGTGTGCCCGCCGAGACGGCGGGGCCCGCCGCGAGCACCGAGCCGTCGCTTGCGAGCAGTGCGGCGCGGGTCGGAAGCACGGTATTTCGCGTCAACGACTCGCCTGGCTGGAGCCCCGGGAACAGCAGACTGCGCGACCATGCGATGCGATGCCCTTGCGTATCGGCCACGATCCGCAGGCGCACGCTCGAGCGCAGCGTGCCGAACAATCTCGTGGATACGCGGACAGGGACGACAACGCTACCGTCGCTTGCGCTCCTCGGGCTTCCCGCGAGCGCGATCTTCGTGGCGGTCGCCGTCCGCGCCGCCGCCTCGTACTCCGACGCGAAGGCGCCGGGCGAGAGCGCTCGCTGGGAGGAGGAGTCGATCTTTTCGTACATAGTCGCGTAATCGGAGGTCGTCCATGCGGACACGAACCTGTCTGCGAGATCGAGGGCGGGCGAGGAGTGGCGCATCGCGCCGAAGATCACACCGATCGCAAATGCCACCGCGGCCAGCGCGATCACGGGGCGCGCCCGCCGCAGCCGAAGCTCGCGCTCACTCGCGGAGCCCGCTTCAGAAGACTGCGGCCTGGGAGCGCTTACGGCTCTCATCGGACGGGACGGTAGAACATAGCGGTGACCCGCCTCGACTGGATCATCGTCGCGTTTGTGGCCGTGCTCGCGATTTTCGGCTTCAGGCGCGGCTTCATTGTCGCAGCTCTCTCGTTCAGCGGATTTGCAATTGGCTCATTCATCGGAACCCGCCTTGGTCCTCTTCTGCTCGCCCACGGGTCTGCCTCGCCGTATGCGCCCGCGTTCGGCCTGGTCGGGGCGCTCGTGGCCGGCGCGATCCTTGCGACGGGCTTCGAGGGTGTCGGCCTGCGGCTGCGGCGGGGGCTCGTCGTCCCCGGCCTCGGCGTTGTGGACGGCGCGCTCGGCGCGCTGCTCAGCGCCGCGCTCGGACTCGGGATTGCCTGGATACTCGCGGCGGTGCTGCTCGACACGGTCGGCGGGGGCCAGCTGCGGGCCGACATCCAGCGTTCCGCGATCCTGCGCGAGCTCAACCAGCTGCTGCCTCCCACCGGCAAGATCCTGAACGTGCTCGCCAGCCTGGATCCGCTGCCGCAGATCACGGGGCCGGTTCCCAACGTGGGCCCGCCACCCACCGGGATCTCACGCGACCCGGGCGTTAGGGCAGCCGCGCGCAGCGTGGTTCGCGTGACGGGCACCGCCTGTGGCCTGTCGGTCGAGGGGTCGGGCTGGGTGGCCAGGCCGGGAGAGGTTGTGACCAACGCACACGTGATCGCCGGCGAGCAGGACACGACGGTCGAGGTCGGTGGGCGCGAACCGGCGCTGCCTGCACAGGCGATCGCGTTTGACCCGACCGACGACGTCGCGGTGCTGCGCGTGCCGGGCCTCAGCTTGCCGTCGCTGCCGCTCGTCTCCGAACCGTCCGCCGGCCAGGGCGGAGCGATCCTCGGCTACCCCGAAGATGGCCCCTTCGACGCGCGCTCAGGCCGCATAGGGGAAACGCAGCGAGTGATCACCGACGACGCCTACGGACGCGGTCCCGTCTCACGGCTGCTGACGCCGCTGCGTGGGCTCGTGCGCCCCGGAAACTCCGGCGGGCCGCTGGTGGACCGCGAAGGCCGCGTCCTGACCACCGTCTTCGCGAGCACGACGGACGGGGGTCTGCCGGCCGGATACGGGGTCGCGAACGCCACAGTCGCACGAGTGTTGCAAGGCGCCGGTGTGCCGGTCGGTACCGGCGAATGCAGCGCGGGCTGAGCGGCCGCTCCATGTGCGCGACGGTCGGCTGCTCGCGAGCGTGCCGTGCGGGCTCTCGTGAGGCTCGCTACTCTGGCGCGAGTGTCGAAGACTTTGGTGATAGCCGAGAAGCCCTCGGTTGGGCGCGACCTCGCGCGCGTGCTGCCCGGCCCCTTTGCAAAGCAAGAGGGCTGGCTGGAGGGCCCTGAGCACGCGATCACGTGGGCCGTCGGCCATCTCGCCCAGCTCGCCGAGCCGGACGAGTACGACTCGAAATACAAAAGCTGGCGCATGTCCGACTTGCCGATCGTGCCAGACAAGTTCAAGCTCGTCGTGCGCGACGAGCGCTCGCGCAAGCAGATGTCCGTCGTGACGACCCAGCTCGGGCGCGAAGACGTCGATGTCGTGATCAACGCCTGTGACGCCGGGCGCGAGGGCGAGCTGATCTTCGCCTACCTCTACCAGAAGGCAAAAGCGAGCAAGCCGGTGAAGCGGCTGTGGCTCAACTCGATGACCAACGCCGCCATGAAGGAGGCGTTCGGACGCCTACGCCCATCCGAGGAGCTCGCCAGCCTCGAGGACGCCGCGCGCTCACGCTCGGAGGCGGACTGGATCGTTGGCATGAACTCCACGCGCGCGGCGACGATCAGACTGCGTTCGTCCTTCGACGGAGCGGTCTCGCTCGGGCGCGTGCAGACCCCGACGCTGGCGATCGTCGCCCGTCGGGAGGAGGAGATCAAGGCGTTCGTGCCCGAGCCCTACTGGATAGTCGACGCAACGTTTGACGCGGGCCCCCTGAACGGCTCCGGCAACGGAAAGGCTGGAGCGTCAGGCGACTCGGGCGAGGAGCGGGTCTACGAGGGGCGCTTCCACATGGGTGCCAAGCCGCGGATCGCGAGCGAGCAAGAGGCGCTCGCGATCGTCGAGGCGTGTCGCGGAAGGCAGGGCACGATCACGAAGGCCGAGCGCAAGGAGCAGCGCGAGCGCGCGCCGATGCTGTACGACCTGACGAGCCTTCAGCGCGACGCCAACACCCGCTACGGCTTCTCGGCGCGACGCACCCTGGCGGCGGCCCAGCGTCTGTATGAGGAGCACAAGGCGCTGACCTATCCCCGCACGAACTCGCGCTATCTGACGAAAGACATGATCGGCGAGATCAAGCCGACGGCCGAGCTCGTGGGCGCTCGCGGCGAGTACTCGAAGGCGGCGGCGTATGTGACCTCGCTGGACGTTCTTCCGCTCGCGCGCGTCGTCGACGACAGCAAGGTCACCGATCACCACGCAATCATCCCGACGAAGTCCGAGCACATGGTGGACCGCATGGGGGAGGACGACAAGCGTGTCTATGACATGGTCGTAAGGCGCTTTCTCGCCGTGTTCCATCCCGAGGCGGTGTTCGAGAACACGCGTGTCGAGACAACGGTGTTCCCGGAAGGCGACGACTCTACGGGTGGCGAACGCGCCGGAGGATGCGTGTTTCGCACTCATGGCAAGCTTCTGCTCGTGCCAGGGTGGCGCGGAGTGTACGGTCAGGTTCCGGCCGATGCGCGCTCCGGCGACGACGACGATGAGGGTGTTGATCAGGAGCTGCCTAAGCTGAACGAGGGCGAGCAAGTACAGACGCTGAAGGTGGAGAGCGAACGCAAGGAGACCAAGCCCCCGCGTCGCTACAGCGACGCCTCGCTGCTCGCCGCCATGGAGACGGCCGGCAAGCTCGTCGAGGACGAAGAGTTGCGCGAGGCGATGAAGGACTCTGGGATAGGCACGCCCGCGACACGGGCCTCGATCATCGAGCGCCTCATCCAGGTCGGCTACATCGAACGCGAAGCCCGCTCGCTCGTTGCGACCGACAAGGGTCTCAACGTGATCAGACTGCTCGGCGAGCACGCGCTGACCTCGCCCGAAATGACCGGCGAGTGGGAGCATCGACTGGAGAAGATCGAGCGCGGCGAAGACTCGCGCGAGCGGTTCATGTCAGACATCGCCGGGTTCGCGCTGCAGACCGTCAAAGAGCTCGACGAGAAACTCAAGGACGTGCGCATCCCCCGCGCCAATCTCGGGCCGTGCCCGGTGTGCGGGCACGACATAGCCGAGAACCGCAAGGGCTACTCGTGCTGGTCGCGCACTGACCCTGGATGTGGGTTTGTGATCTGGAAGGGCAAGGCGGGCAAGCAGCTCTCGATCGCGATCGCGCGGGAGCTGATCAGGACCGGTCACACCGCCAAGGCGGTCGGCGGCTTCAAGTCGCGAGCGGGGCGCTCCTTCCGGGCGCATCTTGCGCTCTCCCAGGACGAGGAGGGCAAGTGGCGGGTGGAGTTCAACGAGCCCTGGGCAAAGGAGGGCTCCAAGCCGCCCGAGTCAGAGACCGAAGAGGCCGAGGCCGAGGAGACGGTCGCCGCCAACGCGGCGTAGCACCGGGCGGGCACCGACCGGACGTTGGGGGACCGGTGCCGGCCGGACGTGCCGGGTCGGCGCGGCGGGCACGATAGAGCGAGATGCGCGTCGGCCAAAGACGGCCGTAGACGCGTCGTCAGGAGCGTGCGCGAGGATGGGTGAGCATGCCTATCGAGCTCGTAACGGGGCCCGCCAACGCGGGAAAGGCGCAGGTTGTGCTGGATGCCGTGCGTTTGCGCTCGGCGCGCGGCGAGCAGCCACTGCTCGTGGTGCCGACGGAGGCCGACCAGACGCGCTACAGGCGCGAGCTGGCGGAGAACGGTCTCGTGCTCGGCGCGACGGTCGAGCGCTTCGAGGGTCTGCTAGCCGAGATCGTGCGGCGCGCTGCGCTTTCCGACATGCCGCTCGGTCGATTCGCGCGCGCGCGAGCACTGGCAGTCGCGGCCCGTGAGCTGACGGGCGGTGTCGAGCACCCTGCCGGCGCCGGCCTTATACGCGCTCTCGGTGAGACGCTCGTTGAGCTGTCGTCTAGCCGAGTCACGCCCCGGCGCCTGCGTGGCGCCGTCGAGCGCTCAGCCGACGAGCATCCGCGTCTCGAGCGGCTGTGTGCCGCGTTCGAGTCCTATGAGCGTGCGCTCGCACGGCTTGCGCGAGTCGATCGCGAGACTCGGGTAGCAAGGGCGCTCGACGAGCTGCGCCGTCGGCCGGCACTGTGGGGTGCGACAGCCGTGGCGCTATATGGCTTCGACTCCTTCACCGAGATCCAACTCGATGCGGTCGAGACGCTTGGGGCCGTTGTCGATGCGCCCGTGATCGTCTCACTCGCCTATGAGCCCGGTCGCGTCGCGTTCGCCGACAGGGCGAGCACGTATGAGCGTTTGCGTCCGCGGGCAAGCACGCACACGGCGCTGCAGGCGCGCACCGAGTACTACGCGGGGCGCTCACGCAAAGCGCTGCACCACCTCGAGCGCTCACTGTTCACGCAGGAGCCGAGGCGCATTGAGGCGGATACGGCTGTCAGCCTGCTTGAAGGGGGAAGTCCGCGGGCTGAGCTAGAGCTCGTCGCCGGCGAGGTGAGTGCACTGCTGGAGAAGGGTGTCGCGGCGCAGGAGATCGCGATCGTGCACCGTGCGCCCGAGACCATTGCGGGGCTGTTGAGCGACGTGCTCGATGACTTCGCGATCCCTCACGAGCGCCGTGGCGGCGCGCGCTTCTCCCAAACCGCGATCGGGCGCGGGCTGATCGGTTTGCTGCGCTGTGCATGCGATGGCGGCGAGCTCGGTGACCTGCTCGCCTGGATGCGCACCCCCGGTGTCATCCAAAGACAGGCTCTCGTTGATCGACTCGAGGCGCGTGCGCGGCGCGCTGGAGCTCTGAGCGTCGCGCAGGCACGCGCTCTGTGGGAGGCCGAGCACTGGCCGCTCGAGCGTATCGACCGCGTTGCGCAAGCGTCCGCTCGGGGGCCGTTTGTCCTCCTAGACGTTATTGCGGACGAGCTCGACCGTCTGTTCGCCGAGCCGCGTCGCCGACTGGCGTCTGTGCTCGCGCGGGAGGAGCTGGCGGAGGCAAGCGCGTTCACCGCCGCTAGTCGAGCGCTCGAAGAGCTGCGTGAGGTTGTGCGCGGCTGGAGCGAGCTGGCCCCCGATCTTCGCGAGCTGATCGAGTTGCTCGATGGCCTGGAGATCGCCGGCGGGGAACCCGCACAGGACGGCGCCGTGAGCATTCTCGACCCGCTCTGGCTGCGGGCCAGACGCGTGCGCATGCTGTTCCTGTGCGGCATGTGCGAGGGCGTCTTCCCGCGTCCGCCGCGGCCGAGGCCATTGCTCGCCGAGCACGAGCGACGTGAGCTTGCGATCGAGTCGGGTCTCGTGCTGCCCGGCGAGCGCGATGCGCTCACGGCCGAGCGCTATCTGCTGTACGCGATCGCCTCACGTCCGCAGGAGCGCTTAACGCTCAGCTGGCACGCGGCCGACGACGACGGGGCTCCGCTCGCGCGCTCGCTGTTTGTGGACGATGTGTGCGACCTGTTCGACGAGAATCTGCAGGCGAGCACGAGGCGCCGTGCGGCCGGCGCGGCCGACTGGCCCGGTCCGGACCGTCCGCCGGAGACTCCAGTCGTGCCATGCGAGCGCTCGCAAAGCGGGCCGATCGCGCCCCTACGCGACGAGCGCGTGCTGGCCGAGCTGCGCGGGCGTGAGCTGTGGTCGGCCTCAGGGATAGAGGTGTGGGCGTCCTGTCCGGTGAAGTGGTTCGTCGAGCGCTGGCTGGCCCCCGGCGAGATCGAGCCCAAGCCGGAGCCGATCGCAAGGGGAGGGCTCGCGCATACCGCCCTGCACGAGATGCTCGAGCGGTTGCGGGAGCGCACCGGCTCCGCGCGCCTGACTCCGGCGAACGTAGGGCTTGCCAAGCGGATACTCAATGAGGCTCTTGCCGACGGCGAGGCGAGCCACGCGCTGTCGGTCGCGCCCGAGCGAGTGCCGGGCGCGCGCAGGCGCCTGCAAGCCGACCTGGAGCGCTACATAGAGCAGGCAGCGCTCACCGACAGCCCGCTAGAGCCCACCTATCTGGAGCTCGAGTTCGGTTTCGAGGGATCCGAGCTGCCGGCATTCGAGCTTGGTGGGGACGTGAAGCTGCGCGGCCGGATCGATCGCGTCGACGTCGGACCGGGCGGCGAGGCGATCGTCTATGACTACAAGGGTCGCAACGCCCCGCCCGGTGGCAAGTGGCTCGATGAAGGTGCGCTGCAGGTCGCGCTCTACATGAGCGCCGTCGAGAGCCTGCTCGGCAATAGAGTGATCGGCGGCTTCTATCAGCCGCTGTCCGCCAGCAAGATCAATGCGCGCGGCGTGCTCGACGAGGACGGCGGCGTCGAGCTCAGCTGCGTCAGAACGGACAGGGCGGCAAGCGAGGAGGTGGCAGAGTTGCTCGAGCGTTGTCGGGGCGCGGCGCTCGATGCGGTCGAGCAGGCGCGAGCGGGGGCCTTGGAGCCGAGGCCGGCGGCGTGTGCTTACAACGGCGGTTGTTCATATCCGTCCATCTGCCGGTGTCAACCATGACGCCCGCTTCTCCGGAACACCGAACATGACGGACTTGACCGACGAGCAGGAGGCGGCGGTCGAGCGGCGACAGGGCTCTCTGCTGCTGGCGGCCGGAGCGGGCAGCGGCAAGACCTCCGTGCTGGTCGAGCGCTTCGCGAGAGCGGTGCGCGAGGACGGAGTGCCGCCTAGTGGGATCCTCGCGATCACATTCACCGAGCGTGCGGCGGGCGAGCTGCGCGAGCGTATACGGGCGCGGCTACTGGAGCTCGGCCAGCGCGAGGCGGCGCAGGCAGCGGAGGGCGCGAACGTGTCTACCTTCCACGGCTTCTGTGCGCGCCTCTTGCGCCATCATCCGCTGCAGGCAGGCCTCGATCCGGCGTTCCAGATCGCCGAGGAAGGGCTTGCCGAGCGCCTGCGGGCACTCGCCTTCGGCGACGCGTTCGCGGGTTTCATAGAGGGCGAGCGCGAGGATGCTGTGGAGCTTGTGGCCGCCTACGACGCGAACGGCCTGCGCGCGATGGTGCTCGACGTCTACGCCCAGTTGCGTAGCCAGGGCGACTCCGCGCCGAGCCTTCCGTACCTCGACGGCGCGACCGAGGCGGCGCGGGCGTGGCGCTTGATCGGCGAGCTGCTCGTGCGCTTCGGCGAGGCGTATGCGTTACGCAAGCGCGAACGGAGCCTGCTCGACTTCGACGACCTCGAGCTGCGGGCGCGTGACCTACTCATCGAGCACGCGCCGACCCGCGGGCTGTGGGCCGAGCGCTTCCAGCTCGTGATGGTCGACGAGCTGCAGGACAGCAACGCGCGCCAGCTCGAAATATTGGGAGCGCTAGAGCGTGAGAACCTGTTCGTCGTCGGCGATGAGCTGCAGTCGATCTACGGCTTCCGTTACGCCGATGTCGGGCTGTTCCGCGATCGGCGCGATCGGCTGGCGCGTGCGGGCGCATGCCTACGTCTTGCGCGCAACTTCCGCTCGAGGCCGGCGATCATGGACGCTGTTCAGAGGCTATTCGCCGCGCGTATGGGGGAGCGCTTCGCCTCCCTCCAAGCGAGCCGCGAGGAAGGAAACGGTAAGGAGCCGATCGTCGAGCTGCTGCTGACCGACAAGCGCGGGTGGAGCGAGTGGGATATGGGCAGCGAATCCGGCGAAGACCTTCAGACTGCGGCTGCTTGGCGTGTCGCCGAAGCTCGTCTGCTAGCCGAGCGGATCGCCGAGCTCGTCGAGTCCCGCGATGTGCGTCCCGGCGAGGTGGCCGTGCTCGTGCGAGCGCTTGGCGAGTTACCCGTATACGAGAGCGCACTCCGTCGCCTCGGTATCCCGGCCGTCGCGGCGGTCGGTGGCTTCTGGAAGGATCGGCAGGTCGGCGATCTACTTGCATGGCTGAGGGCGCTTGCCAACCCAATGGACGAGCTTGCGCTGTATGAAGCACTCGCCTCGCCGCTCGTCGGATTGTCGAGCGATGCTCTCGCTTTGATCGCGCTCGCCGCCAACGAGCATCGAGGCGCGGTGTGGGAGGAGATCGAGCGCGCCTTCGGGCAGGCACGGCAGGAGACCTCGGCGCGCGCCCCAGACCGCGACCTCGACAACGATCTCGATCTGTGCGCCTCGCTTCCCGAGGTCGACCGCCGGCGCCTCGCGACGTTCGCGGATCGGTTCGCCACCGAACGAAGCGCTGCTCCAATGCGCTCGCTTGCTGCCCTGGTGCGGAGCGCGATTGCCGCAAGCGGCTACGAGGCGTACGTCCTGTCGCTGCCGTTCGGAGAGCGGCGCCTCGCGAACATGCGCAAGCTCGTACGCTTGGCGCGCGACTATGAAGCTCGCAATGACCGCGATTTGCGTGGCTTTCTCGATCATGTCGCGCACATGGCGAGCACGCGGGGCGGGCGCGAGAGCGACGCGCCCGTCGCGGACGGCGAGCTCGACGCGGTGCACTTGATGAGTATTCACGCGGCTAAGGGCCTCGAGTTCCCCGTTGTTTGCGTGGCTGACCTCGGCCGCAAGCCGCGCCGCGCCGCGCCTGATCTGATCGTGGAGCGCGGTGGGGAGGCCGGCAGTGCGAAGCTCGGCCTGCGCCTGCGCCGCCTGGGTGGGCGCGAGCCGGTGGCTGAGCTCGACTACGAGGAGTTGCGTGAGCGCCGAGAGGCGGCCGAAGAAGAAGAGGAGGATCGCGTGCTGTACGTCGCGTGCACGCGTGCACGCGAGCGGCTGCTGCTGAGCGGCGCGGTCTCGTTCGAGCGCTGGCCGGAGGTCAAGCAGGGCGCCGCGCCGATCGCATGGCTCGCGCCGGCGCTGGTCCCCGAGGTCCCCGAGTTTGCCGCCCGTGAGGATCCTGCGCTTCGAGAGACCACGATTGGCCTGGATGAGCTACAGGTGCGCTGCGTGTTCAACACGCCGGCGAGCGCAGAGAGGGATCGAACGCGCCAAGCGCCGAACGGCGGTGACGACGAGATCCGAGCACGGCACGGCCCGTCCATTGCGCAAGGGACCGCCGCGCAGGCTGCCGTCGACGCGCGGCGACCGGTTGCGACGGTCGTTGCCTGGCCGCCCGAGCCGCTGAGCGGCGTAAGCGGGACGATGAGCTACAGCTCGCTCGCTGAGCTCGAGCGCTGCGGGTATCGCTTCTACCTCGAACGGGTGCTGCACATGCCCGAGCGCCGCGGCGAGGCACGCACGGCGACCGCCGAAGCGCAGCTTGACCCGCGCGTGCGCGGCACGATCGTGCACGCGCTGCTCGAGACGATCGACTTCACGCGGCCCGCGCTGCCGACGACTGCGAGCGTGGCCTCTGTGGCGAGGTCGACCGGCGCCGATGTCGGCGAATCGGAATGCGAGGAGATTGCGCGACTGATCGAGAGGGCGCTAGAAGCCGAACCCGCCCGTCGCATCGGTGCCGGCGAGCAAGTGCGGCGCGAGATCCCCTTCGCTTTCGCTCTCGCCTCGGACGAGCCGCTCGCGAGCGGCGTGCTCGATCTGATCCTGCGCGAGCGCAACGGGACGACGCTGATCGTCGACTACAAGAGCGACCGGATCGAGGACGAGGCCGATCTGGAGGAGCTCGTTCGCCGCGACTATGGGCTGCAGCGCCTGGTGTACGCGCTTGCGGCGATCGAGCAGGGGGCACAGGAAGTCGAGATCGCGCACTGGTTCCTCGAGCAACCCGCGCGCATGATCGCCGTCCGCTACAAGCCCGCCCAGCGGGATCTGTTGCGCGCTCGGCTGCTCGACCGCCTGCGACGCGCGCGGGAAAACGGATACGCGGTCAGCGACGATCCGCACAGAGCGCTGTGCCTGACCTGTCCCGGTCGCGGTGCCCTTTGCTCATGGGGGGAATCACGTACGTTGGCTGAGCGATCCACCACATTGGAATCTGACGCGTGAAGGACTACGCTCGGTGATGAATCGCGCGGGGCTTCGCGATGAGCGGGGCAAAACGGTAGGGCGAGGAGCTGATGGCGCGGGACAGACCAACAGCGATCCCCAATGTCGAGAGGGCGGCGACGCTGACAGCGCCATACTCTGCGGAGCGCTCCAACGGGGGCCTCTCTGACGGCGAGCTGTTCGGGCGCGCACGCTTCGAGGGCGACGCGCGCGCCCGCGAGGCGCTGATCAGGCGGTATCTGCCGCTCGCTCGTCGCTTGGCGAGACGCTACCAGCACACTGACGAGCCGCTCGAGGATCTCGTCCAGGTCGCCTCGATTGGGCTGCTGAAGGCGATCGACCGTTTTGATTGTGCGCGCGAGGTCATGTTCTCCAGCTACGCCGTCCCCACGATCCTCGGCGAGCTCAAGCGTCACTTCCGCGACAGAACCTGGTCGGTGCGCGTGCCGCGCGATTTGCAGGAGCTCGCGCTGCGCGTCGATCAGGCGGTCGCGAAGCTCTCGATCGGCTCGCGCCGCTCGCCGTCGGTGGGAGAGATCGCCCGTGCGGTCGGGGCGTCGGAGGAACAGGTGCTCGATGCGCTCGAGGCGATGGGCGCCTACCGGGCGGGCTCGCTGGATGCGCCTCGCTCCACGCGCGGGGAAGAGGAAGCGGAAAGTGTCGCGGACTCGCTTGGCTCAGACGACAGCGGCTTCGAGCGCGCCGAGGAGCGAGCCACGTTGGCGCCGCTGTTCGAGCGTATCTCCGAGCGCGAGCGCATCGTGCTCGAGCTGCGCTTCACCGAGGATCTCACCCAGGCCGAGATAGGCGAGCGTATCGGCGTCTCCCAGATGCAGGTCTCGCGCTTGATCCGCCAAGCGCTCACCCGCCTGCGCGCGGGCACCGCGAGTTGACATTTGGGTCCAAGCATCACGGCGCGGTCACGAGCGAGACGGTCCATTCCCACCAGGCCCAAACATGCCCGAAGTGACCCCCCTGATGAAGGCGCCGCGCGAGAGCGTCGATCGGGTCGATCGGGTCAGCCCGATCTGATCACGAGGACAAGCTGTGAGCTGCTGCTCTGCCCATCGGGCTCGATCAAGACGCGCTCGGCGACATGCTCGAGCACGTTTCCGACGCCGGGCAGCCGCGCGTCGCGCACCAGCGCAGCCGCCCCGTCGGTGCGCAGATCTCGAAGGCGCAGCTCCAGGGTGCCATCGCAGGCGTTTACGTCGAACGTGAGGGTGCCGTCACTCGTGTAGCCGGGCGCGTGCGCGCACAACGCATCGCACGCGAGCAGCGCGTCATCGAGCCGGTCGATCGGCCAGTCGGCGCGAGTCAGCGCCATCGATACGACGCGACACAGGACCGGCCGCGCCAGCGGTCCCGGTCCGTTCGCGAGCCGCAAACGAGCGGTAGTCCCGGTCGCTTGGGCTGACTGTTCGACAGCGTTGCTGCTCATCCTCAGCGCTCGCTCGTCGCGGCGTGCTCGCCGGTGCTCGCGCGCTGACCTGTCGCGACATGCTCACCTGAGCCGTTCAGCGAGAACGTCATCCGCACCTCCGTGTGCTGCTCGCTGTCGTGACCAAGCTGGACCTCCTCGGCGAGCGCCGCGATCATCGACAGACCGAGGCCGAGCCCGGGACTGTCCGGTCGTGGTCGGATACCTTGCCCCCAGTCGCGCACGGACACGATGAGCCGGCCAGCGTCGGCGGTCACGGCAAGAACCATCTGCCCGTCCGAGCCGGGGGGGTAGGCGTGCAGCACCACG
The DNA here is from genome assembly GCA_027306855.1 of Solirubrobacterales bacterium. Taxonomy (GTDB): domain Bacteria; phylum Actinomycetota; class Thermoleophilia; order Solirubrobacterales; family Solirubrobacteraceae; genus Palsa-744. Next base: position 3,551 of record DAHUYZ010000001.1, on the reverse strand, counting down.
TTCGCGCACGCCTCGCTCACGGCGATCCGGATGTCGTCGAGCTTGTGTGGCGGAATCGCCAAGGCATCGCCCAGCCCGCCGAGGGCGTGACGGACTATCGCGATGTTCTCCGCCCGCGCGGCCAGCGCGAGCTCTATATCCGGCCTCATTGCCTCTCCGGGCGTCTGCCGTGCCGATATTGCGTTGCTGTCTCGTTGATTATGGTCCCCGGCCCGGACCGATTTCACACGTCCGTGAGTCGCCGCCGGACGCCTGCTTGCGCGCTGTAGCGGACGATGCTCCATCGCTTGCGGGGCCATGGCGATGCTACGCTTTGGCTCCGCCTCAGGTGCCGACCACTCACGCCCGCAGGGCGTCGCAGCCCCCTCTGGGAAGCGCCGCCTCGTGGGAGCACTGACATGACTTCGCCAACATCGCCATCACAGGCCGCTGGACTGTACGACCCTCGCTTCGAGCACGACGCGTGCGGCGTGGGGATGGTCGCGCGTCTGGACAACGAGCCGACGCATGAGGTGATTGTGCGCGCGATCACAGCCCTAGAGAACCTCGAGCACAGAGGCGCATCGGGCGCCGATCCGCTCACAGGCGACGGCGCCGGGATACTGATGCAGATGCCCGACGAGCTGCTGCGGGCGACGGTCGACTTCGAGCTGCCGCCGCCCGGCTCATACGGCGTGCTCATGTGCTTCTTGCCGACCGAGCAGTCCGTTTGCGCACGCATAGGAGAGCTGCTCGAGCGCACCGTGCGCGAGGAGGGCCAGAGCGTGCTCGGCTGGCGCGAGGTGCCTGTATCTCCCGAGCACACCGGCGCGACGGCCGCATCGTGTCGCCCGGCGATCCGGCAGCTGTTCGTCGGCGCCGGCCCCTTGCCCTCGCCAAGCGTCGCTCCCATTCAGATGAGTGGCGCCGACTCGATCGTGGCAGGCGCAGTAGGCCAGGAAGAAGGGCTACCCGAGGGCTTTGACCAAGACGCCTTCGAGCGCAAGCTCTATGTGATCAGGCGCATAGCCGAGCAGGCGGTCGCCTCCTCGCCGGACGCCGGCAAGGGCTTCTACGTGACGTCGAGCTCCTCGCGCACGATCAACTACAAGGGGATGCTGATCAGCTATCAGCTGGCGGCCTTCTATCCCGACCTGCGCGACGAGCGCTGCAAGAGCGCGATGGCGCTCGTGCACTCGCGCTTCTCGACGAACACGTTCCCGAGCTGGGAGCTCGCTCACCCTTATCGCGTGATCTGCCACAACGGCGAGATCAACACGGTGATGGGCAACGTCAACTGGATGCGCGCGCGCGAGTCAGAGCTCTCGAGCGAGCTGTTCGGCGCGGACCTGCCCAAGATCCTGCCGGTCGTGACCCAAGGCAACTCGGATTCCGCGACGTTCGACAACGTGCTCGAGCTCTTGATGCTCGCGGGTCGTTCGCTGCCGCACGCGGTCATGATGATGATCCCCGAGGCCTACCGCGACCGTGCCGACCTGCCGGAGGAGCTGAAGAGCTTCTATGCGTTTCATGCTTGCCTGATGGAGCCGTGGGACGGTCCGGCTGCGGTCGCCTTCACGAACGGTCGCATGATCGGAGCCACGCTCGACCGCAACGGCCTGCGTCCCGGGCGCTGGGTGCAGACGAAGGACGGCTATGTCGTGCTCGGCTCGGAGATCGGCCTACTCGACATCCCCGCCGACCAGATCGAGCGGCTCGGGCGTCTGCAGCCGGGCAAGCTGTTCCTGGTCGATCTCGAGCGGGGCCGCATCGTCGAGGACGAGGAGATCAAGCGCGACGTCGCGACGCGCAAGCCCTACGGCGAGTGGCTCGCGGCCAACTCGGTCCGTTTCGCGGACCTGCAGCGCTCCGAGCAGGTCACCCTCTCTCAGGAGCCGCTGCACGCGCGCCGGCTTGCCTTTGGCTACTCCCAGGAGGATCTGCGCGTGCTGCTCGAGCCGATGGCGCGAAACGCGGAAGAGCCCGTCGGATCGATGGGCAACGATCTCTCTTTGGCGGCGCTCTCCGATCAGGCGCCGCCGCTGTTCTCCTACTTCAAGCAACTTTTCGCGCAGGTCACCAACCCGCCGATCGACCCGATCCGCGAGGAGATCGTGATGAGCCTCGCGACTACGCTCGGCACCGAGCGCAACCTGCTCGACGAGACGCCCGAGCACGCCCACAAGCTGCTGCTCGACCAACCGATCCTGCTCAACCGCGAGCTCGAGACGCTGCGTCACATAGACCACGACGTCTTCTCCTCCGAGACGCTCGATATAACGTGGCCTGCCGAGGAGGGCCCCGATGGCATGACGGCGGCGCTCGAGCGCGTGTGCGAGCAGGCGCACGCGGCGATCGCTCGGGGCGTCAACATCATCATCCTCTCCGACCGGCTGCTCGGTCGGCGCCGCGTCGCGATCCCTTCGCTGCTGGCGGTCGCGGCCGTGCACCACCATCTAGTGCGCGAGGGTACCCGCCTGCGCGCGGGGATCGTGCTCGAGTCGGGCGAGCCGCGCGAGGTCCACCACTTCGCGACGCTGATCGGGTACGGCGCGAGCGCCGTCAATCCGTATGTGATGCTCGAGACGCTCGACGAACTCATCGCCGAAGGACGGATAGCGGGCAGCCCCGCGCCTGTCACCGCGAGCGGCGCAAGCGGCGTCGACGGCCGGGCGGAAGGAGGCTCGCCGAGCGCCGAGCAAGCAGCTCAGAACGTGCTCAAGGCGATCCGCAAGGGGCTTTTGAAGACGATCTCCAAGATGGGGATCTCGACGATCCAGTCCTATCGCGGCGCGCAGATCTTTGAGGCGGTCGGCCTCGCACCGGAGCTGATCGAGCGCCACTTCACCGGCACCGCCTCGCGCATCGGCGGAGTCGGGCTGGACGTGCTCGCGACGGAGGCGCTGATGCGCCACAGGCGCGCCTATCCGAAGCGACCGGCTGAGGCCGAGCTCGCGCGCTCAGCCAGCGGCGGCTCTTATGAAGAGCTCCTCCCGGTTGGCGGCGTATACGCGTGGCGGCGCGACGGCGAGCGTCACATCTGGAACCCGGAGACGATCGCGCTCGTCCAGCACGCTGTGCGCCACGCCAACGGCAACGTCGCCGCGGCGCTTGCCGGTGACACGCGTGCGCACTCAGAGGTGCGAGAGAGTCCTGCGTTCGCGAAGTACAAGCAGTACGCGGCGGCCGTCAACGACGACTCGGCACGCAAGGCGACCCTGCGCGGCCTCTTGCGCATCGGGACCGACGTTTGCGAGCCGATCCCGCTCGAGGAGGTCGAGCCTGCCAAGGAGATCGTGCGGCGCTTTTGCACCGGAGCGATGAGCCTCGGCTCGATATCGCGCGAGGCGCACGAGACGCTCGCAATCGCGATGAACCGCCTCGGCGGGCGCTCGAATACGGGTGAGGGCGGCGAGGACCCGGCGCGCTTCAGCCCCGACCCCAACGGCGACCGCCGGCGCTCGGCGATCAAGCAGGTCGCGTCCGCGCGTTTCGGCGTCACGTCGCACTACCTGACGAACTGCACCGACCTCCAGATCAAGATGGCGCAGGGCGCGAAACCCGGCGAGGGG
>DAHUYZ010000019.1 GCA_027306855.1 Solirubrobacterales bacterium | reverse complement strand
CTCGCTCTCGAAGCTTGACGCGACGAGTCTACGCCACCACCTCGACTCCTACAAGGTCACTCGCGTGGAGGCTCCCGGGGGTCTCGTGCGCCAGGACGGCCTCCAGCGCCGCGATCGCCACGGCAAGCTGATCGATATCGGGCTCGCGCGTCGTGAGCAGCTGAAGCTTCAGCCCCGGCCACATGACCGTCCGCACCCAGCCCCTCCGACGGTTGCGCCCGGCGAACTTGATGATCTCGAACGAGATGCCGGCGATGACGGGTACGCCGAGTATGCGGGTCGCGACGAGCCAGTACCAGGCGGGCAGGCCGACGGCGCCGAACACGAAGATCGAGACGATCATCACGATCAGCAGGAAGCTCGTGCCGCAGCGGGGGTGCAGGCGGGAGAAGCGCTGGGCGTTCTCGGGCGTCAACGGCAGACCGGCCTCGAAGCAGGAGATCGTCTTGTGCTCGGCCCCGTGGTACTCGAATACGCGCCGCAGGTCCTTGATCCGGGAGAGCAACACGAGGTAGCCGAGGAAGATCGCGGTCCGCAGCAGTCCCTCCACGACCCAAAACAGCGCCGAGGAGTGCAGCTGACCCTTGATGAGGCTCGTCAGGCCGAGCGGCAGCAGGAAGAACAGGCCGATCGCGAACGCGAGCGCGACAACGATCGTCCCGGCCCATACCCCGGCCGGGATTTCCTGCGGAGTCTGGGACCCCTCGCCCTTCTCCCCATTCTCCTCCTCGGGCAACTGCGCGTTTGCGGATATCCCAAGCGCCTTGAACCCGATCGCAAGCGACGATCCGAGCGCGACAATGCCTCGCAGCACCGGCACGCGAAGCCACCGATGGCGGGCGAGAGCCGACCGCAAAGGAAACGTCGAGACCTCGATCTCCCCGAGCGTGCCGTCGCCATCCTCGGCCGACACTGTAGAGCCCGGCTTGCGCACGGCGACGGCCCAGTTGTGGACGCCGCGCATCATGACGCCCTCGAGCACGGCCTGTCCGCCCAGCGGCGCGTCGCGCTGGGCCGGCAGCTCAGCGGCGGGCGAGTCTGAGGACCCGGCCTCTACTGAGGCTGCTTCTGTGACTGCGTTGAGCGTAGGCGTCCCTTCGCGACCCTGCGCTGGAAGCGCTCGACGCGCCCGCCCGTGTCGACGAGCTTCTGCTTGCCCGTGTAGAAGGGATGGCAGTTGGAGCACACCTCGACGTGCAGCTCCTCCTGGGTGGCGCGAGTCATGAACTCATTGCCGCACGTGCAGCGCACGTGGGCCTGCACGTAGGCGGGATGGATCGAGGGCTTCATCGTCCGCGTATTCTAGCGAGCGGAGGAAGCGGGCATCGACGCCGTCAGTGGAGCGGGCGGCCCCGGAAGCGGCTGCTCGCACGTTGCCGTGCGCAGCTCGGCCCGCTTGAGCAGGCGCCCGTGGGAGCCGAGCCAGCGAAAGCGAACGATCGCGCGGTAAGAGGCGGGCGCCGCGAGGTTCGTGACCTGCTTGACGTACTTGTAGATCTTGACGCCCGGTTCGGAGTAGCGCCAGTCTCCGAGTCCGGGGGCGACGATCGTGCGAAAAGGCTCGGTGTCGTTTACGCGCTGCTGCAGCTCGATGCGCATCCCCATCCGCATCGTTGTGGCGCCGGCGATGATCTCGCCGGTGACCGTGGCAGACCTTTCGAGCTGATTAGACGACGTCATGCACTGTTCGAGCGTCGCCGAGTAGCTGCTCGCGTCGGAGGGGGCGCCCACCGGGACGTTGCGCCCCCCGCCGCTCGCGATGGCCGAGTCCGACCCAAAGAGGACAGCCGACGCGCACACAAGCGCGCATGCGCTACCGATGATTTGACGCACCCTGACCATTCACACGTCCATAACACCCGAAAACGGGTGGTGTTTCGGGACGTTCAGGTCAACTGGTAGAGGGGGCCGTCGCCCCCCTCTGGCGTCGTCAAACGCCCGCCCTTCGCGGTGATCGCCCCGCACTGCACGCAGTTGGTGTAGTTGACGACCACGTCGACATCGCCGGTCTCGGGCGCGTCCTCCGGGATCTCGTACACACCCGCCGGACACATCCAGCGCCAGGTTTCTGCGATCTCGCGCGGGACGTGCTTTTGGATGCGGATGTGGTTGGGAGCGTCGTCGCGGGTGGCGTTGCCGGTGATGAAGACCGAGGAGAGCTTGTCGAACGTGTATTTGCCGTCAGGCTTGGGATAGCGGTCCTTGGTGTTTCCGACGAACATCGGCTCGGCGTCATCGCGATGCCATTCCTGCCGACCCGGGGGTAGCTTGCCCTTGGACATGATCGACGGTCCCGCTAGGAGGCTGCCGACGAGGAAGCCCTTTTGGAACGCCTGTCGTGTGTTGCGGACCTCCCACAGCTCTTTGCCGATCGAGGAGTTCTCGACCGCCTGCTCATAGTCGGACAGGTCGCTGCTGCCGCGCTTGAGCGCCGCATAGATCGACTCGGCCGCCAGCATCCCTGACTTGATGCAGTGGTGCACGCCCTTCAAGGCCGCTGTGTCCACCATGCCGCCGGCGTCACCGACGAGCAAGGCGCCAGGCATCGAGAGCTTGGGCATCGACCAGTAGCCGCCGCCCGGAAGCGCCTTGGCGCCCCATGCGATTCGCTCGCCCCCCTCGAGGATGCCCTTGACTAGCGGATGCGTCTTGAACGTCTGCAGCAGGTCATGAGCCGAGGTCGTCGCGTCGCGATAGTTGAGGTCGACTACGAATCCGATCGACACGAGGTTCTCGCCGGTCTTCTCGTCCTTCATAGGGTAGATCCAGGTCCCGCCGAGCTGTCCGTACTTGGCCGCAACCTTCAGCGGCCATGGCTGCACAAACGTGTGGATCACCCGGTCGAGCGGCTTGGAGACTTTCCATACCTCCTTGACTCCAAGCTCCCATACCTGCGGCTCGCGGCTGTCGGCGAGATCGAACTCTCTGATCGCGGCGCCGGTGAGGTGTCCCCAGCAGCCCTCGGCGAGCACCACGGCTTTCGCCTTGATGTCCGTCCCCGGCTCGAAGTTGCCGAGCGGCTCGCCCTCCTTGCCCCGCCCCTTGTCGCCTGAGCGTACACCGACGACCTTGCCGTCCTCGACGATCAACTGCGTGGCAGAGGTCTCCGTGAGGATGTAGGCGCCGCCCTCTTCGGCTTGGCGCTGCTGAAAGCGAGCGAGCGCTGAGACGGAGATGACCTCGTTGCCGTGGTTCTTGAAGTTCGGCACCGCTGGAATGGGAACCGGGAGCTTGGTTTTGGGGCCGGTGAGCATGTAGACCGACTCCTTCGTCACCTCCCCGAACGCGAACCCCTCTTGGCGCCACTGCTCACGGGTCATGTCCGGAAAGAGCTCTTGCAGCGGACCGGGACGCATGACCGCGCCCGAGAGATTGTGCCCGCCGCAGGTCTTGGCCTTCTCGATGACCGCCACTGGCACTTCGCCGAGGCGCTCCATCGTCTCGGGATCGTCGCCTAGTAGCTGCAGCAGACGGTTGGCGCAGGCGAGACCTGCGGTCCCGCCGCCGACGATCGCCACGCCGACCTCGATCAGCTCGTCCTCGGAGTCGAGCCCGCGCTTGACGAACTCCTTCTGGGTGTCGACGGGGGGCGGGAAGGCCGCGGGCGCGACCCTGCCGTTGCTCGAACCGTTATGCGACGACATGGCTTGCTCCTTTTCGCTCGCGCATCCTTACCCGCCCGGACGACCTACTGCCTCAGCCCTTCTTCGCCTTCACGGCCTCGGTCAGCTTGGGCAGGATCTTGTTGAGATCGCCCACGATGCCGAGGTCGGAGAACTCGAAGATCGGCGCGTTGGAGTCCTTGTTGATCGCGACGATGTTCTCCGACGACTGCATCCCGACCTTGTGCTGGATCGCACCGGAGATGCCCGCTGCGAGGTACAGCTTTGGCGAGACCGTCTTGCCGGTCTGGCCGATCTGAGCGGCGTATGGGTACCAGCCGGCGTCGACGACCGCGCGGGTCGCGGCCACCGCCGCGTTGTTGCCGAACGCACCCGCCAGCTCCTCGCAGAGCTGGAAGCCCTCAGCCTTGCCCAGACCGCGACCGCCGGCGACGAGGATGTCGGCGCCCTCGATGTCGACGTCAGCGCCGCGCTGTTCGCCGCGCGTGATCATCTTCGCCTGCGACGCGTGCGGACTCAGCTCGAAGCTGAGCTGCTCGACCGCAGCGGCCCCGGCGCCGGTCTCTTTGATCTCGAACGCGTTCAGCCGTCCGATCACGATGCCGACCTCCGAGCGGTAGGAGATCTCGGAGATCGCCGAATCGCCGAGGATCGGACGCTCTGCGATCAGCTCGCCGCCCTCGGCGCGCACGGCTGTGACCTCCATCGCCACGCCTGCGCCGAGGCGTGCGGCCAGGCCGGCGCCGATCTCGAAGCCGAGCAGGCCGCCGCCGAACAACGCGTATTTGTAGTCGCCGCCAGAGATCGCCGCGCCCATCGCGTCGACGACGGGCTGCGCAAGCCCTTCGGGGCCCTCGGCGACGAGCACCTTGGAGGCGCCGTAGTTGCCGAGCGAGGCGGCGAGGTCCTGCGGGACCCCCTCGCCGACAAGGATCGCGTGCGCCTCGCCACCCAGCTCGGCGGCGAGCTTGGCACCCTCGGAGACGGCGCCGAGCGAGTTCTTGTTGATCGCGCCTTCGTAGTGAAGGGCGTAGACCAGGATGTTTGTCATTTCTCCAGTTCCTTTCGCTGGTCTAGATGAGCTTGCGCTCGTCGAGCCAGGCGACGATCTTCTCGACCGTCTCGGCGGTGTCTTCGTCCTCGATGATCTCCCCCGCGGCCTTCGCCGGCGGCGCCTTCGCGGCGATCCAGCGAGCGGCGGAGTTCTCGCCGCCGACCTTCGAGGTATCGATCTCGACATCTGCGGCACCGACCGTCTCGAGCGGCTTCTTCTTGGCGCCCATGATCGCCTTCAACGACGGATAGCGCGGCTCGTTGATCGCGTCGCCGACGGAGATCACGGCCGGCAGGCTGACCTGCACCGTGTCGTAGCCGTACTCGGCCTGTCGCTCACAACGAAGCGCGCCGGTCTCGACGTCCATCTTGATGACCTGGGTGAGCGAGGGCATGCCGAGGTGCTCGGCGACGACCGCGCCGATCGTGTAGCACTCGCCGTCGTCTGACTGCTGGCCGAGCAGCACCAGGTCGGGGCTCTCGCGCCGCAGCGTCTGCGCGAGCGCATAGCCGGTGGCGGCCACATCCGAGCCTGCGACGGCCTCATCCGAGAGATGGACCGAGCGGTCCGCTCCGAGCGAGACGGCCTTGTGCAGTGCGCGAACGGCGCTCTCCGGGCCCATGGTCACGGCTACGATTTCCTCGACGGGGGCGACGCCGCCCTCGCGTATCTGCATCGCAGCCTCGATGGCGTGTGTGTCATACGGGTTGAGGTTCTTCTCCCCGCTGCGGTCCATCCGCCCCGTCGAGTTGTTGAGCCTCTTCTCGACGGCGGCGTCCGGAACCTCCTTCACCAGGACGCAAATCTTCATTCAGCTACTCCTTGAGGGGTCTCGATGGGACTAATCCTATCTGAGTTGACTGACGAGTCAATCAGGTGACGGGTTCGCCGGCGAATGCTCGGCATCGGTAGGGCCGCTCAGCCGGCCTCATGAGCGCGGGTCGCCCCGCGGATGAACTCCACAATGTCCTGCGTAGGCGCTCCCGGTGTAAAGACTTCGGCCACGCCGAGCTTCTTCAGCTCCGGGATGTCTTCGGCGGGGATCGTGCCGCCGACGGTGACGAGCACGTCGTCGATCGACTGCTCGCGCAGCAGCTCTACGACGCGCGGCACGAGCGTCATGTGGGCGCCCGAGAGGATCGACAACCCAACAGCGTCGGCGTCCTCCTGGATGACCGTCTCGACTATCTGCTCGGGGGTCTGGTGCAGGCCCGTGTAAATGACCTCCATACCGGCATCGCGCAGCGCGCGCGCGATGATCTTCGCGCCGCGGTCGTGCCCGTCCAGTCCGGGCTTGGCCACGACGACGCGAATCTTGCCCTTCGCGGGCGCCTCGGCCGCCATCGCCTCAGACCTTGACTATGACGGCGTCGCCCTGACCCCCGCCCGAGCAGATCGCCGCGCAGCCGTAGCCACCGCCGCGACGGCGCAACTCGTAGACGAGCGTGCCGAGGATGCGAGCGCCTGAGGCGCCGATCGGGTGGCCGAGCGCGACGGCGCCGCCGTTGACGTTGACCTTGTCCTCGTCGATGCCGAGAACACGGATCGAGTTGAGCGTGACCGACGCGAACGCCTCGTTGATCTCCCATAGGTCGATGTCGTCCGCTTTCAGGCCGGCCTGCTCCAACGCCTTCTTGGCCGCCGAGGCGGGAGTGCGCGCGAGGTAGGCGAACTCGTCCGCGCTCTGGGCGTGCGCCACGATCTCCGCAAGCGACTCCTTGCCGTTGGCGGAGGCCCACTCATCCGAGCAGAGCACGAGCGCCCCGCCGCCGTCGTTGACACCGGGAGAGTTGCCGGCGGTGTGGGTGCCCTCCTTGCCGACTAGACCGGGTAGCGCGGCGAGCTTCTCCAAAGAGGTGTCCCGGCGCGGCCCCTCGTCGACCTCGACGACGGTGTCGCCCTTGCGGCCTTTGATCGTGACGGACACGATCTCTTCGGGCAGACGCCCCTCGTCGGTCGCCGCCAAGGCAAGCTCGTGCGAGCGCAGCGCCCAACGATCGAGATCGGCGCGCGTCATCTCGAGCTCCTCCCCCACTTCGGTCGCCTCGACGAACATCTGCTTGCCGGAGAATGGGTTGGTGAGCCCGTCGTGGACCATAGCGTCAAGGGCCTTTACGTCGCCCATGCGAAAGCCGAAGCGCGCACCCGGCAGCAGATAGGGGGCGCAGGACATCGACTCCATGCCGCCTGCGACGCCCACTTCGACGTCGCCCGCGCGGATCGCCTGGTCGAGGATCACCGACGCGCGCACGCCGGAGGCGCACACCTTGTTGATCGTCTCGGAGGAAACCTCCTTGGGGATGCCCGCCTTGATCTGGGCCTGGCGCGAGGGGATCTGGCCCTGGCCGGCCTGCAGCACCTGGCCCATGACGACGTGCTGGACCTGCTCGGGCTCGACTTTCGCACGCTGCAGGGCCGCCTCGATTGCGACGGCTCCCAGCTCGGTGGCGTCGAGCGTTGACAGCCCGCCTCCCATCTTGCCGATGGGGGTGCGCGCGGCGCCGAGGATCACGGTCTTGGGCATCGAGGCGGTTCTCCTGGAGGTCGAGGGGTCCGCCGTGGGGCGGCCTGGGATCGCAATGCTATCGGGCGGCCGTCTCGGGTACCGCGCGGAACAGGCCTTCCCGCTCTTCCCTTCTTATATACACGCGCGTATGCGCGTGAGCGCGCGGCGTAAGCCTTTCTTCGCCTTTCTTCGCGCGCGCGAGGGCGAGGCCTACGCCAGACCGATCTATCGGACGGATGCGCTCTCCAGCGGATATGGTGCCGACACCGTGAACGTCTCCTGGACAGCGCAGATGCCGCAGCTGACCGATGCCGACACCGTCGCGATCGGTGTGTTCGAGGGAGAGGATGGAGGGGCGGCAGCCCCTGAGGGCACACCAGAGCCCGTCGCCGATCTGGTACGCAACGGCGAGGCGCGAGGATCGCTCAAGTCGCTTGGGGTCGGCCATGCGGAAGACAAGCGCTGGTTGATCGTCGGCCTCGGAAAGAAGGACGCCTTCACGCCGGAGCGGGCGCGCGTCGCCGCGGCCGTTGCCCGCGAGCGTGCACGAGAGCTCTCCACGCGCACGCTGTGCTGGGCGCTCCCATCAGGCAGTGACGCTGAGGCAGCGCAGGCGCTGGTGGAGGGGACGATCTTGGCGGACTACACCTTCGAGACCTTCAAGTCGGCGGCGTCGGAGAAGCAGGGCACAAGCGGCGAGGGCAACTCTCGGCCAAAGCGCCTGGATGGGCTGATCGTGGCCGGGGGCGCCGATCTCGAGCAGACCGTCGCGCATGCGGCGATCGTCGCGGGCACCGTGAACGAGGCGCGCGACCTGCAGAACCGGCCTGCGAACGACCTGACGCCGACGGCGCTTGGGGAGTATGCGCGTGCGCTGGCGAGCGAGATCGACGCTCTGGACGTCGAAGTCGAGGGGCGTGAGGGGATCCTTGCACGCTCGATGGGAGCGTTCGCCTCCGTGGCGCAAGGATCGGAGCAGGAGCCGGCGCTCATCACGATGCGCTACGAGCCAGAGGGGGTCGATGGTCCGCTGCTTGGGCTGGTCGGCAAGGCCGTGACGTTCGACAGCGGCGGCATCTCGATCAAGCCCGGAGCGAAAATGGCTGAGATGAAGTTCGACATGTCGGGCGGCGCTGCCGTGATCTGCGCGATCGCCGCGATCGCGAGGATGGCGCTTCCGGTACGGGTGCTTGGCGTCGTCGGCGCCACTGAGAACCTGCCGAGCGGGCGTTCGGTCAAGCCGGGCGACATCGTGACTGCGGCCAACGGCAAGACGATCGAGGTCAACAACACCGACGCGGAGGGACGGCTCGTGCTGTCGGACTGCCTCTGCCACGCGGTCTCGCTCGGCGCGGAGGCGATCGTCGACGCCGCGACGCTGACCGGGGCGGTGATCATCGCGCTCGGCTCGACATACGCCGGCCTGATGTCTAACGACGACACCCTCGCCGCGCGGGTCACCGAGGCTGGGGAGCGCAGCGGCGAGATCGTGTGGAGGCTGCCGCTGCACGAGGAGTACGACGAGCTGATCAAAGGGAAGTTCGGCGACCTCGACAACGCTCCGGAGGGCCGCAAGGCGGGCACGATCATCGGCGGGGCGTTCCTGTCGAACTTCGTCGGCGAGGTGCCGTGGGCGCACCTGGACATCGCGGGCTCGGCCTGGGAACTGGACCGCGCCTACGTCGGACACGGCGCCTCGGGCTATGGGGTGCGTTTGATGGTCGAGCTCGCGCGCTCCTACTGCGCGTAGCCGCCCGCGGACGCGATGCTCGTTGGCGAGACGCAGGACGTCGGCTGGGCGCCTTTTAGGTTTTGCATGCAAGTAGTAGCAAGTGGCTTGCAAGTAGGGTTAGCGCCGCCATGGACTTCGACCTGTCCCAAGACCACGAGCTGATCAGGCGCACCGTCAGGGAGTTCGCCGAGGCCGAGGTCGCGCCGGTCGCGGAGGAGCTCGACAGGACCAAGTCCTTCCCGTATGAGATCGTCGCGAAGCTAGGCGAGCTCGGGCTGATGGGGATTCCCTTCCCGCAGGATTACGGCGGGGGCGGCGGCGACACGCTCGCGTACGTTCTGGCCGTCGAGGAGCTGACGAGAGTCGACTCGTCAGTGGCAATCACGGTCTGCGCCCACACCTCGCTCGGAACGCAGCCGATCTGGCTGTTCGGGACGGAGGAGCAGAAGCGGCAGTGGCTGCCGAAGCTGTGCTCAGGCGAGGTGCTCGGGGCGTTCGGGCTGACCGAGCCAGACGCGGGCAGCGACGCCGGCAACACGCGCACGCGTGCGCGTCTAGAGGACGGCGAATGGGTGATCGACGGCGCCAAGCAATTCATCACGAACGCCGGCACCGACATCTCGGGGATGGTCTGCATCACAGCCGTCACCGGCGAAGAAGGGGGCGGCGCGAAGGAGATCTCGAACATCATCGTTCCGAACGGGACATCGGGATACGAGCAGGGCGAGCCGTATCGCAAGATGGGCTGGAACGCATCGGACACGCGACCGCTGTCCTTCAGCGAATGTCGCGTTCCGCGGGAGAGCCTGCTGGGGCAGCGCGGGCAGGGCTTCAAGCAGTTTCTGAAGATCCTCGACATCGGCCGGATCGGAGTCGCGGCGATGGGAGTCGGCCTCGCCCAGGGTGCGCTGGATCAGGCGCTCGCGTATGCCAAGCAGCGCGTAGCGTTCGGCAAGCCGATCTCCAAGTTCCAGGCGATCCAGGCCAAGCTCGCGGACATGTCTGCCGAGATCGAGGCGGCGAGGCTGCTCGTGTACAAGGCCGCTCGCGAGAAGGACTCAGGCCGCGACTTCACGCTGACCGCCGCCCAGGCCAAGCTGAAGACGGGCCGGCTGGCGGTGCGCTGCACGGAGGAGGCGGTGCAGATCCACGGCGGGTACGGCTTCATCGAGGAGTACCCCGTCTGCCGCTTCTACCGGGACGCCAAGATCCTCACGATTGGCGAGGGCACCGACGAGGTGCAGCAGATGGTGATCGCCCGCGCGCTGGGCGCGTGAGGACCCGCTGAGGCGGGATCAGCGCGGCGTGAGCACGAGCAGCGGGATCTTGCGCTCGGTGCGCCGGCGGTAGCCTTCGTATCCGCGGTAGACGTCGACCGCGAGCTTCCACAGCCGGTCGTACTCCTCCTCGGGAGCGACGCTGGCGTGGACCGGAATCACCTTCGAGCCGATCTGGATCGTCGTATCGGGGTTGGCGAGCAGGTTGTAGTACCAGGCGGGGTTCTTCGGGTAGCCGCCCTTGGAGGCGATCAGGACAATGTCCTCGCCGTCGCGGGCGAACACGAGCGGCGTGGTGCGCTTCGCGCCGCTCTTGGCGCCGACGTGGTCGAGCAGCAGCATCTCGGGCACGCCGGGCACGCGGTGACCGATCAGGCCGCGTGTGGCGCGGTAGACCTTTGCGTGGCCGCGCATCATCCGTGTGAGCAGCGACCAGTTGCCGTCGACCCAGCGCATGTAGTCCATGGTCGGAGCAGCCTACTCGGTTAGCATCGAGAGGTCATGCCCGCCACGACCGACGCCGAACACGACGTTCTCGCACCCGCGAGCGAGACGAGGGACCTCGGTGTGGACCATCTGACCGCTCCAGCCGAGTCGGTTCCGACCCGTCGCGGCACGGGGCCCTCGCTGCGCGACTGTGCGCGCGTGTTCGTGCGCATGCCCTCTCCCCCGTATCTGTTCGGAGCCGTTCTAGTCGCGCTCGTCGCGCGCATTGCGATCGGCTCGTGGAGCTGGCGCGACGCAGTTGTCGTTGCGGGCCTCGTTGTCGTGACCCCGTTCGTGGAGTGGATGATCCATGTCTATCTGCTGCACTCTCCCCCGTTCACGCTGTTCGGGCGCCGGATGGAGGTGCCGAGCGCCCGTGAGCATCGTGCGCACCATGAAGCCCCACACATACTCGAGGAGCTGCTGATCCCCGTCTACGCGGTGCTGGTCTTCCTCGCGATGATCGCGTTCGTGGACTGGGCAATGTCCTTCCCGGTGCAGCTCGTGCTCGGTGGCGACCGGCTCGCGGGAGCGATGACCGGTCTCGTCGCCGCCTACGCGATCCTCGCCTCATACGAGTGGATGCACTTCTTGATCCACACCCCATACCGACCGCAGGGCCGCTACTTCAAGGCGATCTGGCGCAACCATCGCCTGCACCACTTCAAGAACGAGCGCTACTGGTTCGGGGTGACCTCGGTCGTCGGCGACAAGGTGATCGGCACTGCGCCCGACCAGCGCGAGGTGCCCCGCTCGGCGACGGCGCGCACGCTGCATGCCGAGAGCTGACGTCGAGCGGCTTCGCGGACTGATCCGCGACATCCCGGACTTCCCGCAGGAGGGGATCGTCTTCAAGGACATCACGCCGCTGCTGGCCGACCCGGACGCGCTCGGGTCGGCTGTCAAGGGACTCGCGGAGTACGCGCGACCGCTGAACGTCGACTGCGTGATCGCCGCCGAGGCGCGCGGTTTTCTGCTCGGCCCGGCGTTGGCGCTGGAGCTGGGCGCCGGGTTCGTGCTCGCGCGCAAGCCGGGCAAGCTGCCGTTCCAGACGGTGAGCGCGGAATATTTGCTCGAGTACGGGTCCGACCAGTTGGAGCTGCACAGCGACGCGATCGGTCACGGCGCGAGGGTGCTCGTCCACGACGACCTGCTCGCGACCGGTGGGACCGCCTCCGCGTTGTGCGAGCTCGTGGAGCAGTTGGGCGGGGAGGTGGTCGGGTGTGGCTTTTTGATCGAGCTGGCTTTCCTGAAGGGTCGCGAGCGTCTGGCGCCGCACGAGGCGCACGCCTTGCTCAGCTACGACGGCTGAGCAGCTCTGTGGCGGCGCTGGCGGGATCGAGCCTGCGCTGCACGACCTCCTCGAGCAAGCACTTGAACTCGGGGTCTTCGCGTAGTTCATCCTCCAGCTGACGGCGCAGGCGGGAGGTCGCGATCGCGAGCACCTCGTTGCGCAGGTTGCGCCCCCGGCGCTCCTGGAGAGTGCCCTGCTCGAGGATGTGGGCGCGGTGGGCGTCGAGCTGCTCGACGAGCTCTGCGATTCCCTTGTCGTGGGCCGCCTCCGTCTTGACGATCGGCACGCGCCAGCGCCCGCGCTCGGCGCCCCCGTCGAGGTTCGCGAGCGAGAGCACGCCTCTGATCTCGCGGACCATCGTGTCGGTGAGGGGATGGTCGGCCTTGTTGATGACGATCACGTCGGGGATCTCCATGACACCGGCCTTCAAAGCCTGAATCGAGTCGCCCGAGCCGGGCATCAAGACGAGCACGATCGTGTCGGCGTGGTCGATGATGTCGATCTCGGCCTGACCGACGCCGACTGTCTCGACGAACACGTCTTGGCGTCCGGCCGCGTCGAGCAGCAGCGCCGCCTGGAGGGCCGCCTCCGACAGCCCGCCGAGCGCACCGCGATTGGCCATCGAGCGGATGAAGACGCCGGGGTCGAGGAAGTGCTCGGTGAGGCGGATGCGGTCGCCGAGCAGCGCGCCGTGGGTGAAGGGCGATGAAGGATCGACGGACAGCACGCCAACCGTGCGCCCCGCTTCACGACGGGCCTTCGTGAGCGCCCCGATCAGGGTCGACTTGCCGACGCCGGGCGGGCCGGTGAAGCCGTAGACGGCGGCATGCCCTGTGTGCGGATAGACCTCGCGCACCAGCTCCCAACCCTCGGGGCGATCGTCCTCCACCAGCGTGATCGCGCGCGCGAGCGCACGGCGGTCGCCGTCGAGCAGACGTTGGGTCAGGGAATTGGACACGGGCCGAAGTATCTAGGATGCCCGCTCGTGACAGGCCCCCGGCAAGCACTGGCGACGTGGCGATGGATGCGGACCCACAACCTCCTCAACCGCCACTACGCGCGCCTCCTCATGCGGCTGGGATGGCTGAAGCTGCGCTATGGCAAGCGCCTCCAGACAGACGGCCCGTGCTTCATCTGCCCGGGCGTGAAGCTCGAGATCGGAAAGAACGCGGTCCTGCGCATGGGCCGCTGGTCCTGGATCGGGCACGGCTCGAAGATCAGGGTCCACGAGGGCGAGGTCTCGATCGGCTCCAAGAGCGTGATGGGCCAGGAGTGCACGATCTCCTGCTACCAGCACGTGTCGATCGGGCGGGAGTGCATCATCGCCGACAGGGTGATGCTGATCGACTTCGACCACGGCGTCGTCGAGGTCGAGCGCCCGATCAGGCTGCAGGGCATCTATAAGCGCGACGTACGCGTCGGCAGCAACGTCTGGATCGGCTACGGCGCCTGCATCCTGCGAGGCGTGAGCGTAGGCCACAACAGCATCGTCGGGACCAACTCGGTCGTCACGAAGGACGTCCCCGAAAACGCAGTCGTCGGCGGCGTCCCCGCGCGTGTGATCAGGATGCGCGAGGCGCCGAAAGAGCTGCGCTGGGAGTAGCGGCCGCTACGGCCCGAACAGCAGCGCCGGGTCAGCGTACCTAGCGAGGTTGCGCAGGCCATCCGTAGGAGCGTCGCGACCACCGGCAAGCGCACGAGTCACGGCCTCGCGATGGCCGGCGAACCGATCGCGCGCGTAGGGCACTGCCAGCTCGCGCGAGACCATGAACGCCCAGTCCGACGATTGGAGCGCAAGCAGCTCCCGCAATGCGGCGCTGCCCGCACGCTCATCGGCCGCGAGCACGCGCAGCTCGGCGGCACGAGTTTCGAACGCGATGTCAGCGACGGCCGGCGCAGACCAGGTCGACAGGTCGCCGTCCTTGCCCCATGTCGAGGGATCCCATTCAAAGTCGTCGACCGGGAGCGGATCGCGCAGGACGGTCGCCTCGTCGAGCCGCACGAGCGAAAGACCCTGGCGTGAGCACTCCTCGACAACCGCGCTCAGCCAGTGGACCCCCTCGTACCACCAGTGCCCGAGCAGCTCGGTGTCGAGAGCGCAGACGACGAGGCCGCCGTCGCTCAGCCGCTCGATCGCGTGGGCTACGAAATCCGAGGCGTGCTCGCGCGCCAAGGCGAGCGCGTGCTCGTGGTCGTAGGGCTCGCCGTCGTTGGCCCAGGGGTTGTGATGGTGGATTGTGTGGCGGTGGTAGTCGCGGTAGCGGCCGTGAGCGGGGTAGCCGTCCTCGCTCCATATGCGCGAGATCGTGAGACGGTCGATCGGCACGAGCGCAAGACCCGACTCGGTGAGCAGGGGGCGCAGGTGCTCGCGAGCCCCCAGGCCATATCGGCTGGTCAGCTCTACGCACGTGGCGTGCGCGCCCGCCTCCTCGAGCAGCGGGTCGAGATGGGGCGCATGCGCACACTCCGGCAACCAGAAGCCGCCGCGCCAGCCTGCGCCGAAGCGACTCAGATGCGAGTCGACGCCAATCTGGATCTGCGTGCGGACGCAGGAGTCGGTCGCAAGCATGGGCAGGACCGCGTGGGTCGCGGAGGAGGTCCACTGCGCGTGAGGGGCAAACGCGCCGAGCAGGTCTTCCCCGCGCGCGCGGAAGCGTTCGAGAGCGTGCTCATAGTCGGTCAGCGAGCGCTCGAGCTCCTGGGCCAGCGCCTCATGACCGCCGGCGCGCAGGCCGGCGATGTCCTCGGCGTGGGTGTAGCGGCGCACGTCCTCGACGAACCTCGCAAAGCGCTCACCGACTCCAGGCGCTTCGAGCTGATCGCACAGCACCGGCGTAAGCGAGACCGTGAGAGGAGCGCCCGAGTCGAGCAGATCGAGCAGAGGAAGGTAGCTGCCGACGAACGCCTCCCATAGCCACTCCTCGCCGAACGGCCACGTACCGAAGCCCTCAACGTAGGGCATGTGGGTGTGCAGGACGATCGCCAGCTCGCCCTGTGGACGGCTCACGGCCGGCACGCTGCGATGAAGTCCAGCGCCCTGTCCAAGTCGCATTCGGCTGCCGGCCTCAACGCGAAGTCGCGCGCGGAGATCGCCGGCGTGAAGCGGTCGTAGAAGGGCTTCGTCAGCCGCAGACGCTGGTGGACGGCGTCCCAGCCGAGCTTCAGCGCGAGCTCGTGGACGTGCAGCTTGCGGGCGTGGAAGAGGCCGTACATCTCGACCGTGCCGAACGTTCCGCGGCACAGATCCTCGAACTCTTGCGCGCGGTACTCGTGGATGTGCCAAGGATTGTCGGAGCGCTCGGCGCCCTTCGGAGCGAGGGTCAGGACGTTAGGCGTTGAGACGAACACAACCCCGCCGTCCCCGACGAGCAAGCGGAAGTGGGCGAGCACCGTAGGCGCGTCCTGGACGTGCTCGATCGTCTGCAGGAACACGACCGCGTCGGCCGGCTCGGGGAAGCTCTCGATGAGGTCGCGTGCGAAGCGCACGTTCTCACGCCGGTAACGCAGGCGCGCGTGCTCGTGAGCCTCGGGGTTGGCGTCGACTCCTACGACCGAGCGCGCACAGCGGGCGAGCACATCCGAGCCGTAGCCCTCGCCGCACGCCATGTCGATCACGCTCAGCCCGGCCACGCGCCGGGCGATCCACTCGTATACGGCGAGATGACGCCGGAACCAGTAGTTCTCCTCGGGGATGTCCGGCAGCGTGCGCTCACCAGTCAGGGGCAGCGGCGGGACACCCTCGGGCTGGTCGCGCTGAAGGATCGCGGGCGCCGACACGGACACAGCCGGCGAGTATATGGTCCCCCGCCATGACACCGACGTTGAACGCGGAGGAGATCCGCGACGTCAACACGCGCTACCACGACGTGGCGGCCGATCACTACGACGCCAAGTGGGGCATCGACTTCGGCGAGCTCGGCCAGGGCCAGGTGCTGGCGAAGGTGCGTAAGGCGCTGAGACGCGACGCGGGCCCATTCGCCCACTCCCTGGAGATCGGCTCGGGCACGGGCTACTTCACGCTCAACCTGATGCTCGCCGGCACGATCGAGAAGGCGACGTGCACCGACATCTCGCCGGGCATGCTCGCGGCGCTGGGCGCCAACGCGAAACGGCTGGGCCTCGACGTCGAGACGACGCCGACTGACGCGGAGCGCCTTCCTTTTGAGGATGAGAGCTTCGATCTGGTGATCGGGCACGCGATCCTGCACCACATCCCCGACCTTGGCCAGGCCTTCGAGGAGTTTGCGCGCGTGCTGAAGCCGGGGGGCACGTTGCTGTTCGCGGGCGAGCCTTCGCGCTATGGGGACCGGATCGCCAACGTTCCCAAGCACCTCGCCACGGTCCTCGCACCGCTTTGGCGCGCAGCCATCAAAGCCCGGCCGGCCCCGCCCGCGGACGGCGGCGCGCCAGAGGCCTCGCTGGAGGGCCTGGTCGACGTGCACGCGTTCGCGCCCGGCGAGCTCTCGTCGTTTGCGCGAGGTGCCGGTTTCCAGGACGTGAAGGTGATCGGTGAGGAGTTGCTGGCGAACTGGTTCGGCTGGACGAACAGAACGCTGGAGGCGACCGCCCACCCCGAAGACGTTCCGTGGGGCTGGCGAAACTACGCTTACAAGGGCTACCTAACCCTGCAGAAGCTCGACCGCTCGCTGCTCGAGTCCCGCCTGCCGGCGGCGATCTTCTACAACCTGATCGTCACGGCTTCCAAGCCATAGCCAAAGCACATGAGTCCAAAGGACTCGTTTGAGGAGAGTCAGGTTGAGACGGGGGCCGGAGTTTCGAGCCCACCGCAGACCGTCTCGACGACGAGCTGCTTGGCCCGCTCGAAGTGCTCTTCGCCTTGCGGGAGCAGCCCGAAGATCCAGCCGGTGAGGACCTGCTCGATCGCGCCGTAGAAGGCCATCGCGGCGAACTGGGCGTCGATCTCGCGCTTGAAGACCCCGTCCTCCTGAGCCTTGGTGACGATCTCGGCGATCATCTTGTAGGCCTCGCGAATCTGGCTGAGGTGGGTCTGGCCGAAGGAGTTGGCGGCGCGTGTGACCTCGACGATGATGACCTTCATCAGGTCGGGATCGTGGGCGTAGCTGTCGACGATGAACGAGGCGATCGCGCCCAGCTTCTCGCGCGCGGGCAGCGACTGGGAGTCGACCTCGCGGATCATCTCGAGCATGACTCCCCAGCGCTCGAGGAACAGCGTGCTCAGCACCTCGTCCTTGGAGGGGAAGTAGTGGTAGAGCAGCCCGTAGGCGACACCCGCCTCATCGGCGATGTCGGAGACGCGGCAGGCGTGAAAGCCCTGGCGCGCGAACACGCGCACGGCCGCGTCGAGAATCGCGCGGCGACGGTCGGGAACGGCCTTGGCGCGTGCGGCGCTCACCCGTCCGACCCTTCGGGCCATACGCGCGCCGCGGAGTGGCCGAACGCTCCGTATACGTCCGTGCGCCGATGATCGAGCAGCGGCACGCGCTTGCGGATCGCATCCTGCTCAGCGAAGTCCAGCTCGGCCGCGACGAAGCCGACCTCCTCACCTGCCTGGGCAAGCACTCGGCCCCAGGGGTCGATGATCAGCGAATGCCCCCCCGAGCGGTGGCCGCCTGGATGAGGGCCGGTCTGGTTGGCGGCGAGCACGAACACCTGGTTCTCGATCGCCCGGGCGCGCACCATTACCTCCCAGTGGTCGCGGGTGGTCGGCGCGGTGAACGCCGCGGGGATCGCGATCACGCGCGCCCCACGCAGCGCGAGCGCTCGGTAGAGCTCGGGGAAGCGGACGTCGTAGCAGATCGACAGCCCCAGCTCTACTCCCCCGGGGACCTCGCTCACGACGATCTCCTCGCCGGGCTCATCGGTGTCGGACTCGCGATATGGCTTGCCCTCGATCTCGACATCGAACATGTGCAGCTTGCGGTAGACGGCCTTGATCTCGCCATCCGGCCCGATGTGGACGGATGCGTTGGGCAGACGCTCGCTGCCCTGGGCGCGCTCGGCGATAGAGCCCGCGACGAGGTCGATGCCCAGCTCGCGTGCGGCATCGCGCGCCCAGGAGATCGCACTGCCGTCGAGTGGCTGCGCGCCCGCGCGTAGATCCTCGGGACCACCGATGACCGTCCACTTCTCGGGCAGCACGACGAGCTTCGCTCCCTCGGCGACAGCGGCCCGTACGAGCGAGTCGGCAGCGCCGATGTTTGCCTCCACATCGGCGCCTGAGCACATCTGGACGACCGCTGCCTTCATCGCGACTCGCCGTTCTCTTGCGCTTGATCGTGCGCCGTCCCTACGCCGCTCGAACGCATGGTGGCCACCCCAGGCCGTGGATAGATTGACTGGTCAGTCAACTCGCTCCAAGGATAGCGGCGCACCCTCGCGGCAGCACGCCCCGCAGAACGCCATCGGCACACCCGCAGGGCGCCTGCGGCGACGCTCTACGCCAGGAACGCGTCCTGCTTGGAGGGGGCCGCAACAGCGATGGCCCCCTGCTCGATCAGCTTGGCGATCTCCTCATCGGAGTAGCCGGCGTCGCGCAGGACCTCTTCGGTGTGCTCGCCGAGCGCCGGCCCCGGGAGACGGTCGTGCGCGCCGGGCGTGCGGTCGAGCTTGACGGGGATGCCGAGCTGGCGAACTGGGCTCTGCGCGCCTGGCTGGTCTAGCTCGACGACCATCTCGCGCTCGCGGACGAGCTCCGAGGAAAGCGCCTCGTCGATCTCCAGCACCGGCTCCAGACAGCAGTCGTTTTCTGAAGCGAACTGGGTCCACTCGGCACGCGTACGGCCCTTGAAGACCTCGATGACCTGCTCGTGCGCTGCGGATCCTGGCTTCTCGAACTGCGTCTCGATCAACTCTTCGCGACCGACGCCGCGACACCACGCCTGCCAGAACTTGGGCTCCAGCGCCCCGAGCGTGACCCAGCCGTCAGAGCACTCGTACGGCCGGTAGCAGATGACCGAGCCCGCGAGCAATTGCTCGCCGCGCCGGGGAACGGCGCCGTCGGCGAAATAGCTGCCGGCGACCATCGCAAGCCAGGAGAGCGCGCCGTCGGCCATCGAGATGTCGACGAACTGCCCTTCGCCCGAGCCGGGCTTGCCGGGTGCGCCGTCACGCTCGCGAAGGGCTGCCATGATCCCGAACGCCGCCATCAGCGAGCCGCCGCCGATGTCGGCTATCTGGCCGGCCGCCTGCACGGGCCCGCCATCCTTCTCCCCAGTCAAGCCGAGCAGCCCAATCAGGCCCAGGTAGTTCATGTCATGCCCGGACGCGTCGCGCTTGGGGCCCGTCTGGCCGTAGCCTGAGATCGCGCAGTAGACGATCCCGGGGTTCTGGAGCTTCATACGCTCGTAGCCGACCCCGAGCCGGTCGAGCACGCCGGGCCGGAAGGACTCGAGCACGACGTCGTAGTCGCGCACGAGCCGCAGCAGCACCTCGCGCCCGGCCTCGCTCTTCAAATCGATCCTGATCGAGCGCTTGTTGCGGTTGAGCGAAAGGAACATCGCGGACTTCGCGCTCTGCTCGGCACCCTCGTAGTAGGGCGGCGCCCAGCGTATGTAGTCGCCTTGGCCGGTGTCCTCGACCTTGAGCACATCCGCGCCGAAGTCGGCGAGCAATAGCGAGCAGAAGCCGCCCGGCAACAGGCGGGAGAGATCGAGGACGCGAACGCCCTCCAGCGGCAGTCCCATCAGGAGAGCCGTTCGACCAGCATCGCCATGCCCATACCGCCGGCGACGCACATCGACTCGATGCCCCACTTCGCGTTCTTGGCCTCGAGATTGTTCAGCAGCGTCGTCATGATGCGCGCGCCGGTCATGCCGAACGGGTGGCCGAGCGCGATCGCCCCGCCGAATGGGTTGAGCTGCTCGTCGTCGATACCGAGCTCCTGCTTGCAGGGCACGATCTGGGCGGCGAACGCCTCGTTGATCTCGACGATGTCGATGTCCTCGATCTTCTTGCCCGTCTTCTCCAGCAGCGCTTTGATCGCGGGGATCGGGCCGACGCCCATGATCTCCGGCCTGATCGCGGCGACGGTCGAGGCGATGATCCGTGCCTTCGGCTCGAGGCCTAGCGCGGAGGCCTTCTCTTCGGACATGACGAGCACCGCGGCGGCGCCGTCGTTCAGCGGGCAGGCGTTCCCCGCCGTCACGGACCCGTCGGGCTTGAACACGGGCGGCAGCGAAGCGAGCTTCTCCATCGTCGTGCCCGGCCTCGGGCCGTCGTCCTTGGTGACGACCGTCTCAGGCACGTCGATCTCGTTGCCTTCCCTGTCGACGTCTTTGTGAGCCGGCACGGTCACAGGGATGATTTCCTTGTCGAAGTGCCCGCTCTCCTGGGCGGCGACCGCCCGCGTCTGGGAGATCAGCGCCCACTCGTCCTGCTCCTCACGGGAGACGTTCCGTTCCTCGGCGACGTTCTCAGCCGTCAACCCCATCGGGATGTAGACGTTGTAGAGCGAGCCCTCCGAGCCGTCCACGAGCGGGTGGAACTCAAACGCGGCCCCTCCCCTCCCGGCGCGCGATACGGCCTCGACGCCCGCGGAGATGTACACGTCTCCCTCGCCCGCTTTGATCGCGTGGAAGGCCATCCTGATCGTCTGCAGCGAGGAGGCGCAGAAGCGGTTGACGGTCGTGCCGGGCACGTGGTAGTCGATGCCGGCAATCAGGCTCGCGATGCGCGCGACGTTGTAGCCCTGCTCGCCCTCTCCGTAGCCGCAGCCCATCATCACGTCGCCGATGTCCGTCTGCTCTAGCTGCGGGTTGCGCTCGATCAGCGCCTTCAGCGGAATCGAGGCGAGGTCGTCGGCACGGACGGTCTTTAGCGACCCCTTCACGGCGCGCCCTATCGGCGTGCGCACGGCGTCGACGATCACAGCTTCAGCCATCTTCTTGCGGTCTCCTTGGTCGAGGGGACCGGGAGACTACAGATCGAGTCGGGACACGCCCAGCTCGTCGAAGCCGACGTGATGCGCCAACTCATGGCGCACGGTCCTCGTCACCTGCGCGCGCAACAAGTCGGGGTCGTGGCCGAAGTCGCGCCGCAGGGTGTCCCTGAAGATGACGATCCGCTCGTGCACGTTGCCGCGGGCGACGGTGTCTCCCTGGTAGAGGCCGTAGGCCCCCCTCGCCTTGCCGCCATCTGAGATCACAACGGCGACGTGCGCGAGCGCGTTGCGCAGCAGGTCGGGCAGCTCGTCCAGCGCGTCCTGCACGAGCTCTTCGAAGTCTGCGTCGTTGAGGGGGTCGAGCGCCATGAAGTCGGCTTCTTCGGGATCGACCGCCAGCCCTTCGCGCGCCAGCTCCTCCGTGTGGCGCACGATCTCCTCGAACTCAGCCTCAGACTCCGGGTTGCGCCAACCCGCGAGCTTGACCGCGACGAGCGCGGCGGCGCCCGCGAGCGCCGCCACGACGATCACCCCAAGCGCGACCTCCTCGGCCGCCCTCACGATCCCGATCGCGCTGAAGCCCTCCCCGGCGACAACCACCGCCAGGCCGAGCGCCAGCGCGATCAGCGCCGCCAGCACCACACGCCTTGCGTGGGTCGACATGCCCCGCCTACTTCAGCGTGCGGGCAATCACGAGCCGCTGGATCTCGTTCGTGCCCTCGTAGATCTGGGTGATCTTGGCGTCTCTCATCATGCGCTCCACCGGATACTCCTTGACATAACCGTAGCCGCCCAGGACCTGTACAGCCTCGACCGTAACCTCCATCGCGGTGTCCGAGCAGAACAGCTTCGCCATCGAGGAGTACTGGGCACTGCGGGGGTCGCCTCGATCGACCATCGCGCACGCCTGATACAGCAGCTCACGCGCGGCGGCTGTCTTGGTCTGCATGTCGGCGAGCTTGAACTGGATGCCCTGGAACTCGTTGATCGCCCTGCCGAACTGCCTGCGCTCGCGCGCGTACTGGACGGCGTAGTCGGTCGCGCCCTGCGCGATCCCAACGGCCTGAGCGGCGGCCCCCAGGCGCGTGCGTTCGAGCGTCCCGAGCGCCACCGACAAGCCCTTTCCGACCTGCCCGATGACGTTCTCGTGAGGGACCCTGACATTCTCGAAGATCGGCTGCCCCGTCGGCGAGGCCCTGATCCCGAGCTTGTGCTCGAGCTTGCCCACGCTGAAGCCCGGCCTGTCCGCCTCGACGACGAACGCGGTGATCCTTTTGCTCTCGCGGTCTGTCACCGCGAAGCAGACGTAGAAGTCGGCGATCCCCAGGTTCGAGATCCAGTTCTTCGTGCCGTTGATCACCCACTCGTCCCCATCGAGCACGGCGGTCGTCTGCATCCCCGCGGGGTCGCTGCCCGCTTCGGGCTCAGACAGCGCGAACGCGGGCGACCACTCCCCGCTCGCGCACTTCGGCAGGAAGCGCTGCTTCAGCTCATCGGAGCCGAACAATTGGATCGGCAGCGTCCCAAGCTCCTGCACCATCAGGATCAGCGCGCACGCCGCGTCGACCTTGGCGATCTCCTCGACCGCCATGTTGAGCATCAGCGTGCCGGTCCCGGTGCCACCGTACTCGGTCGGGAACGGCAGCCCAAGGATGTCCTGCTCGGCCAGCACCTTGCGGATGTCCCACGGGTATTCCGCCTTCTCGTCGATCTCCGCGCTGCGTGGGGCGATCTTCTCCTGCGCGATCTGCTTGATCGTGGCGCAGAAGTCGAGGTGCTCCTGGGGGATGGTGTAAACGTCGGGGGCGATGGTCTGGTGCATGGGTGTCCGTTCTGCTTGATCGAGCTTCGTCGATGGTCTATTCGGAGGTGCGTTGATCGTAGTGGGGTTGCCCCGCGCGCGCTCGCTACGCTCATGCTCCTATGAGCGCCCCTCTCGATGCCACGCAAACCGACATCGACCCGGCGGATCTCGCCGGCCTGATGGCCCGCGACGGCGAGCTTCAGGTGATCGACGTGCGCGAGCCATATGAGCGCGACGCGGGCCATATCGCCGGCACGAGCCATATCCCGATGGTCGAGCTCTCATCCCGCGCGAGCGAAATCGACAAGGAGCGCCCCGTCGTCTTTTATTGCCGCGTCGGCGCGCGCTCTGACATGGCCGCCCAGGCCTTCCGAGCAGCCGGCTACACGGCGATGTCGATGAGCGGCGGGCTCGTGCGCTGGACGGCTGAGAGCCTTCCGCTATCGCCCGAGGGTGGCGTCGTCGCCGACCACTGAGAGACCACCATCCCGACAGACCTCGACGCCGCTGACAGACCCCGATCGATCCCCCAACACCGACAGGAGACCACCATGGAGGCATCGGAGTACCCCAACATCAAGGTCGGCGAGGGCTATGCGGTCGCCAATGACCTCGACGCGCTCGGCGAGGGCTACGGCTTTCGCAAGATCCGCAAGGGCCTCGGCGTGACCGCGTTCGGCATCAATGCGATCACGATGCCCACCGGCTATGAAACGGGCAGCCACTATCACGACGTCCAGGAGGAGCTCTACTTCGTGCACCGCGGCACGATCGAGATGGAGTTCGGCGACGGCTCTACGCACCGCCTTGGCGAGGGCGGCTCCGCGCGGGTAGACGCCGCCACGCTGCGCAAGATCAGAAACGTCGGCGAGGGCGACGCCACGTATGTCTGCGTCGGCGGCAAGGACGGCTACGTCGGCCGCGATGGCCGCGCCCCGGAGGGAGGCACCGCCGCCGCAGGTGGTGGTCAGCGCGTCAGCGGGCCTCCCGGGGCCGCCTGAGCGCCTCTCGCAACCGACCGTCCAGTACGACCGACCGTCTCTTCGGGGGCCGGTCAGCGCCCCTGTCGCCGCGCAGCCTCCTCGACGATCGCCACGGCGTGAGCGGCGTCGTCGGCGGTCTGGATCAGCTTGACATCGGGCTCTGCGATGGCGCCCGCGCTGAGCATGCTCTGACGTATCCAGTCGAGCAGGCCGCTCCAGTAGTGATTGCCAAGCCGGACGACCGGGAAGTGCATGATCTTGCCGGTCTGGATCAGCGTCAGCGCCTCGAACAGCTCATCGAGCGTGCCGTAGCCACCGGGCAGCACGACGAATGCGCTCGAGTAGCGCACGAACATGAGCTTGCGCGTGAAGAAGTAGTGGAAGCGCAGCGCGATGTCCACGTACGGGTTGAACGCCTGCTCGAACGGCAGCTCGACATTCAGTCCGACCGACAACGCCTTCGCGTCGCGCGCCCCCTGGTTTGCGGCCCGCATCACGCCAGGCCCGCCGCCCGTGATGATCGCAAAGCCCGCTTCGCCGAGCATCGCCGCCGTCTGGCGCGCCAGCTCATACGCAGGGTCGCTCTCGGGTGTGCGCGCAGAGCCGAACAGGGCCACCCCGCGCTTGACGTCGCTGAGAGCGGCAAAGCCCTTGGCCGCCTCCGAGCGCATTCGCTGCAGGCGTTCCTCGTCGGTGTAGGTGCTGCGCAGAACGGGATGCTCGGCGCCGAGCAGCTCCTCGTCGGAGGTGCGTGGAGCCCGCTGGGACGCCGATACGCCTGGCAGCGGCCTCGCCCCGGCCTTTCGACTGTCCTGTCTGGCCGGCTCGCTCATCGGGGCCTCACCCACACGACGCTCAGTACAGCAGTTCCTTGACGTAGCGCTGGTGCAGGCGCCCGAGGGACGTCTTTTCGGGATGGAAGTCGATCGCGTTCAGCAACATCCCGGTCGCGGGCGCCCAGCTCACGATCAGGTACGCGCCGATAACGACCGTGGCGGTGCGCAGCCTGCGCGAGCTCGACAGCGCCGCGAGCGGCAGCACCCACAGCACGTACCACGGCAAGACCCATGCGAGCGACACGAGCAGCGCCACCGACGCCCAACCTGCCGCCGTCAACGACTCGCGCCGCCGCCACGCCAGCACGCCGCAGAGCGCGACCGAGACGACCAGCGCCCCACCCAGCAGCACGCGCAACGTGTCCGTCTCGCCCCCCTGGCCGAGCGCGAGCCCGAGCAGGTTGGGGACGCTCAGGTACGTGACGAGCCGGCCTTGGGTCCCGAGGTCGGGGAAATGCGGTCCGAACGCAAGCACGCTCACGGCCCCCAGCACGACGGCGCCGAGGGCGACGCCGAGCAGGACTTCGGCAGCGCTGCGCCTGCTCCACCATAGCCCGGCGAGCACGACGGGAAGAAGGACGGCCGCCGATGCCTTGATCGCGATCGCCGTCGCAAGCGCCGCGCCCGCCCCCAGCAGAGCCGGCGAGAGAGCGCCCCGGAGATTCATGCGGGCCGGCGAGGAAGCGCCCTGGGGATGTGGGCGCGTCGACAAAGGTTGAGAGGCGCCGGTCATAAGCGCTCCACCCTTGCCCTCGTCCTCGTCGGCATCGCCGCCCAATCCCGGCATCGCGCCCGCTCGCAGCAGCAGATAGAAGGCAAGCACGACGAAGAGCATCATGAAGAAGTCGTTGTGGTCGCCTCCGAGGCCCCAGATCAACACGATCGGGTTCAGCCCGACAAGCACGATCGCCGTCGCGGGGTCTCGCCTCAGCAGGCGCGCGCACTTCCACACGAGCGCCACGGTCGCGAGGCTCGCGAGCATGAGCAGCGCCTTCAGCGCCCAGAACGATCCGGCCACCCCGAGCGGCACGACAAGGAACGTGATCAGCGTGAACAGCGGGCCATAGGGGCTCAGCAGCTCATGCCAGTTCGACAGCGCGAACGCGGGATCGCCGTGCGGCTCGAGCACAGGGATCGTCGTGTAGGGGTTGAGGTGGTGGACGACCTCCATACGCGCGTAGTTGATGTAGTTGAAGATGTCGGTCAGCGACAGCGGCGGCGAGAGCAGCAGGATCGCGTGGGCCGCGACGACCGCAAAGATCGCCCAGCGGGCGCGCAGGCGCGGGATGTAGCGCAGGCCTACGAGATAGCTCACGTACATCGCGACGATCGCGCCCGTGAAGATGTACTTCAGGGCATTGGAGTTGCGTGTCAACGAGGGCAACAGCCCGCCGAGCGGGCCAGCCAGCCAGCCCGGGAAGAAGCGCTGCGTCGCAACCGGAGCGAGGACGCTCGGGCGATCGGCCGCCATGATGACGAGCAGCAGGCTGCCCGCCAGGATCACCGCGAGCGATCCGACGGCGATCGTCCTCTCGACGCGCAGATCCGCGTCGGCGCGTTTGTGGGCCCGCGCCTTGAGGCTCTTAACGGGCACGGGGCCCATCAGGGCCCCGTCGACTCGCAAGGTGTCGCTACGCCCGGTCAGAGGCTCTAGATCGCCTGGACGTTGACGGCCTTCGGGCCCTTGTCGCCCTGCTCTGCGTCGTAGGACACTTTGGCGCCCTCCTGCAGCGAGCGATAGCCTTCGCCGTTGATTCCGGTGTGGTGGACGAACAGGTCCTTGTCGCCGTCATCAGGGGTGATGAAGCCGAATCCCTTGTCGTCACTGAACCACTTCACTGTGCCGGTAGGCATGTGATTTCCTCCACGATATGTGCGTGCTGCCGCGCGGAGGATGCTTCTAGAGCCTCGCCCTGCGAGCGCTTGCACTGCTTTTCGCCGGGTTTTCCCCCGGCCAGACGCAAACGAAGGTAGCAGGTCGGCCGGGTCGCGTGTTACCGACGTGGTATATGGCTGCTCACGTGCAGGACGCCGAACCGCCGCCGCCAACCGTCTTCAGGCGCTTGCTGGGAGCCGGCGAGCCGGTGACGGCGCAGGAGATCGTCGAGGAGATCGAGCTGGGGCGCCTCGCCGACAAGCGCGGCGCCATCCGGGCGTTGGCGGGCTCAAAACAGCAGCCGAGGCCGTACCTGGTGCTCAACATGATCAGCACGCTGGACGGCCTCGCTACGTTCGAAGGCCGCTCGGGACCGCTCGGGGGGCGCGCCGATCGCGAGCTCTTCCACGCGCTGCGCGCGGGTGTGGACGCGGTGATGGTCGGGGCGGGCACGGTCCGGATGGAGCGCTACCGGCGACTCGTGCGCGACGAGCGCGCCAGGCGGCTTCGGCGTGAGCAGGGCCTGACCGAGGAACCGCTTGCATGCATCGTCTCGGGCAGCCTCGACCTTCCGGCCGACATCCCGATCCTCGGCGATCCCGGCGCACGCGTCATCATCGTGACTTCCTCCGCCGCGAGCCTGTCCCCCCGGAAGGACTCTCCAGACGGTGAGGGCACGCAGATCGAGCTGGACGGAAACGGAGGCGCCCAGATCGAGTACATCCGCGCCGCGAAAGACGGTCTGCTCGACCTGCCCGCCGCGATGGCGCAGCTGCACGAGCGCTTCGGCGTGCGCACGCTGCTATGCGAGGGCGGCCCTCATCTGAACTCCCAGCTGCTCGCCGCCGGGCTGGTCGACGAGCTCTTCTTGTCGCTGTCGCCCAAGCTGGCCGGCGGCGACCCCATAGCAGGGGCGCTGCGGATCGTGAGCGGCCCCGGCTTCGATGAGCCGATCGAGCTCGGGCTTGTCGCGGTCTTAGAGCAGGGCTCGCACCTGTTCCTGCGCTATCGAGTCATCGCGGCGGCCGGGGCGGAGTGATAACTTCGGCGACGCACATATGTAGGCCTTGCGGCGATACGCTCAACACATGCCTGGCAGGCCGGGCGTATGAACGAAATGCTGGTGGGCGATGTGGTGACCGCCGCGCTCAGAGGCGGGGTGGCGCGACTCGTTCGCAACGAGGCGCTCATACGCCAATCCGGCCGCGACTCTCGAGACGGCGCCGACCCCGAGGCGGTGCACAAGGCGCGGGTCGCCACGCGGCGGCTGCGCAGCGATCTGCGCACCTTCCGCGGAGCGCTCGACGAGCGGTGGGCGGCGCGGTTGCGAGCGGAGCTCGACTGGCTCGCCGGCGTGTTGGGCGCCGCGCGCGACGCCGACGTGCTGCTGGAGCGGCTGTCCGAGCGTGGCAAGACGCTGCCGGCCGGTAGTGCAGCAGGCCTCAGTGAGGTGCGCTGCGCACTTGCGACGCACCGTGTTCAGGCGTACGCCGCCCTGCGGGAGGCTCTTGGCGGCGAGCGTCACACCGTCCTACTCGAGCGGCTGACCGAGGCCGCGCGGGCGCCGATGCTGACAGATGAAGCCGGCCGCCCCGCCGCCACCGCCCTGCCGCGCGTCATGCGCAGGGCATGGCGGGCGCTCGAGCACGCGGTCGACTCGCTCGCGGGCGCGCCCACCGACGCGGAACTCCACGCGGTGAGGATCAGAGCGAAGCGCTGCCGGTACGCGGCCGAAGCGTGCGCCCCCGTACTGGGCAAGCCCGCGCGCAGGCTGGCGCGTGCCGCCACATCGCTGCAGGAGGTGCTGGGCGAGTGCAGCGACGCGATCGCCGCCGAGCGGTGGCTGCACGAGTGGGCCGAGCACGCGAGCTCGTCCTCCGGAGCGTTCGCGGCGGGCGAGCTGGCCGTCCATGAGCGAGCCGCCGCATATCGCGCCCGCTTGCGCTGGCGCAAGACGTACAAGCGCCTCCAGGACGCCGCCCCGGCCAAGAGCTGACAGCCGGCGAAGCTCACCGACGATCGCATCGGAGATGATTGACGGATGGCGCTTGCCGTCGCGATCGCCTGCGCGCTCGCCTTCGCGTTGACCAACGGATTTCACGACGCCGCGAACGCGATCGCGACGCTCGTGGCCACCCGCGGCGCGAGGCCACGGCAGGGGATCGCGCTGGCGGCGCTGTTCAACGTGCTCGGAGCGGTGCTATTCGGGACGGCTGTGGCGAGCACGATTGCCGGCATCGTCACGGTATCCCCGTCGAGCACGGTCGCGGTGGTCGGCTCAGGCGTGCTGGGCGCAACGCTTTGGAACGTGCTCACGTGGTGGTGGGGGCTGCCTTCGAGCTCAGGTCACGCGCTGGTGGGCGGGCTCCTCGGCGCGGCGCTGGCCGACTCAGGGACGAATGCCGTGCGCTGGGGCGGCCTACACGGCCTGCACCCCTACGGCGTCGCCGGCGTGCTCGTCGCACTCGCCGTATCGCCCTTGATCGGACTCCTGCTCGGAGCAGGCGCGGTGTGGACGTTGAGGCGTGCGCTGCGCCGTGCAAGAAGCCGTGTGAGGACACAGATCTTCGCGGCAGAGTGGGTGATGTCCGCGGCGCTGTCGTTCAGCCACGGAACAAACGACGGCCAGAAGGCGATGGGCGTGATCGCGACGCTGCTGCTCGCGACCGGCCACCTGCGCTCATTCGCGGTGCCGCTGTGGGTCAAGCTCGCCTGTGCAGGCATGCTCACGCTCGGCACCTCGATGGGCGGCTGGCGCATCATCCGCACGGTCGGCCGGAGGATCGTCCATCTGGCGCCGATCGACGGGTTTGCCAGCCAGGGCGTCTCGACCGCGGTGATACTCGCCGCCTCCTACGCCGGCGCGCCGGTGTCCACAACGCATGTGGTGGCCTCCTCGGTCGTCGGCGTGGGCAGCGGACGCCGTCGCTGGATGCACATTCGCTGGACGGTGGTGCGTTCGATGGTGTTCGCCTGGATCGTTACGCTCCCGGCCGCAGCCGCGTTCGGCGCGATTACCCTGGCTGCATGGAGCGCAATCGCATGAGAACACGGCGCTGGTTCTTGCCCCGGTCCCCCGATCTGCTGGGGCTGTTGCGAGCACAGGCACAGATCACGGTCGAGGGCATGCAGGCGCTGGCGGCCTGGGCGCACGGCGAGCGGGGCGCCGCCGACCGGGTGCGCGACTGCGAGCATCTTGCCGACGAGCGCAAGCGAGAGCTGCGCACGGCGCTCACCCAGGCGTTCACGACGCCTCTGGAGCCGGAGGACCTGTTCGAGCTCTCACAGGGCCTGGACGGCGTGCTCAACCGCGCCAAGGACATGGTGCGCGAGGCGGAAGTGATGGACGCAGCTCCCGACGCGGCGATCGCCAGCATGGCGGACGAGCTCGCGGCGGGAACGCGCAACCTCGCCGTGGCGCTCGATGCGCTTGCGCCACGAGCGCAGCGAGACCTCGCCACCGGGGCAGCCGACGAGGCGATCCACAGCCAGCGGCGCATCGAGCACATCTACCGCGTCTCCATGTCGGCGCTGATCGGCAGCCCCGACCTGCGCGAGGTCGCCGGCAAGCGCGAGCTCTACCGCCGTATGGTGCGCACCGGCGACCACCTCACGATCGTCGCCGAGCGCGTCTGGTACGCGGTGCTCAAGTTGAGCTGACCGCGCGCGACGGCTATCCGTCACGATCACTCGCGCTGCTTGCGCGCCCGTCGCCGATCGAGGACTCTGGGGCCAGCACCGCCGCGTTGAGCACGCCGCTGTTGGGCACCATCAGCGACCCCTCCTCGGTGACGACGGTCGTATAGAGCAAGCCCAGCGAGCCGACGGTCCCCTCGATCTTGCCGCCGAGCGCGCCGCTGTAGAGGCGGACGCGGTCCCCGACCCTGAACGGACGCGCGCTCAAAAGGACGGTGCCGGCGATCACGTTGCCGAGCGTCTGCTGGGCGGCCAGCCCGACGATGACGGCCGTGAAGGCGCCGCCGAGCGCGAGCGTGCGCGGCGAGACACCGACGATCCGCATCGCCACGACCAGCGCCACGGCGATCGTGAGCAGACGGATGACGAAGCCGACCGTTCCGGCGGCCGCCGGCTCCATGCGCCTGAACAGTGCCGGCCCGAAAGCGCGACCGACATCGCGCGCGATCGCCCAGCCGAGTATCAAGAGCACGACGACCGTGATCAGGTCGATCGGAGCGTTTAGCCACGACAGTTCGCCTTTGCCGCGCGAGTCGAGGCCGAGCAGCGAGTAGCGGTGTTCGTAGAGCACGACCACCCCGACGAACAGCGGCACGAGCGCAAGCGCCTCCCAGCGCGCGCGCCTCACCGCGCCCGGACTGATCTGGCGCAAAAGCCCCGCTTCGCGCCAGGACTGGCTGCGCGTCTCGAACATCTTCGATGGCAGCGGCCTTCGCGTGGACACCGTCGCGAGATTCTAAGAGCGAAGAGCGCCCGACACAATGCGGGTGCAGCTGGGGTAGTCGAGGACAGGCGTAGCGTGGACGTGGGTGCGGCCGGTTGCCCTGACGCGACGGTCCGGTTACCGACGGTCCAGCTCCTCGACGAGCGCTCGCACGCGACGTGCTATCTCCTCGCGGGTAGCCCGCACCTCGGCGATCGGACGGCCCTTCGGGTCGGGCAGGTCCCAGTCGACGTAGCGCTTGCCGGGGATGTAGGGGCACTCATCGCCGCAGCCCATCGTGACGACCACGTCGGCCTGCTCGGCGAGCTCGCGCGTGAGCAATTGTGGACGGCGCCCCGAAAGATCGATCCCGAGCTCGAGCATGACCTCGACGACCTCCGGGTGGACACGCTCCGCCGGCGTGGTGCCTGCCGACAGGGCGCAGTGGCGTCCGGCCGCCTCACGCTCGAACAGGGCGGCGCTCATCTGCGAGCGGCCCGCGTTGTGCAGGCACACGAACAGCACGCTCGCCATCAGACGACCTCTTCCAGCTCGACTGCGGCAGGCGGGATCGCAGGCGCGGCGGCCTCGCCGCGCACGAGCTGATAGGCAAGGGCGCCAAGAGGCGCGCCGATGAAGGGGCCGGCGAGGTAGACCCAGAAGTCGTGCCATTGGCCGGACACGAGCGCGGGCGCAAACGATCGTGCGGGGTTCATCGACGCCCCTGTGAGCGGGCCGCCGAACAGCGCGTCGAGCGCGATCGTGGCGCCGATCGCAAGCGCGGCGGGAGCGCCAACGGCGCGCGTGTCGGTGGCGACGCTGAGGATCACGAGCATCAACAGGCCGCTCATGACCGCCTCCACGACGAAGGCGCGGCCCGCGGCGATGCTCGGCACGGTGGCGCCCAGGTCCGCCGGCTGACCCGGCCAGATCGCCCACAACAACAGCGCCGCGAGCACGGCGCCGATCAGCTGCGCAGCCACGTAGGCGAGCGCGTCCCGTCTCGGGAGGTGGCGCGTGAGCAAGAAGCTGAGGGTCACGGCGGGATTGAAATGCGCGCCCGAGACGTGGCCCAGGGCCGCGATCCCCGCGAGGATCACCAGCCCGAACACGAGGCTCACCCCGACAGCGCCGAGCGCTCCATGAGTGTGGGCATCGGTGACGATCGCGCCGCAGCCCGCGAACACGAGCGCGAACGCGCCAAGCGCCTCGGCGCCGGCCCGACGGGCCAGGTCTGATCGTTCGGAGGCGAGTCGTCCCTTCATCGACCCAGACTGCTCATGCCAGCGTGTAGAGCACCATGAAGCCGCCGAACGCCAGGCAGTAGATCGCGAACGGCATCAGCGTTTTCGTCTTGAACCAGCGAACGAGGAAGGCGACCGTGAAGACGGCCGTGATCGCCGCGGTGACGCAGGCGACGACCGCCTGGCCGCGGATGCCGTTGCCGAGGTGTCCGAGCAGGTCGGGCATCTTGAACAGGCCGGCGGCGAGGATGATTGGGGTGGCGAGCAGAAAGGCGAAGCGGGCGGAGTCGGAGTGGTCGAGTCCGCGCGCAAGGCCCGCTCCCATCGTGACGCCGTCTCGGCTGATACCGGCGATGAGCGCCGTCGACTGGGCGACCCCTACGACCAGCGCCTCGCGATACTCGAGCGTCTCCAGCTGACGACCACCCTCGGGGTTCAGGCCCTCGCGAGCAGCCAGTTCGCGCACCTCCGCCCGGCGGCGGTAGCGCTCTGCGGCGAACAGCACGAGCCCGTTGACCATCAGGAAGATCGCCGCGACTTCGGGCTTGGCGGTGAGCGTACGCAGCTGGTGCTCGAAAGCGAGTCCGAGCAGTCCGGCGGGGATGCTCGCGACGATGATCAGCCACGCAAGGCGCTCGGTGGAGGTCTCGACGCGACGCTTGGCAAGCGTCGCAAAGAACGACTTGACGATCTCCACCCAGGTGCTCCAGAAGTAGATGAGCAGGCCGATCGCGCTACCGACGTGCAGCATCACTACGAACGCAAGCCACGGCGACTCGGACTGGGACTGGAATTTCACGACTTCGTTCCAGCCGAACAGGGTCGGGAACAGCACGGTATGCCCGAGGCTCGAGATCGGGAACAGCTCGGTCACGCCCTGCAGGATGCCGAGCACGATCGCCTGGAAGTAGCTGATCGCCGAGGCCAGCGGAGCGATGGAGAGGATCGTCACGGCGGCGGGCAGCATACGCGACCAGGAGGGGCGCGACGTCTTTGGCGTGTTGCGATGTTGTGAACAAATCGTCGCCCTATGACGCCGCCGCTGCCCGCCAGCACGTACGCTCCCGGCAGGATGGCGAGTTCGAGGACCCCCGCCGATCCCTCGCTCGCCCAGATCGTCCGCGAGTGGGGTCGGATCGGCTGCACCGGGTTCGGTGGCCCGGCCGTCCACATCTCGCTGCTTCGCCGGCTGTGCGTCACCGATCGAGGGTGGATCGAGGAGCGCCAGTTCGAGCGGGCTCTGGCGGCCGTCAACATGCTGCCTGGACCGGCGTCGACGCAGCTGTCGATCTACTGCGCATGGAGGTTGCGGGGGCGGTTGGGAGCGCTCGTCGGGGGGTTGTGCTTCGTGGCGCCCGGGCTGATCCTCGTGATTGCTTTGTCGACGCTGTTCTTGGCGAAGGCGCCGCCGCTGTGGGTGCGTGGCGCGGGGCTCGGAGCGGGCGCGGCGGTGCCGGCGGTCGCACTGCTCGCGGGCTTTACGATCGCGATGCCGATGTGGAGGCGAGCGCAGGCGGGCGCTCGCATGCGCATCGTCGTCTACGCCGTGGCGGGCGGCGCCGCGGCCGCGACGCTCGGTCCGGCGCTCGTGCTGGTGATGCTCGCCTGCGGCGCGATCGAGCTCGGCCTGCGAAGGATCTCCCGGAGCGAGAGCGCAGCAAGCGTGCTGCTGTGGTCGTTGCGTCGTCCGTTCCGGACGGCGCTGCTCGCCACCGCCGGCACGGGAGGCATAGGCGCCTTGGCGTGGACGTCCTTCAAGGTCGGCGCGCTCGCGTTCGGGGGTGGCTTTGTGATCGTGCCGCTGATGCAGGCCGACGCCGTCAACACCTATCACTGGATGACGCATGCCCAGTTCTTGAACGCCGTCGCTCTCGGCCAAATCACCCCTGGCCCAATCACCCAGACGGTGGCGGCAGTGGGATATGCGGCCGGTGGACTGCCGGCGGCGATGCTCGCATCGCTGGTCGCATACGCGCCTTCCTTCTCGTTTGTCCTGTTTGGAGCCGCGGGCTTTGAGCGGCTGCTCGCGAACAGGCACGTGCGGGCGTTCCTCGCGGGGACGGCGCCGGCCGCGGTCGGCGCGATCATCGGCTCTGCGATCCCGCTCACGGCGGCGATCGGCCAGGCGTGGCAGTACGCCATCCTGGCGGCGGCGATCGTCTTGCTGCTGGCGCTGCGCAGAGGCGTCGTGCCCACGCTGCTCCTCGCCGGAATAGCGGGGGTCGTGGCGACTCTGCTGGGAGCGCCGACATAGGAGGTTCACACCCCTTTCACAGAAAGATTCCCGGCTCGTCACAAGAGCCCGCAATTTGCGGAGAAAACTGCTCCCATAGGCGATCGGACCGAAGGGAACTCAGATGACGCGCTTGGCCGGAGAGGCCGAGATGTTCGATTCCATCGCGGGAAACCCCGATGTCTGGGGAGACGGCGCCACCCGCGTGGACATGCACTGTCATTCGAGCGCCTCCGCCGTCTCGCGGCTCGGCGTGCAGCGCACCCTGGGATTACCGGAGTGCGCCACGCCTCCCGAGGAGGTCTACGAGCTCGCCAAGCGCCGCGGGATGGACTTCGTGACGATCACAGACCACGACACGATCGACGGCGTGATGGAGATCGCGGATCGGCCGGACGTGTTCGTCTCCGAGGAGCTGACCGCCCGTTTCCGCGGCGAATCGCAGGCTGTGCACGTCCCCTGCTACGGGATCGACCCTGAGGACCACGGGTGGCTGCAGGCGCACAGCCACGACGTCGAGCTGTGCGCGGGCTATCTGCACGAGCGGGAGATCGCCTGCGCGTTGGCGCATCCCTGGTACGCAGTTGGAACGCCGCTGACGGCACGACACCGGCGACGGCTCGCCGAGCTTTTCGACGTGTGGGAGACGCGCAACGGCTCGCGCGCGCACGAGCTAAACCGCCCGGCGGCCATATACGTCGCGACGAGCGACGGCACCGGCATCGGCGGGAGCGACGACCACGCGGGGATTGACATCGGCCGCACATGGACCGAGGCGCCCCCGGCCACTACTCCCGCCGAATTCCTGGCGCACATGCGAGCCGGCCGTGTCGCCGCGAAAGGCAGGCAGGGCAGCGCCGCCAAGTGGGCGCACTCGGCGATCGCGCTCGCCGCGCGCTCGCTCGGCCACGATGACGCGGCCGTCATCGAGGCTCCCGACCCCCAGCGTGTGATGCTGATGATCCAGCGGGTTCTGAGCGAGGGCGACTCGCGCTTCGATCCCGCGCTGCGCTCCACGAAGCTGCGCGAAGGGTGGATGCGCGACGCGACGGGCCGCGAAACCGAGCCGCATAGCCGGATCAACGTCATGTACGCAGGACGAATAACGCGCGAGAAGGGCGCCGAGCTGCTGGCCGACTCTTTCTTGGCCGCACTCGAGCACGACCCTCGCCTGCATTTGGTGCTAGCCGGCGAAGGGCCGGAGCAGGAGCGCCTGCGCGAGCGCCTCGGCGAGCACGCGACCTTCCTGGGCTGGCTGCGCGGACATGGACTGGCACAGGCGTACGCCTCGGCGGACGTGTTCCTGTTCCCGAGCTCCACCGACACTTTCGGCCAGGTGATCCTCGAGGCTCAGGCGTCCGGTCTGCCCGTCGTGGCCGTCGCCAAGGGCGGGCCGCTCACGCTGATCGAGGATCGCGTCACCGGCCTGCTGTGCGAGGCTGGCCCCGCTCTGCTTGCGGACGCCGTCTTGGAGCTGGCGGGCTCGCCGCTGCTCCGTCGCTCC
>DAHUYZ010000199.1 GCA_027306855.1 Solirubrobacterales bacterium | reverse complement strand
CGCCCAGACCGAGGACGGAGGCCGGCTGGACGACCGCGCTCTACGGGACGAGCTGATGACCCTGGTCCTGGCCGGCCACGAGACGACCGCCACCGCGCTCGCGTGGACGATCGACCTGCTGCTGCGCCATCCACGCGCGCTGGAGCGGCTCAAGCGGGAGATCGAAGAGGGCGAGCAGGACGACTACATGCGCGCGACCGTGACCGAGGCGCTGCGGCTGCGGCCGGTCGTGCCGCTGGCCGGGCGCAAGCTCGCCGGCGACCTGGACATCGAGGGCCTGCGCCTGCCCGCCGGCACCGACGTGACGCCGGCGATCTGGCTCACGCACATGCGCGAGGACCTCTACCGCCAGCCGCGCGCGTTCGCGCCCGAGCGCTTCCTGGAGGAGCAGCCCGCCACCTACGGATGGATCCCGTTCGGCGGCGGCATCCGCCGCTGCCTCGGCGCGGCGTTCGCCGAATTCGAGATGCGGATCGTGCTGAGGATGCTCGTCGCCGACTGCGATCTACGTCCGGTCGGGCGCCGCGGCGAACCGATCAAGCGGCGCAACGTCACCTTCTCGCCGC
>DAHUYZ010000198.1 GCA_027306855.1 Solirubrobacterales bacterium | reverse complement strand
CCAGGTGGTCGATCGCCGCAAGCGCGAGGAAGGCGGCGACCGCGAGATCGATGCGCAGATCGAACAGCAGCACCGGCCCGCCGTAGCGGCCGGCGCCCGGCGGGCCGCGCATGTAGGTCAGATCGACCGGAAGCGAGACCGGCTTGGCCAGCGCCACGATCAGCAGCGCCTGCCCCAGATGGGCGAGCCCAACCAAAACATTCAGGCGCAGAAGCCGCTTGCGCGCCTGCGGCTCAAGCGGCGACGGGGCTCGCTCGGGTGCTGCCAGACCCATGGATCGCATCTAAGCGGAGGCCGAGCTGGCGCGTCTCCCACTAAACTACGGGTTCTGCGCCCGTAGCTCAGCTGGATAGAGCGTCGGTCTACGGAACCGAAGGTCGGGAGTTCGAATCTCTCCGGGCGCGCTTCTTATTGGCTCTGCGAAGCCAAATCTGCGCCGCGATGGTGAGCGTCCGCGCTTCCGCTTCGCTGGGTGGGCATGCGCGTGAGCAGGGCATCCTCGTCGGTCGTCTGCAACGCTGGGCGCAGTCGTGGTGCTGCTGGCGGCGCTTGACCGCGTGCGCGAC
>DAHUYZ010000197.1 GCA_027306855.1 Solirubrobacterales bacterium | reverse complement strand
ACCAGGCCAGCGGCGAGCGCTACGTGCCCTACGTGATCGAGCCGGCCGCAGGCGCCGACCGGGCGACGCTCGCCTTTCTGGTGGACGCCTACGACGAGGAAGTCGTCAGCGCGCAGGGCGCCGGCGCTGGGGAGACCCGCACCGTGCTGCGCCTGCATCCGCGGCTTGCGCCGATCAAGGTCGCCGTGCTGCCGCTGGTCCGCAAGGACGGGCAGCCCGAGCTGGCCCGGGAGGTCCACGACTCGCTGCGGGGCCTGCTGCAGTCCGAGTACGACGACGGCGGCTCGATCGGCAAGCGCTACCGCCGCCAGGACGAGATCGGAACCCCCTTCTGCGTAACGATCGACCACGAGAGCCTCGGCGACCGCACGGTCACCGTTCGCGACAGAGACACGCTCACACAGGAGCGGCTCCCGATCGAAGGGCTCGCGCAGGAGCTCGCACGCCGAGTCAGCGTGCCCTGGAGCACGCCCAAGCTCGCCCTCTCGCGCTAGCGTCCAGACGCGCAGCCCCCTGCGGGCACAACACGAGAAGGAGAGCAACGGGCATGGACTTCGACCTCACCG
>DAHUYZ010000196.1 GCA_027306855.1 Solirubrobacterales bacterium | reverse complement strand
TGATTTCCAGCTCCAGCAGTCTCGGCGCCAGGTGATGTGCATCGAGCGCTGCGGCGATGGTTTGCAGCAGACCGCTCTCTCGAAACTGCAGCGCCGAGAGGTTCACCGCCACGCGCACCGTCAACCCGTCGTTCTGCCAGCGGCGCGCCTGCCGGCAGGCCTCCTGCAGGACCCAGGCGCCGATGGGCAGAATGAGGCCGGTTTCCTCCGCGATCGGGATGAAGGTGAGCGGCGGGATGTAACCGCGTTCCGGGTGGCGCCAGCGCAGCAGCGCCTCGACGCTGCTCACGCGCCCGCTGGCGACGTCGACGCGCGGCTGGTAGTGCAGCTCGAACTGGTCGCGCTCGAGCGCACGGTGCAGGTCGCTCTCCAGGCGCAGACGCTCCTGGGTGAAGCCGTTCATGTCCGCGGCGAAGCACTGCCAGGTCCGCCCGCCTCGCCGTTTCGCGCCGTACATCGCCTCGTCCGCATGCGCCAGCAACGTCTCCTGCGCATCGGCGTCGCCGGGGTGCAGACTGATGCCGATGCTGGTGGAGACCAGGACTTCGAGCGTCTCGAGGCGCAGCGGTT
>DAHUYZ010000195.1:319-571 GCA_027306855.1 Solirubrobacterales bacterium | reverse complement strand
GAGCTGGATGAGGCATTCGAAGCGCTGCGCGACTACAGCGAGCAGGTCTCGGAGACCCTGCAGGCGCGGCTTGCGGAGATCGAGGACTCGCTGCTTGCCGGCATCTCCAACTGGTCGCTCGTCCACTACGACGCCTACAACGAGCTCTCCGGCCGCCAGTCGATGTCGATCGCGTTGCTGGACGGCACCAGGTCCGGCGTCGGGATCTCGTGCATCCACCACCGCGACCAGGCGCGCGTCTACGCCAAGCGC
>DAHUYZ010000195.1:0-309 GCA_027306855.1 Solirubrobacterales bacterium | reverse complement strand
CCTCTCCCCCGAGGAGGCCGAAGCGGTGGAGCAGGCCTGCGGCGTGAGCGCGGTCGGAGACGATGGCCGGCAGCCCGCAGGCTGAGGATCCCCGTCCGCGCGTGGGGCATCTCGGCCCCGCCGGCACCTTCAGCGAGGAGGCTCTGCTGAGCAGCGCGCTGCCCGACTCGGTGGAGCCGGTGGCGCTGGAGACGATCTACGACACCGCGATGGCGCTGATTCGCGGCGAGGTGGCGTGGGCGGTGCTGCCGATCGAGAACTCGCTCGACGGCTCGGTCACCGTCACGCTGGACCTGCTGGCCGACCACG
>DAHUYZ010000194.1 GCA_027306855.1 Solirubrobacterales bacterium | reverse complement strand
TAGATGACGCATATGCCCCGTCGCAGAGAAGTCCCGAAGCGAGAGATCCTTCCGGACCCGAAATTCCACAGCGCCGACGTGTCGAAATTCGTCACGGTGATCATGCAACGCGGCAAGAAGTCGACCGCCGAGCGCATCGTGTACGGCGCCTTCGACGTCATCAAGTCGAAGGCCGGCAAGGACCCGGTAGAGGTTTTCACCCAGGCGGTGCAGAACGTCAAGCCGGTGGTCGAGGTGAAAAGCCGCCGGGTCGGCGGGGCGAACTACCAGGTCCCCGTGGAAGTCCGGCCGGTACGCCGCATTGCGCTCGCCATGCGCTGGATCCGCGAGGCGGCGCAGAAGCGCGGCGAGAAGTCGATGACCGTGCGCCTCGCGGGCGAGCTGCAGGAGGCCGCTGAGGGCCGCGGCGGCGCGATGAAAAAGCGCGAGGAAGTCCACCGTATGGCGGAAGCGAACAAGGCGTTCTCGCACTACAGGTTCTGAACACCGAATTTTTCGGACTGAGCCCCCATATCAAACGGGCTTTGAGCGACGCAAGGATGGGCATAACCGTGGCACGCAAGATTCCAATCGA
>DAHUYZ010000193.1 GCA_027306855.1 Solirubrobacterales bacterium | reverse complement strand
TGTTCGCCCGCTCGATGTGATCGTTGCTTGCCGCTGGCTCTGGCGTCATGTGGCCTCTGAGCCGAAGTGTAGGGGCTTGCCCGTGCGCCGTACACGTTTGATTCGCGCCATCCGGTGCAGCATTACTGAGATAGTCTCGTCCGCCGATGGCACGGCAGTGGAGCGATCTCTTCATCACCGACAACGGCGCCTCTGCGCCCGAGCCCGACGCCGAGCAGCGCGTGGGGTTCCTGCGGCGCTTGCGCACGAGCCTGTCCAAGACCAGGCAGGCGCTTTCGGGCGAGATCCAGGCCACACTCTTCCAGAGCCTCGACGACGAGACCTGGGAACGCCTGGAGGAG
Source organism: Solirubrobacterales bacterium (assembly GCA_027306855.1). Classification (GTDB taxonomy): domain Bacteria; phylum Actinomycetota; class Thermoleophilia; order Solirubrobacterales; family Solirubrobacteraceae; genus Palsa-744. The sequence continues at coordinate 233 of DAHUYZ010000193.1, read as the reverse complement.
GCGCTGATCATGGCCGACGTCGGCGTGGCCACGACCGCCGCGGTCGTCGCCGAGCTCGAGCGCGAGGCCGGCGAGGGGCGGCTCTCCAGTGGGCCCGAGCTCTCCGAGCGCCTGATCGCGCTGCTCGCTGACACCGCGAAGGTGGGGGAGGGCACGATCGACATCCGCTCGCGCCCGACCGTGATCATGGCCGTCGGGGTCAACGGCACGGGCAAGACGACCACGATCGGCAA
>DAHUYZ010000192.1 GCA_027306855.1 Solirubrobacterales bacterium | reverse complement strand
GAAGCTGTAGGACCAGTGGCAGGCAGGAGGCAAACGGGTTGATTTTGTTCTCCTGGTAGAACTTCATCAGCTCCTGCTGCTGGCGCTGCTTGTCGTCTTTGTACTTCTCCTGGATTTCCTTCATCCGCGGCATGTGCTGCTGCAGGCGCTGCATCGAGTGCATCTGCTTGAAGGTCAGCGGCACCATCACCGCTCGCACGACGACCGTCAGGCCGACGATCGCCAGGCCCCAGCTCCCGCTCCCGCCCAGGATGCTGTTGTGGATGAAGACCAGGATTTCCTGGAATACGGAGATCAGCGGCGAGAAGGCGCTTTCGATTATGTTCGTCGAGAGAACTGGCATCACATCTAAGCGCCGGCGCCGAGCGGCTCAGGCATGCGCATGACGGTCGTGCTTGAACAGACGCTGAGCGTCGACTGGATCGTATCCGCCATCGCTGAACGGGTTGCACCTGAGCAGCCTCCATGTGGCGAGCACGACTCCGCGGGCCACGCCGAACGTCTTGACCGCTTCGATCGCGTACGCCGAGCAGGTCGGCTCATACCGGCATCGCCTGGGCAGCGCCGGCGAGATC
>DAHUYZ010000191.1:259-578 GCA_027306855.1 Solirubrobacterales bacterium | reverse complement strand
AGGCCCTTGAGGTGGTGATCGAGCACCACGATCCCCACGAAGATCGGGATCAGCAGCAGCGCCGTTAGCCGCGCGCGCCGGACGGCGTGCGGGTTGATCTCGCGCAGCAGGCCGACTTCGCGCCAGGACTGGCTGCGCGTCTCGAACATGCGCGCGCGGACGCGCTGGCGCGGGGGCTCGTTCTCCGGAGTGGCCATCAGGCGTCAGACGTTACCCAGACAGCGGCTCGACATCCGCAGGCAGACGCACTGCAACCACGCAGGGACTCTCGTGTTCCAGGCATCCGACGAGGCGCTGACGAAAGCTACCGGCCCCTGTC
>DAHUYZ010000191.1:0-249 GCA_027306855.1 Solirubrobacterales bacterium | reverse complement strand
GCGACCACGGGGTCGCCGTACAGTGGTCGTTGCTGCGCAAACGAGGGGCGGAGGGGCGATGGCAAACATGAACGATCAGCGACGGGGCATGCGGCGGCGCGCAAAAAGCGCGCTCCTGACCGCCACAGCGACTGCAATCGCGCTTGCACTGTCCGCGGCCGCTGCCACGGCGGCCTCCCCGCCACCGGTGACGATCTCGCCGCTGCCGGGCACCCCCGACGCCTCCCCGCACGCGCAGATCAGCTTCCT
>DAHUYZ010000190.1 GCA_027306855.1 Solirubrobacterales bacterium | reverse complement strand
CGGCGCGTCGCTGCTGCGTGGCGGCGCCTACAAGCCGCGCAGCTCGCCGTACGCGTTCCAGGGCCTGGGCGAGGCCGGCCTGAAGATCCTCGCCGAGGTGCGCGCGGAGACCGGCCTGCCGGTGGTGACCGAGGTGGTCGACCCGGCTGACGTGGACCTGGTGGCCAGCTACGCGGACATGCTCCAGGTCGGCACCAGGAACATGCAGAACTTCCCGCTGCTGCAGGCGGTCGGCGGCGTCGGCAAGCCGGTCATGCTCAAGCGCGGCATGAACGCCACCATCGAGGAGTGGCTGATGGCCGCCGAGTACATCGCCCAGCGCGGCAACCTGGACATCGTGCTGTGCGAGCGCGGCATCCGCACGTTCGAGAAGGCGACGAGGAACACCCTGGACATCAGCGCGGTGCCGGTCGCGCAGCGGCTGTCGCACCTGCCGGTGATCGTGGACCCGTCGCACTCCGGCGGCCGCCGCGACCTGGTGCTGCCGCTGTCGCGGGCCGCGATCGCGGTCGGCGCGGACGGCATCATCGTCGACGTCCACCCTTCGCCGGAGACGGCGCTGTGCGACGGGCCGCAGGCG
>DAHUYZ010000018.1 GCA_027306855.1 Solirubrobacterales bacterium | reverse complement strand
CTCGCTATTCGCCTACCTCACCGACGCCATCGCCGCCCACGCCCGCGGCGACCCAGTGCCACTGCTCAGCTGAGTAGCCGACCCACTGAACGCTTACCAAAAAATGGGCAGACGCACGGTTGAGCGTTCGCCAAGAAGCGCGATCTTTTAGCCGGCGCGGCAGCGCAGCCGAGTAATGGCCGCTTCGCCGAGCGCTCCGTTGAGGCGTTCGGCAAGCTCGGGACCCATCAGCTCGAGCTCCTGCGCCCACACCGAGTCGGCGCAGATGACGGTCAAGACGCCGTCCCGCTCTGCGCTCGGACGCCCGGCGGCGGCGAGGGAAGGGCCGGCGGCGTCCTCCCAGACCCGCTGTACACGCGCGAGCGTACTTGCCGGCTGGAGCGAGCCGGTGAGCCCGTCGAGAGCGCTCGACAGCTTGCGCGGGCCAAGTCGTTTGCGCTCGCGCCTGGTCATGCCGCTATGGTCGCCGCTATGGGCTCGTGCCTGCTCGCGCTCACGCCACGGTCGTCTTCATTGGCGTTGCGCCCGCCGATGCTCATGCCGCTATCGCCTCTCCGACGATCGTGCCGGTCGATATGAGCAGGCGCGCTACGGATGTCTTGCCGGCGTGGGGGACATGCGAGAGGTCGGTCGTGGCGATCACGCTCTGACCGGCGCTTGAGAGCTCTGTTATGAGCAGCTCGCGGCGCTCGCGGTCGAGCTCGCTCATGACGTCGTCGAGCAGCATCAGGGGAGCACGGCCCCGCTCGGCGGCCAGTAGGGCGCGCTCGCAGAGCAGCAGGGCGAGCAGGGCGAGTCGCTGCTCGCCCTGGGATCCGTAGGAGCGCAGGTCGCGTCCGTCGCGTAGAAAGAGCAGCTCGTCGCGGTGAGGTCCATGCGTGGAGAAGCCGCGTCGTAGGTCGCTCTCGAGCCGTTCGTTCAGCTCGCGTACGAACTCCTCTTCGTCGGTGGCGTGCGAACGGGGGCGGTACTCGAGCGCCGGCTCGCCGGCGAGGCCTAGCTGGGACGCGGTTTGGGAGAACGGCGCCGCGATCAGAGCAGAGACCGAGGAGCGGTCTTCGCGCAACGCGATCGCGTGGCGGGCGAGCTCTTGGTCCCAGCCTGCGAGCGAGGTGGGTGAGGCCCGCGAGGCGCGGATGCCGGCGATCAGGGCGTTACGTTGAGCCAGCGCCCTGGAGTAGTCGCGTCGTGTCGAGGCTCGCGCCGGCCACATGGCCGCTATCAGCTGGTCGAGGTGGGAACGGCGAAGCGAGGGAGATCCCTTGAGCAGCTCGAGTCGGTCTGGCGAGAAGACGCTGACGAGCGGCCTGTGCTCGAAATCGGTCAGCCGCTCGACCGGCGCCCCGTCGGCCGTCATCCGCTTGGCATCGCCGGGGCGCAGGCCGACCGCCAGCTCGTGATGGCGTCCGTCGTCGAGCAGCCTCAGCTCGACGCGCGTCGAGTCCGCTCCGAAGCGCACCAGCTCGCGTTCGTTGCGGGTGCGGGGAGAGTAGCCGGTGCAGCCGAAGTAGATCGCCTCGAGCAGATTCGACTTGCCTGCGCCGTTGGCCCCATAGACGACTGTCAGGCCGTCGCCTAGATCGGCGCGGGCACGGGCGTAGGTGCGGAACTCGCGCAGCTCGACGGTGAGGACTCGCATGTCAGTCGCGCCCCACTCATTCCACTCATGCGCTGAGCCTTATGGGCATGATCAGGTAGACGAAGCTCCCGTCCGGCGACTCGATCAGGCCGGGGCGCAGCGGGCTGATCAGCTTGAGCACTAGCTCATCGGATTCGACGCTCTCCAGTCCATCCCTGATGAACTCTGGGTTGAACCCGATCTCAAACGCCTCGCCCGAGAAGGGCACCGGCAGCGCCTCGCTTGCGTCGCCGACGTCGGGGGTCTGGGCGGATACGACGAGCTCCCCTTCGTGGAAGCTCATGCGCAGCGGGGTGTTCTTTTGGGCGAGCAGGCTGACACGGCGGACGACGTCGGCTATCTCCGAGGCCGACAGGCGCAGTTCGTGCTCGACCGCCTCGGGAAGCAGTTGGCGATAGTTGGGGAACTGCCCGTCGATCAGCCGTGAGGAGAGCACGATCGGGCCGATCTCGAAGACGATCTGGTTCTGGCCGAGACTTGCGGTCAGCTCCGCGGGATCCGAGCTCTGGGCGATCCGTGCAAGCTCCTGGAGAGCCCGCGCGGGAACGTTGGCCTCGATCGACCCTTGCAGCCCTGTGTCGAGCTTGGCCAGCTTGACGCTGAGGCGATAGGAGTCGGTTGCGACCATGCGCAGCTCGCCGCCGGCCGCGGAGATGAGCACGCCTGTGAGCACGGGACGCGTCTCGTCTTTTGAGGCCGATCGCGAGACGACGAGCGCGGTATCGATGAACTCGTGTACGGGCAGTGTCATCCGAGTGTCTGCCGCCGGCTCGGGGAGCTTTGGGAAGTCCTCTGAGCGCAGCGTCCTCAGGTGGAATTTTGAGGCGCCGCAGACGAGCTCGACATTCTGCTCGGCGGGGTGCAGCTCGAGCGTCGCGGTGTCCCCAGCCAACGAGCGGACGACTTCGAGCAGCAGGCGAGCCGGCAGGACCGCCGCGCCGGGACGGACAACTTCGCCGGCGAGGGGGATGCGGAGCCCGATCTCCATGTCGGTAGCAAGCAGCACGATGCCCTGCTCGTCAGCCGAGATCATCACTCCCGAGAGGGCCTGAACGGCGGCACGGGAGGAGGCGACGCGAGTGGCTGCCTGGAGTTGGGAGAGCAGATCGGGTGTCGGTAGGGACAGCTTCAACTAAATGTTTCTACCTTGGAGAGGATCAGTAGGAGTTGTGGATTTGTGGATTGTGAGGTTGGGTGGACTGTTCGCGGCAGAGTGGCTGTGCAGGAGGCTGTGCAGGCAGCGCATGGAAGTGTTTCAGGCGATCCGGTCGGGAGCGCCTGTGGATAGGCCCTCACGCAACTCCTGTGCGGCGCGGCGAAGGTCGGCGTCTGTGGAGATACGCTGCTCGGTCTTGCGCAGCGCGTGTAGGACGGTCGTGTGGTCGCGCCCGCCGAAAGCCCTACCGATCGCAGGCAGCGACTCGTCGGTCAGCTCGCGCGCGAGGTACATGGCGAGCTGGCGGGCGCCGGCGATGCGTGGAGACCGCGAAGGCGAGATGAGCTCGTCGCTTGGGATCTCGAATCGCTGGCACGTCGCCTGCAGGATCTGTTCGATCGAGGGAACAGCTCGCGGGGGCTCGGGGTAGAGGCCCTCGATCACCTCGCGTGCCAGCTCGGCGGTGAGGGGCCGGCCGGTGAGCGAGCTGAAGGCGACGACGCGGATCAGGGCGCCCTCGAGCGCCCTGACGTTGAGGGAGACCCGTTCGGCGATGATCTGGAGCGCGGATTCGTCGGCGAGGTCGATCCCGTCGTAGGCGGCGCGCTTGCGCAGGATCGCAAGGCGGGTCGGCAGGTCTGGCGGGCGGATGTCGGCGACGAGCCCGGAGGCGAACCGCTCGCGCAGCCTGTCTTCGAGCGCTTGGAGGTCGCTGGGCGGACGATCGGAGGTGAGCACGATCTGGCTGCCCGCTTCATACAGCGTGTCGAAGGTGTGGAAGAACTCTTCCTCCGTTTTGGTCTTGCGCTCCAGGAACTGGACGTCGTCGATCAGCAGCACGTCGACATGGCGGAAGCTTGCCTTGAAGCGGTCGAGCCCGCCGGAGCCGAGCGCGAGTAGGAAGTCGTTCGTGAACGCCTCTCCTGTTGTACGGCGTATCGAGAGGCGGTGGTCGTGCGCGGCGAGCAGGTTGGCGATCGCCCCGAGCAGGTGCGTCTTGCCGAGGCCGGGCGGCCCGCAGATGAACAGCGGGTTGTAGGCCTGCGCCGGCATCTCGCTGACCGCGAGAGCGGCGGCGTGGGCGAGCCGGTTGGAGTCCCCGATCACGAACTGCTCGAACGTCAACTTCGGGTTGGTGTTGGGATGCGCAAGCGCCGGTTGCGCCGGTGGACCTGTCGTGCCGGTGCTCGGCATCGGGCCTTGTGGACCTGACTGGGCGCTTGGACGGCCGGGAGAGCCGGCGTTGCCGGTAGGGCCAAGAGCGGGAGATCCAGAACGACCGGCCGGCTCGGTGGAGCCGAGAGGCCCAGCCGGGCTGGTGGACCCGGGACGGTGGGGAGGGCCGGGATAGCCAGAGGGACCGATGGGCGTGTGGCGATCGGCTTCGACTACGTAGACGCTTACGTGCGGACCGAGCACGGCGGCGGTGCAGGCCTGGATGATGCGTCCGAAGCGGTCACGCACCCATGAGCACGCCTGCGGGGAGGCTTCGATCGTCAGATGGTCCTCGGCGAGCTCGACCGCTCGCAGCGGCTCGAGCCAGATACGGTAGACGGGCTCATCGACCGTCTCGGCGAGCTCGGCTTGGATCTGGGAGAAGACGTGATCGAGCTCGGCCTTCACGGCAGCGGAAACCTGCTCCTTGCGGGAGAAAGTGGACAGAAATCATGTGCTCGGGGTCGGCGATGACCCGGTAGGCCGAATATAACCCAGCGCGCTCTCCGCCGCCAGCGGATGCTCGTCGATGCTCGCAAATGGCGAGAAAATCCGTATGCGAGCGCGGGTGGACGTCACTCCCTATACTTGACGGCTCGGCGGAAGCCAGATCTTGTCCGAGGCGCGCGAGGGCGTGTGTACGGCGGAGATCGAGCGCGCCCGGTGAACCGATGAAGCGGACCTATCAGCCCAAGAAACGCAAGCGCGCCCGTACGCACGGGTTCCGTGCTCGCATGCGCACGCGCGCGGGCAGGCTGACACTGGGCCGGCGCCGACGCAAGGGCCGCAAGCGCCTCTCGGCGTAGGACGGGTCGCGATGCCGGCGCGATCCTCACGCCGCGGTCGACGCCTCTCGCGCAGCGCCGAGTTCGAGCGCGTGTACAGGCAGGGCCGGTCGGTCGCCAACAGGCATCTCGTGCTGTACTCGTTCCCGAATGAGTCGACTGGGGAGCTTCGGCTCGGTCTGTCCGTCTCGCGCAAGGTGGGAGGCGCCGTGGAGCGAAACCGTGTCAAGCGCCTGCTCAGGGAGGCGTTCGACGGTGTCGCGGGCGAGTTGGGCGAGGGACAGGACATCGTGATCGTCGCGCGGCCGGAGGCGCGTGAGCTCGCCGACAGCGCCGGGCTCAGCGGCATCGAGTCCTCGCTTGGGGAGCTGCTGGAGAAGTCGGGGCTGCGCAGGGACGGGGATCGCGAAGGAGACCCCGCATGAGCTGGCTGCGGACTGTGGCGATCGCCCCGATCACCGCTTACCGGCGCCTCGTCTCGCCCTTGGTCCCGCGCCGCTGCAAGTACGAGCCGACCTGCTCGGCGTACGCGACACAGGCGATCGAGGAGTACGGCATACTGAGAGGCCTCGTGCTCGCGGCGTGGCGTTTGCTCAGGTGCAATCCGTGGAGCCATGGCGGGTACGACCCGGTCACGGCTCAACGTCTGTTCCGGCCACGCCACGGTTCTCCGGCCTGAGCGACAGCCGCTATCCAGGCATACCCGCCCAATGCTGATCTTCGCGACGAACTTCATCGAGGAAGCCTTTTCGCCGCTAATAACGGCGTTCGAATCGGTGCTCGTGTTCGTCCACAACGACCTCGTGGGCGGGAGCTGGGGCCTTGCGATCGTCGGCCTGACGGTGCTGATCCGCGCTGTACTGGTGCCGCTGACGATCAAGCAGCTGCACTCGATGCAGGAACTCCAGCGGCTGGCCCCCGAGCTGAAGGCGATCCAGGAGAAGTACAAGGACGACAAGCAGCGCCAGCAGCAGGAGATCATGAACTTCTATCGCGAGCACAAAGTCAACCCGTTCGCGTCATGCCTGCCGCTCTTGCTCCAGCTGCCGGTGTTCATCTCGCTCTTCTACATGCTGAGGACCGACCTGAAGAAGCACATATGCGGCGATGCTCTGGTCAGCCACTACAACTCGCTGTCCCTGCAGGCTCGGACCGGCTATCACGTGCTCCACGCAACCGCGATAGGGGCGCTGCCGAGTAAATACATCGAATCGACCAGCTGCCAATCGGTGGCGCCCGGCTCGGGCAAATTCCTGTTCCTCCCGGACATCACGAACAAGGCGACGGGCGTGGCGCTCGTCGTGCTGTTGGTGCTCTACGTCGGCTCGATGGTCGCCTCGACGCTGATGACCTCCGCTTCGGCCGACCCCAACCAGCGACGGCTGATGCTGGCGTTACCGGTCTTCTTCGTGGTCATTCTCTACCGCTATCCGGCGGGTCTCCTCGTTTATTGGATCACTTCCAACCTGTGGACTATTGGCCAGGGGTGGTTCGTACGGCGACGAATCGGCCCGGTCGTGAAGCCTCCATCGAATGGAAGCGCGCCGTCGTCCCCATCTCAAGGCGCCGCGGAGGGCGTAAAGAAACTGCTGCTTGGAGGCAAAGAGGCGCAGCCACAGCCGGCGCTGACAGGCGGGGGCCGCGAAGCTCCGCCGCCACCGCCTCCTCGCAGGAAGAAGAAGCGCTCGGGTAGGCGCCGGTGAGCGCTGTGGATCCACAGTCGGGCGAGCGCCAGGAGGAGGACGAGCGCGCCCTCGTGTTGCGAGAGTTGCTGGAACGGGTGGCCGACAGCCTGGGCCTTGACGTGGAGATCCGCGCCGAGCGCTCACCCGGCCTCTTGACGGGCATCATCGAAGGCGAGGACGTCGGCCTCTTGATTGGGCGTCGCGGGCAGACGATCGATGCTGTGCAGCACCTCGCCCAGAGGATCGTGTTCCGCGGCGAATCGCCCGATGCGCGCGTTGTGATCGACGTCGACGGCTACCGTGAGCGCCGCGCTGAGACCTTGCGCTCGATCGCGCTGGATGCCGCCGAAGAGTCACTGCGCCTCGGCCAACCCGTCGAGCTGGACCCGATGCCTTCGTCCGAGCGCCGCGTCGTGCACGAGTACCTGCGCGAGCGCGGCGACGTTCAGACCCACAGCGAAGGTCAGGAGCCCGAGCGGTACCTGGTCGTCGAGCCGCTTCAGGGGTAGGACGCGGCGGCGGACAGCCGCGGGAAGGCGGGCGAGTGTTTCACGGGAAAACATCGTCACCGCGGTTTGGCGCGCTCGGTGCGTCCTGTGCGCGGCGTAATGACCTCTCATGAAATACGCATGATGACCACTGAGAGCCTGGTGCGGCAGCGCTTGGGTGAGCTGGCTGCACGCCACCGCCTTTCAGATGAACAGGTCGACCAGCTTGCGCGCAGCCTGGAGACGGTCGCCGAGGACGAGCGTGCTCCGACGAGCGTGCGCGATCCGACGCTGGCCGTGGACGTCCACTTGGCGGACTCGCTCGTCGCGCTCGAGGTCGATCGACTGCGGAGTGCCCGGAGAATCGCCGATATTGGGTCGGGCGCCGGCTTCCCGGGTTTGCCTCTGGCGGTCGCGTTGCCGACGAGCCGGGTACGGCTGGTGGAGAGCCAGTCGAGGAAGTGCCGGTTCCTGCGGCGGCTGGTCGCTGGGGCTGGGGTCGACAATGCGGAGGTCGTTGAGCGCAGGGTGGAGGAGTGGCCTGAGGGGAGAGGCACGCACGAAGCGGTGCTCGCCCGGGCGCTTGCGCCTGCGGCGGTCGTGTTGGAGTACGCGGCTCCGCTGCTCGAGCTGGAGGGCGTTCTTGTCGACTGGCGCGGTCGCAGGGATGGGACCGAGGAGCAGGCCGCGCTCGATGCAGCCGAGCAATTGGGGATTGAACTGGTTGAGATTCGCGAAGTCGAGCCCTTTGAGGGAGCGCACGACCATCATCTGCACGTCTACTTGAAGGTACGGGAGACGCCTGAGCGGTTTCCCCGGCGAGCAGGAATGGCCCGCAAGAGGCCGCTTGCGGGGTGAGGTCGAGGTTGAGGGTCTTGCCCATGGGCGTGCGACTGCGGCGCGTGGCGGTGAGCCCGGACGGGCATGAGCGGCACCGTGCGGTTGACGAGGCGCGTGGAGGGACGTGCGCGCGCTCCGACCGCGAGCGGCTGTAGCGTCCAACGATCATGGGCAAGGTCTACGCGATCGCAAACCAGAAGGGAGGCGTCGGCAAGACGACGACGGCCGTCAATGTGGCGGCGTGCATCGCGGAGGCCGGCTATGCGACGCTGCTCGTCGACGTGGATCCCCAGGCCAATGCGACGGTCGGGCTGGGCTTGTCGAGAAGCCAGGCGCCTGGGCTCTATGAGGTGCTGTGCGGCGAGCTCGATGCGGAGCGGGCACTCGTTGACAGCGTCGTCTCCGCGCTGACGCTGCTTCCGGCGGGCCCGGGCCTGGCGGGAGCGAACATGGAGCTTCCGCGCGTGGAGGGGTTCGAGCTGAGGTTGAGGCAGGCGCTCGACACGGTGAAGGACCGCTTCGAGTACGTCGTGCTCGACTGTCCGCCCTCGCTCGGCCCGCTGACGGTGAGCGCGCTGGTGGCCGCCGACCGGGTGATCGTGCCAGTGCAGACCGAGTACTTCGCGCTCGAGGGGCTCGCGGGGCTGCTCGACACCCTGTCGCTGGTGCAGCGCGAGCTGAACCCCAGGTTGACCATCGCCGGGATGCTGCTCACGATGCACGACTCCAGGACACGACTGGGGCGCGACGTTGAGCGTGAGGTACGCGAGCATTTCCCGGATCTGGTCTTCGATACGGTGATCCCCCGTAACGTGAGGGTGGGGGAGGCACCGAGCTATGGGCTGCCTGTGACCCACCACGACCCTCATAGCGCCGGCGCCGAGGCGTATTTTGCGCTCGCTCAGGAGGTCGCATCCCGTGGCTAGGCCAAAGCCCGGCATCGGACGAGGGCTCGAGGCGATCCTGTCGGTGTCGCGGGAGACGCGCTCCGCGCAGGAGGAGGAGCTGCGAGAGCTGCCGGTCGAGCTGATCGAGCCGAACCCAGAGCAGCCGCGCAAGCACTTCGACGAGGACGCGCTGAACGCGCTGGCGGGATCTCTGTCGGAGCGAGGTGTGCTGCAGCCGGTGCTCGTCAGACCGAAGTCGGGCGGCTCGTATGAGCTGGTCGCGGGCGAGCGGCGCTGGCGGGCCGCGAAGATCGCGGGCCTCGAGCAGGTCCCGGCGATCGTTCGGATGCACGAGGACGCCGCGGCGCTGGAGCTCGCGCTGATCGAGAACATGGCGCGCGAGGACCTCAACCCGATCGAGGAGGCGCGAGCCGTCGCGGCGCTTGTCGAGGAGCTGGGACTGACGCGCGAGGCGGTCGGCCGCAGGGTCGGACGTGGGCGCGTAGCAGTATCGAATTTGTTGCGCCTGCTCGACCTGCCAGATGAGGCGGTCGAGCTGATCGAGCGGGCCAGGCTGAGTGAGGGCCACGGCAGGGCGCTGTTGCTGGCCGAGGACCATTCCGTCAGACGGCGCTTGGCGAGGGACGCCGCGGAGGAGGGCTGGTCGGTGCGCACGACCGAAGCGCGTGCGAGGGAGGCGAACGAGCGAAGTGGTAAGTCCAAACCAAAGACGGGGCGTGGGCGAAGCGGCGAGCTGCACCCGGACCAGCAGGAGGCGATCGCGACGATCTCGGAGACGCTTGCCCAGGCCCTCGGCGCCGAGGTGCGGGTGCGGGCAAGCGCAAGCGGCTACCACGCGGAGCTGTCCTTCGCCAGCCAAGAGGAGGCGTTTGCGCTCGCCGAGCGCCTGCGGGCAGGCTCCGGACAAGACGTCTAGAATCGGCCCCTCGCGGGCGATTAGCTCAGTCGGTTAAGACTAACCAGCTGATCTGCCCTGGGTTCGGTGGAGTTGTGTTTCTGGAATCCTGCGGTGCGTGCTGACAGGAGGACGCAATGCCGAGCAGGTATCCAGCCGAGGTGCGCAAGCAGGTCGTTGAGCTTGCGCGGGCGGGCACGAGGGTCGCTCAGCTCGCCGAGACGTTCGGGATGACGCAGGCCACGATCTATAGCTGGCTGAAGCAGGAGAGGATCGATCGAGGGGAGGCTCCGGGCCTGAGCACTGAGGGGCAGATGGAGCTCGCGGCGGCCAAGCGCCGCATTCGTCAGCTGGAGACCGAACTGGCGGTCTCGCGGAAGGTCAATGAGGTCTTCCTAGATCAAGATCTCTCCCCAAAAGCCTCTACCCGGTGATCGAGTCCCTGACCGGGCAGGGGATCGACGTGCAGCGAGCCTGTGTGATGCTCGGCGTGTCCGTCTCTGGCTATTACGCCTGGAGGGGTCGCCCGCCGTCAGCGAGGACGCTCAGGCATACCTGGCTGGCCAACGAGATCGTTGATGTCCACAAGGCTTCAGCGGGCACGTACGGCGCTCTGCGTGTGACCGCTGAGCTGCGCTACGGTCGCGGGATCACCGTCGGACACAACCAGGTGGAACCGCTCATGCGCCGTCTCGGGATCCGTGGCCTGCCGACACGCAAACTGCCACGCGGCGCGAAGATCGCGAAGGCCAGCTCGCTCGACCTCGTGCGCCGCAACTTCACGGCCGCGGCACCAGACCGGTTGTGGATGACGGACATCACCGAGCATCCCACCAGGGAGGGCAAGGTCTACTGTTGCGTCGTGCTCGATGCGTTCTCCCGGATGGTCGTCGGGTGGGCGATCGACACCGGTCAGACCGCGCTGCTCGTCACAAACGCGCTCGGCATGGCGGTCAAGCGCAGAACACCCGAGGGAGAGTTGATCATTCACAGCAACAGGGGCGTGCAGTTCGCGTCATGGGCCTTCAGCCAGAAGATCCGCGACGCCGGCCTTGCGCCCTCGATGGGAGCCGTCGGCGCTCCCTACGACAATGCGATGGTCGAGTCGTTCTGGGCGCGCATGCAAGTCGAGCTACTCAACCGCAAACGCTGGAAGACCAGGATCGAGCTCGCGAGCGCGATCCACGACTACATCGAGATCTGGCACAACACCCGAAGGCGCCACAGCGCCCTGAACATGCTCACACCAACCGAATACGAGAACCAACACCAACCACTACAAATCGCCGCCTGACTCCAGACCGCCGACTCCACGAAAACCAGGGCAGATCAAGCTCTCCGTCAAACCCAGGCTGGCTCAGTTAGCAGGTGACCTGCACCGCTGAGGTCCGGAAAACGGCAGTGGCACCCTGGCCCTTGCGCTTCTGACCGAATTCGACAAACGTGTCGTATATTCCCGGTGAACACGAAAAGGGCCGGTCCTCGGCGTGGACGGCACTTTTTCGTGCCACGGGAAGGGACTTGATAAAGACCGCTCCGGGCAGCAGCGTTCGCGGCGCCTCGGGTGGCCAGGTGCCCGGAGGATTGAATCTCTCTGATCCGAGAACCAAGCTGTGACTGCCCTTTTTGTTGCACTTGAACATCACACGACTGATGATGCCCAAAGGGATCACCTGCGGCTCCGCAACGGCCAGCGTGCATCCGAACCGCTTGAAGGTTTGAGACTGGACGGTCACAGCACGCACGGCGGGATGACCAAAACCCGCCGCCTGAGCGTCGCTGGCAAGAATGGCGATAAGGAACGTCACCTGGGCGACGACGGCGACGAGTCTTGGAACAACGCTATGGTTGGCTGTTCGCATCGCGACACGCCTTACTTTACGCTGCACGATGGACCCCCCCACAGTCGTCGGAGTCTACAGAAAGCAGCAAACTCTATCAGACGATCACCCTGATCGTTGGCGGGCACGCGGAACCCTAGTCAGCAGCCCGACGCACCCTGCGTCAGCGTCACGGTCACCGATTCAGTCGTTGGTGTGGTGGTCGAGCCATCACCAAACAGGTAGCTCGCTACCTTGATGGCCCCGCCAACCAGCGTGACGTTGGCTTGGGGACCATCAAGTTGCGACTCGTTGTTGCTGAAAAGCACGCCCTGCGGGGGATTGAAGCTGACACGCACGAACCGGCCCCCGGAGCCACCTCGTATCCCGCCCCCGACGTACCACAGACCCGGCTGTGGAGAGGTGACCGTCGTGGGTAGGCCGGGAAGGACATACGTGGTAACCAACGAGGACGTGCCGTCAGCGCAGAGGCCATACACGCGGCGCGTCGTGACTGAGCCCTCAATGTCCGTCACCGTTACGGTGTGGTCAATCAAGGCAGCGCGAAGCTTTGAGGCTGCCTTCTGTCCGGCCCGGCTCAGTACACCGGTGGGCTTATCGTCGAAGAGCCATCTGCCACCTCGGAGCAGCCAACTCGTCGAGACGGGGAGCTCGCCACCGGTGATCGCCCCACGGCCTGAGACCGGCCAGTTGGGCGCTACGCGAACGCGTGCATGATGACCGCTGATGTGGATGGCCTGAACGGTCAGACCAGACTGATTAAGATCAGCAGGGTAATGAGGGGGCCTTCCTTCTTCGTGGTTGTAATTGGAGATGTTGACGGCATCTCTGCAACCCAGTGTGGGAAGGAAGCCGTTCTCCGGGGGAGCACCGGGAACCCGGGTCGTTGTTGGTAGTCCTTCGTCCTGAAGCCACGCGTCTTCGCGTATCGCGGCAATGCCGTTATGCGTCGCAATCCTACACGGGTCGAGTCCCCCGTACCCCCCAAGCATGCCAAACAACAATTCGCCTACTGCGTGGACCAACGCAGCGCGCTGACTTGAGTGCGCGGACGCCGCCGCGCCGCGAATCGGCGGCTTTTGGACCGGGACCTGAACAGCGATCGCCGTTGACGACAGGGAATACAGCTCTTCGGTTGCATCGACCTTCTGCGGCGCCGACCAACTACTCGACGCATGTGCCGCTGACGGTCCCGCAAGCAAGCTCGCTCCGGCCAGAATCGCGGCCCACCCCGACAGCCGTGGACGGATACGATAAAGAAGCGCTGAACGCTGCACGACGGACCTCCCAGGGTCGTCGGCGTCTACGGAAAGCGACGGACCGTATCAGACGACCACCTTGATGGTTGGCGTGCTCGCCTGAACGAAAGTTGCTCTTGGTTGTCAGCGGCGTCAAACGCGGGCGACCGAGGGTATCTCAACATAAATACCGACTGGCGGATGCACCTGATATTCGGCGATCACGACCACATCGTGGTGGCATTGGCGAGGTGGCACAGTGGCGACGAGAACGTCCACGTTGACGGTACCGCGGACATTCCGCAGCTCGCGGACATCGGGCGACCCCGACCCGATCGGCTTCCCTGCTGCGACGACTTTGACCAGCCACAACCGACCAAGACCTCGTTGATCTCATCAACTCGCTCCGGCCACGTCGAGCGCGCGCCGCACGAGGCTGAGACGCAGCCACAACCCGGTCGTCGGCACGCTACGATGACCGGCGTGATGCAGCGTGTTTCGAGTCCGACGCCATTCCGACGGCTGCCCCGTGTGTTCGATGGATGTTAGATGCAGGCACAGCAGGCCGAAGGTGGCGGCAGCAGAAACCGCATAGCAGAGCCATAAGGGCGATTAGCTCAGTCGGTTAGAGCGCTTCTCTGATAAGGAAGAGGTCCCTGGTTCGAATCCAGGATCGCCCATTGCAGGGTTCCGTTGTTGTCGGGCTTGACGTTTAGTTTCGGACGAGTGTCCGAACAAGTTGACATCCTCGCTGGGATGGACACGCTCCCACATCCCCGCTACCGCGACCGCGAGGAGTCGCGCTTCTTTTGTGCGAATGGTTTGACGCCCGAGGCGACGTGGCAGGCGCTCGGCGGCGAGCTGGCGCGTGTTCTCGACGACGCGCAGCGCGCCTTCTGGCGAACGCTGCTGCGGATGGATGCGGAGCGCGTTCGCTGGTGGCACGGGGCGATCTTCGCGCGCCACTTCCCGCACGACGGCGGGCGTTTCCGCGTTGCGCCCGCGTTCTTCGGTGTCGTGACCCCCGACGGCGGCATGCGGCAGCTGGCGGGCACAGATCCACTTGCGATTCGAGCCGAACTGACGACCGTCTGTACGGCATTCAATGGTCAGGTAGGCGCCTTCGGAGATCTGGATGCAGCAAGCGTTCTCGACCGCACGCGCGCGGCGGCAGTCCTCTACGCAGGCATCCTGCGCGTTCATCCGTTCGCCGACGGCAACCACCGAGCCGCATTCGTCGCTCTATCCGCCGCGCTGTGGTCGCTTGGCCTGCCGAATGTCGAGTTTGACGAGGACGCCGAGATGACAGCGCACGATGAGGCCCTTGTTTCGGCCCTCTCGTCGAAGGAGGGGAGCGTCGAGCCCTTTGCAACGCTGCTCGCTGATCGCGCCGAACATTCGCCAAGATCACAGCCATGAGCTACGCTCAAAGCATGAGCAATGGGTTTCAGCCGCTCGATCGACCGCACACGGTCCGCAAAGGGTGCCTCGTCGAGACGACGCCCGAGGTCAATCGCGAAGTCGCTGAAAGCGCGATGCTGCTCTCACAAGGGGCGCAGCGAGCCATCGAGATGCGTCGCGAAGCCAGCCGCGAGTCGCCGGCGCCCGCCCGCACCGCCTGAGCCTCGATAGCACGGGCGCAAGGGGGCGAATGGCCTCACGTGTGCGGCCAAGCGAAAAGGCAGCCCTGCCTTTATCGCCGGGAATCGCCCGCAAGATGCGGGTATAAGGCTGACCCTCTCAGGATCGCGTCAAGTCGCGAATCTTCAGCATCCATGTCACGCGAATCCCCGAGTTTTATGGACGTCGTCCGCCCCGCCGACACGCCCATCCTGGAAGCGACCTCGATCAGCCTCGGCGAATACGACCGGCAAGCAGTCAGCGGGGTAGTCAGCGCTCGCCGGTCTACGCTGTCCCGCGCCAGGTGATCCAGGCAAACAGCCCCTGTACCGGTAGTCTCGCCCAGAGCAGCGACCTTGGGATGCGGCGATGGCGCTCGGGTTCGAGAGCCATGCAGATGTTGGCAGGATACACCGCGGCGAGCGTCGCGAGCAGCCAGGCTCGGGCGAAGCGACGCGTTCTGGTCGGCATGACGGCCACGGCGCCGAGCAGCTCAGCGATTCCGCTCACGACCGTCACTTGACGCTTGTAGCGCTGTAGCGGCATCGGCACGATCCCTTCATAGAAGCCCGGCCGCACGAAGTGCATCGCGCCCGCGACGGCCCAGAACAGAGCGGCGCCATAGCGCCTTCTCGCAAGCGGCGTCATGGAAGCAAACTACCGACTCCGAGGGCGAGCCGCCAACGAAGCCCACTCATCCCTGCCGCCTGCTGCTCGGCTACGGAGGCTTCGCGCTGTTCTGCTTCCTGCTCGCGGTGACGCTCACCACGGTCGGCACGACGTACGCGTTCTGCTGGCAAGCGCAGGCGCCGTGTTCTGTCAGGCCACAGCGCTCACGAGATCGCGACCCGCTCCCGCGACATCGCATACGACGGGCACCTGCTCGGCTATGCGCTCAGTCTCTTCTCCGCTGAAATGAGGGCAGACCGGTCTCCACTACCGGCGCGCCTCTGAGTCCGATCAAGCGTGGGGCGAACGCGCTCGCGATGCAAAAGAGCACGACCGCTATCGCGAGCAGGCTCGTGATCGCGGCGCACAGCGAGGCGATGGTCGGGAGGGGTTGGGCGGTATGCCCGTGCAGCTCGAGCCACAACACGACCTTCTGCAGGACGTTGGCGGTGGCTGCGGTGAGCGCCGCCCATGCGAACGCAGTGGCGATCTGTGCGACACGCAGATGGTCTGATTGCTGGTAGAGACGCCGTAGGCGTATGCACATTCCGGTGAGGAGCAGGCCGTAGCAGACGATGAATCCGAGATCGAGGAAGACGTGAGCTTCTGCCGCTGCTCGCCCGTGCGGGCCCCATGTGGACATGATCTCGTCGAGGCGATGGGTGGTGCCTGCTCGCTCGAAGCCGAGCACGCCGGTGCCGTGAGCGCCCATCGTTATGAGCGCGGGCAGCTCGGCGAGCCCGAACAGGACCATCCCGAGCGCGAGCAGCCACAGCGCCCGGCGTCCGCCGGCGCCTTCGAAGCGGTCGGCTAAAGGAACCCGGAGCCATCGGCGTGAGGCGGCGGCGGTTACGGCCACGAGTCGAGATGATAATCACAATCTGAATGGATATGATCATGCAGGCATGGCTGGCGCACGACGACTCACCCGGGCCGAGCAGCAGGCCCAGACCCGCGCCCGTCTGATCGACTCCGCAGCACGCGTATTCTCGCGACGTGGCTATCAAGCGGCGGGGGTCGAGGAGATCGCCGAGGAGGCTGGCTACTCCCACGGCGCGGTCTACTCCAACTTCGACGGCAAGGCCGACCTGTTCCTTGCCGTGTTCGAGGAGTACATGGCCGAGCGGGTACGTGAGCTGGCCGAGACACAGGCCGC
Organism: Solirubrobacterales bacterium; assembly: GCA_027306855.1. GTDB lineage: Bacteria > Actinomycetota > Thermoleophilia > Solirubrobacterales > Solirubrobacteraceae > Palsa-744. The sequence continues at coordinate 20,926 of DAHUYZ010000018.1, read as the reverse complement.
CCTACCCGAGGACGCCCCTCTGGAGGCTCGTGCTCGTGCGCTCGCGGATCAGTGGATGGACAGGCTCGCACGCGACCGGGAGTCCATGACGCTGCATATGGAGTTCATCGCCCACGCCGACCGGGATCCCGAGCTTGCCCGACGGTTCGGCTCCCGCTCGATGGCGATGCGCGAGGCCGTCGCCCGCTATATCGCCCACTACCAGCAAGAGGCTGGGATGAAGCTCGCGATGGGCGTCGATGATCTCGCGCTCGTTCTGCGCGCGCTCGGTATCGGGTTGGCGATCGAATCGCTCGTCAGTCCAGACACGGTCCGCCACGACCTCTACGGCGACTTCGTCGAGCTGCTCATCTCGCTGCAGCGCGAAGGGGACTCCACCAGACGATCCAGCCACTCCAAGCGAGCGAAACGATGAGCGCTCCCGCTTACGACCAGATAGGCATCAACTACAGCGACATCCGGCGTGCCGACCCTCGCATCGAGGCAGCGATATGGGAAGCGCTCGGTGACGCCCGCACCGTCCTGAACATCGGAGCGGGAACCGGCTCCTACGAGCCGACCGATCGCGATGTCATCGCGGTCGAGCCCTCTCCTGTGATGATCGCCCAACGCCCAGCGGGCTCTGCCCCGGCGATCCAAGGAGTCGCAGAGGCCATTCCGCTCGAGGACAAGAGCATGGATGCGACGATGGGCGTCTTCACGATGCAGCATTGGGATGACGTCGACTGCGGGCTCACCGAGGTCCTGCGCGTCACCCGCAAGCGGATCGTCTTCCTAACCCTCGATCTCGACGTGACCGAACTGATGTGGCTCTGCCGCGACTACCTGCCCGAGATCATCGAGCATGACCGCAAAGCATTCCCCACGATCACGCGCCTCCAAACCACCCTTCCCAACGTCCAGGTCGACACGATCCCGGTTCCGGCCGACTGCACCGACGGGTTCCTCGTCGCGCTCTGGAGCCGACCCGAGGCTCACCTCGGCTCACACGTTCGCCGCGCCTCATCGACCTGGCACCGACTGCCACCCGCCGTCATCGAGAACGGCTTGGACCAACTCCGCCACGACCTCGACAACGGCGAGTGGGACAGGCGCTTCGGCCATCTACGCACGCTCGACACGCTCGATGTCGGGCTACGCCTCGTTACGGCAGAGCTGCTCGCGAAGTGAACGTCCAGTACATCGACCTCGCGGACTATCTCGCGATCGCCGTCGAAGTCACCGGCTTGGACGCCCACGCTCTGACCTACAACCACGGTCTGGCGATCTACCCTCATCACTTTGCGCCTGGCTTTGAAAAGAGCCGGTCACGGGTCTGATGGGCACCCTCCGCCTCACCGCTTCTCCGCGACGATCAGCGCGAGCTCCATCCACTTGAAGCGCCAATCGACCGTTTGGAACCCGGCGTCCTTCAGCCAGTCGAGCTGCTCGCACAGGCCCGCGACAGGTACTCGACTACATGTCCACGATCACGCCAACCGTCGGGCACGCTCAGCACGATATCCGGCGCCCGTTTCCCGGCATTTCTTTAGTCCGCCGCAAGATAGGGTATGGCCATGTCGAGCATCCGCTTCGCTCCCGGCCACGTGCCAGGCGAGGACATCACGCGGGCGCTGAGACCCCAGACGCCACCACGGCCGGGCGTGGCGCCATGAAGGTTTTCCTAGCGGGTGGGACCGGAGCTATCGGCAAACCGCTCCTCGCCACCCTGCTGGCCGCGGGCCACCACGTGACCGGGATGACGAGGTCGACTGCCAATGCCGATGCGCTGCGAGCACGGGGCGCCGAGGCGGTGCTCTGCGACGCGCTCGATGAGGCAGCGCTCCGGGCGAGTGTCGTCGCGGCCGCGCCCGATGTCGTGATCAACCAGCTGACCGCGATTCCCAGACGGCTCGATCCGCGCAAGATCGAACGCGACTTCGCGCTCACCAACAAGCTGCGCACCGAAGGCACGCGCAATCTCATCGCAGCCGCACGCGCCGCCGGCGCGAGCAAGCTGATCTCCCAAAGCGTCGCCTTCGTCTACGAGCCGACTGGCAGGGACGAGCTCCACAGCGAGGAGGACCCCCTGTACCGATCCCCGCCCAAGGCCTTCAAGCGCACGTTCGAAGCGATCGAGCAGCTCGAGCGAACGACCCTGGACGCGCACGGGACGGTGCTGCGCTACGGCTACTTCTACGGTCCCGGCACGTCGCTCGCCAAGGACGGCTCGCTGGCCGAGCAGGCACGCAAACGCCAGTTGCCTATCGTCGGTGGCGGCGGGGGCGTGTGGCCGCTCATTCACGTCGATGACGCCGCCAAGGCGACGCTCGCCGCGCTCGACGGTCCACCCGGCGTCTACAACATCGTCGACGACGAGCCCGCGCCCACACGCGAGTGGATCCCCGCGTTCTGCGATGCCGTCGGCGCGCCCAAACCGATGCATCTACCAGCACTACTCGCCCGCCCAGTCGCCGGCGGCTACGGCATGCTCGTCATGACAAAGGCCGAGGGCGCCACCAACGCCAAGGCCAAGCACGACCTCGGCTGGCGACCAGACTATGCAAGCTGGCGAGAGGGGTTCCGCAAGGGTCTGGGGTAGCCGGTCTCGCGCTCGGGTCTCCCGCGACGAGCGGGCGCCGTTCGGCTCGTGGTTGGGGCGAGCCCACATAAGACCCGAACGCTCAGTCTTTGCTCAGACGTTGCCAGCGAGCGCTTCTACCGGTGCCGAGCGACCTGATCCTGCCCTGGCCCTTCAAGTCGGCCAGGACCCTGTTGATGTACCCGTCACTCACCCCGGGTGCGGCTTGGCGGACATCGGCAATCGCGAACTCGTCAACCATGAGGGAGTCGATGAAGCTCGTTATCAGCGCCCGCTTGGAGCCCCTGCCGGCGAGCGCTCCGGTGCGGCTCTCGAGCTCCTTATAGGCGGCGAGCAGGACACCGAGGAAGTAGCTCGTCCAAGGCTCCAGGGTGTGTTCGCTCTCGTGCCAACCGCGAGTAGAGCCGCCGAGCGCTTCGTAATAGGTGACCCTGCTCGAGTCGACGAGCTTCTCGATGCTGATGTAGCGCCCTACGTCGTGCCCGACGATGTAGAGCAGCCAGAGCGTGATCAGCCGCGACATGCGACCGTTGCCGTCCCGGAACGGGTGGATCACCGTGAAGTCCAGCACGTAGGCGGCACACAGCAACAGAGGCGGATACGGGCCCGTGTCGAGCGCGTGGCGAAACTCGCTGTGCAGGTCGTCCATCGCCCCAGGTGTCAGGGCCGCAGTCACCGGCTTGAAGCGGACCATCATCGTGCCGTCTGGCAGCCGTTCCTGGACCTCGTTGTCGATGCTCTTCCACCTGCCCGCATCGCGATCGCCGACGTACTTGTGCAGATAGCCGTGCAGCTGCTGCACGTAGCGGGGCTCGAACGGGATGTCGGCACCGTTGGCGTGGATCGTCGCCAGGGCATCCCGGTAGCCGGCGATCTCCTGCTCGGATCGGGTCTGCGGGGTCGTCGTCTCCGCGACCAGCGCTTCGATGCGCGCGAGCGGGGCGCGTATGTTCTCGATCGCGTTCGACGCCTCGGTGCTCTGGATCAGCGCAACCTTGCGCAGCGTTTCGAGCCCGGCCGGGTTCTGCTGCCGGTAGAGCTCCGCCCTACCCCTGGCCTCGGCGATGCTCGTAAGCGCTGTCACCGTGTCGGGTGCAAGCGCACCAAAATGGCGTGCCAGATCACGAAAGCTGCTCACACCGCTAAACGTACTACTAAGCCCGGACTAGGTGTATGTTTAGCGCTCGTAGGTATACGTTCCAGCGCTGCGACTCCGCCGACTGACCAACGCCAGACGCATCGCGACCGAGGCGCGCGAGCGACCGACCCGCCCTCAGGCCCCCGCGACGCAGCGGGCAAGATCTGTTTGCCCTTGGACGCACAACTGCACCCGCGTCGTAGTCGCCATCGCGCTGCCGGGGTTGCGACGGAGAATCACACTGTTTGGCCTTCATATACTCGCAGCGTGCCCTGCTTTTCTCGCGAGCACGACGGTATCCGCTGAGTCGATGGCGACTCGCTGGGACGCATCGACGTATGACACCTCGAGCGCTCCCCAGCAGGCGTGGGGCGCTACGGTGCTCGCTCGGTTGTCGGGCATCGCGCCCGATGCGAGCGTGCTGGATGTGGGTTGCGGCACCGGACGCGTTACGCAGGAGCTGCCGGCGCTCGTTCCCGAGGGCCGCGTGTTGGCGATCGACGCCTCTCAGGACATGGTGGACGTGGCGCGCGGACGGCTCGGCGATCGGGCGGAGGTATGGCGCCAGGACGTGCTCGATCTCGATCTGGACGAGCCGGTCGATGCGATCGTCTCGACCGCGACACTGCACTGGGTGACCGACCATGACCGCCTCTGGAACCGTCTCGGCAGTGCGTTGCCGCCCTGCGGCGTGCTCGAGGTCCAGTGTGGAGGTGAGGGAAACATTCAACGCGTTCGGGAGGCCATCGATGCGGCCGCGCGGGAAACCGCTCCGGAGCTTGTCGGCTTCTCGCCGTGGCTGTTCGCCGGGCCCGACGAGACAGAGCGACGACTGCGGACGGCGGGCTTCAGCGAGGCCCGCTGCTGGCTCGAAGAGCAGCCTACGTATCCAGAGGACATGGGCACGTTCGTGCGCACCTCGATCCTGCCGGCGCATCTCGCGCGGCTGCCAGAGCAGCGATGCGAACAGTTCGCCGATACCGTCATCGCCCGCGTGGAGATGCCCTTGGACTATGTGCGCCTAAACGTGTCCGCCGTTCGCGGGAGAGACTGAGCGGTTCGAACCGGGCTCGCTTTGAGGGCTCTAAAGGTTTCTCCTCCAGGTGTCGCCTTACGGCAAGGGCGTCAGGGTTCTTTCCAAACGCTCCCTCAGATGCTCGTGCTGTGGGGGCAGTCGCAGCTGCTCGCCCAACCGGTCAAGCGGCTCGTCCACGGCGAACCCCGGGCCGGCGGTCGCGAGCTCGAACAGCACACCCGCCGGCTCCCTGAAGTAGACGCTCCTGAAGTACTGCCTGTCGATGATCGGCGTCGGGCGCGCCCCTGCCGCTCGGATGCGCTCCCGCCAAGCTTCCTGCTCCTCGTCGCGCGTACACCAAGCGATGTGGTGCACCGTCCCCGCGCCCTGCGCTCCAAGCTCTGCCGGCGGCTCCTCATATGCGTACCACGCTTTGCGCCTGCCACCCTCCAAGGCATACCGCCCATCGCTGGCCGGCCTGAAGCCCATCGTCTCCACCAGCAAGCGCTCGTGCCGTTCCGTCGGGACGCCATATGCGCGCACGCCGTCAAAGCCCTCCAGCGCGTATCCCGCCTCGATCCCCCCAGCGACGGCGATCAACGGCTCGTCGTCGCTCTCCACCACAGCAAGCTCCAGCCCCAGCCCCTCCGGATCGCAGAACCTCAGCGCCTGCCCATCCTCCGCCGGCTCCACAACGACGTCCTCCTCAGCGAGACGATCCGCCCAAAACCCAAGCGCCCCCTTCGAGCCCACACGCCAGCGCAGCCGTCCGATCATGCCGGCGCCCGCCCGTCCCTGCGCCGCCCCGGGAAACTCGAAGAAGGTCAAGATCGACCCCGGGGCGCCGCTTCCGTCCCCAAAGTAGAGGTGGTAGACGTCAGGCGCATCAAAGTTGACGGTCTTCTTGACCATCCTCAGCCCCAGCACGCGCGTATAGAAGTCGACGTTCCTCGGCGCGTCGGCCGTAATGCACGTTATGTGGTGGATGCCGTCAAGCTCCATACGCTCCCCCCGCACGATAGATAGCCCAGATCTCCGCTTCATCGAGCGCCGGCTCGATCCGCTCCAGCTCTGGCCGTCTCGCAGCCACCTCGACCGTGCGCTCGAGCAGCTCCCGATCGCTCTCAAGCGCCCCCAACCCCGCTCCCGCCCTATCGCGTAGCCGCTCCGCCACCGCCTCCAGCGCAACCCCGACCTTCCTCTCGAGCCGCTCCATCTCCGCCGGCCGGCGAGCCCTGATCGCGCCGATCGTCGCAGGCAGCAGCGCGGCGTTGGTCTGTGCGTGCTCCAACGACGCCGTCCGCACAGCGCTCTGCGTAAGCGCATGATGCGGCCCGAGGCCGCTGCGATCGACGGCCCAACCCGCCATCAGCGCGCCCTCCGCGAGCATCATCCGATCCGGCTCATCGCCCGACCAGCCACCCGCCAGCTTCTCAATCGCCCCACACCCAACGACCTCCGAAAGTGGCGTCGCCCGATCGCTGAACACAGCCACAATCGCGTGTCCCAACGCATTGGCGCTGCTCGCGGCCAACGCCTCAACCGGCTGAGATGCGCTCAGCCTCGGATCGTTGACGACCACCGCCGGACGCACCCGAGCGGCATCGGGCGGAGCGCCCTCCACGTGGCGGTGCACCCCCGTCATCTCCGCGCCCGACAGCGACGTCGGAATCGCGACGACATCACACGGCTCCTCCACGGCGGCAAGCGCCTTCGCCACGTCGATCACGCGCCCGCCGCCAAAAGCCACCAGACGCTCGCCACCGACGACACCGCGCATCTCCCCCGTCGCCGCGCTCCTCAGCACTCCCGCCACCTCGCCCCTCAGCCGGCCCGCGACCTCGTCGACAGGCCCCGGCGGAACGTACACGACCGAAGCCGCCTCACCCAGCAGACCGGCGTCATTGCCGACCTCTCCTTGCCGGACATCGATCCCCAAGGCCGCGCCGTCCTTCAGCCGCTTCAGCGCACTGAGCGCCCGCTCGGTCGTCATCAGCACATACCCCTCCCCCACCAGGTCCGCCGCCCCGCCAAGCGCCCCCACCCCGAACACGATCGTTCGCTCAGCTTCCACGCAACGAAACGCGCCGCTCATGAAGCTCAGCCTACGCGACCAAAGGACGCCTGGACGTATGTTCTAGGTGCGGGCATGCGTGCGTGAGTAATCGGGGCATCCGGTGTCTGAAGGGCAAGCAGCACATCAACGCGCCCATCCGCGCATCCAAGGAGGAACGCCGTATGAGACGAACAATGCTCGCCGCGCTCGGGATCCTGGCGCTCTGCCTGGCGGTTCCGGGCGCAGCGCTCGCCCACAAAGGCCACCACAAAGGTCATCATCACGCAAAGACTCACGCCAAGCGCAAGGCGCGCCACGCCAGCGTGCGCTTCGTGCACTTCGGCGCGAGCACTGCACCTACCACGCCGGGCACAGGCTCAGGCGCCCCCAGCGGGACCGGCAGCGGACCGACGACACCCACCCCAACCACGACCACGCCCGAAAACGCGGGCACGGTCGTGTCCTACGAAAAAGGTTTGCTCAAGCTGGAACTGAGCAACAAGTCGACGGTCGAAGGCAACGTCACCGGCAACACCGAGATCGAGTGCATCCGGGAAAGCGCGACGCCTCCGCCCGCGCCGACCAGCTCGCCATCCGATCAGAGTCCAGGCGACGACAACGGCCAAGGCGACGATCAGTCGAGCGGCGACCAGAACCAGCAGCCCAGCGACCAGCAGTCCTCAGGGTCAGACGAACAGCAGGGCGACGGTCAGGACCAGAGCGACGACGACGGCCAACCGCAAAGCGCCCCCGAACCGGTGTGCGACACGACCGACCTGACGGCCGGCACTGTCGTGCGCTCGGCGGAGCTTCGCATCGGCCCGTCAGGCTCCGAATTCGAGAGCCTAGTGCTGGTCTTGAAATAGGCCGACCGAGCCGATAGAGACGGGAGGCGGCGTAAAGTCGTCTCCCGCCTCATCTCCATGAGCCCATCCGTCTCCGTTCGCCTGCTGCTCACCCAGAGCGACGCTCGTCTCGTCGCACTGGCCAGCGACGGTCACGAACGGGCCTTCGAGGCGCTCGTTCAGCGCTACCGGCGCCCCCTCCTGCGTTACTGCCGCCGCCTGCTGCTCCCCGACGAGCGAGCCGAAGACGCGCTCCAGCAGGCGCTTATGCAGGCGTGGCTCGCGCTCCAACGCGGAGTCGAGGTCCTCGATGCGAGGTCATGGCTGTACCGAATCGTCCACAACGCCGCGCTCAACATGCTGCGCGTCTCCGGCTACGACTACTGCACGCTCAGCGAGAGCCTCTCCGGCGCGGACGCCCCCCAAGCCGATCTCGACCGCCGCATAGCCGTACGCGAGGCCCTGGCAGGACTTGCCGCGCTGCCCTCCATGCAACGAGAAGCCCTGCTGCGCACGGCCGTCGAAGGAGCAAGTCACGCCCAAGCGGCCCGCGACCTCGGCGTCAGCGAGACCGCTCTGCGCGGACTCGTCTACCGCGCGCGCTGCGCCCTTCGCACCGCCGCCACCGCGATCACTCCCCCGCCTCTACTCGGCTGGGCGCTCACCACCGGCGCACGCACCGCGCCGCTTGCGCAGCGTCTCGCCGGGGCCGGCGCAGGCAGCAGCTCGGCCGGGCTCGCGGGCCTCGCCCTCAAGGGCGGCGCCGTCGTCGTCACCGCCGGCACCCTCGCGACCGGAATCGTCGGGCACGCACGACGACCCGCGCTGACACGACCACATGACCATGCAACCGAGGTCTCGAACGCTGCACCCGCGACACTATCCGCGCCCTCGATCTCCACAACGGTCACCGACGCGGCCTACGCATCCCAACCCCTTCACAGCCATCCCCAACCGACCACCGGCCACGATCGTTCGCGCGGGCCCAAAATGCTTGTCATCGCGACGCCTCCCCACGACCCGGCCGAACCCTCTCCGGCGTTCAGTGTCACCGCGCCGCATCACGACTTCCGCGCGCCCGAACACCACGACGGCGCAGGTGCACACCCGGGCGAAGACCAGACCGGGCAAGCTCACCACAGCGGCGACCCGAGCGAATCCAGCGGGGATCGAACGACCGGCTCAAACAACTCCAGCTCGCTGGGATCTTCGAGCGGAAACCCAACTCAAAAAGAAGCCGACGGCAGCGGCGACACAGGCACGCAGACCGGCGGCGGCTCGAGCGACCCAAGCGGCTCCGGCGGCTCGGCCGGCTCGGGCACCCCAAGCGGCTCGGACAGCTCAGGTGGCTCCGACGGATCGGGCGGCTCGAGCGGATCAGGCGGCATCGACCAGAAAGACGCGCTCAGCGGCGAAGTCGACAGGCAGAGCTCCCCGCTGACGACGGAACCCGAACCGCCCGGCGCAGGCACGCCCGCAGCGAAATAAGCGGCGCCCAGCGTCCGCACGAGCTGTCAATTTGTGGTCTTCCAAGCATGGGACCCCCACCTCTATGACGACCCTCCTGTTGATGATCGGCCTGATCATCGGGCTGCTCGCAGGCGCCGGCGCCGCGCTTGCCTTCGCCCGTTCCAGTCGCGAGCGCCTGCGCGCTGAGATCGAGGCGATCTCCGGGGCCGGACGCGAGCGCCTGCGCGACGAAATGAAGGCGATCTCCGCCGACGTGCTCAAGCAAACCGGAGACTCGCTCGCCCAGCGGCTCGCGGACCAGCGCCGCTCCGAGGAGGAGCGAGCCGCCGGCGAGATGGCGCGCAGAGCCGAGGAGATCAAGGGGCTCATGACCCCGATGAAGGACAAGCTCGGTCGTGTCGAGAACGAGATCGCGCGCCTAGAGCGCGAGCGCAAGCAGGCCCAAGGCGAACTGGCGAACATGATCCGCCAGCTGCACGAGGGCGTGGGCGGCCTGCGCCTAGAGACGAACAATCTCGTCTCTGCCCTAAAGCGGCCGAGCACGCGCGGATCGTGGGGCGAGATCCAGCTACGCAACGTGATCGAGATGGCAGGCATGATCGAGCACTGCGACTTCCTCGAGCAGAGCACGATCTCCTCCGAGGACGGCCAGCTGCGCCCAGACGTGCTCGTCAAGCTGCCCGGCGAAAAGGTCATCGTCGTCGACTCCAAGGTGCCGCTCGACGCCTACCTAGCCCACCTAGAGGCGCAATCCGACGAGGAGCGCGCTATGCACCTGTCAAGGCACGCCAAGCAGACCCGGGACCACATCACCAAGCTCGCCTCCAAGGGCTACCAGCGCCAGTTCGACTCAACGCCCGAACTGGTCGTCATGTTCGTTCCCTCCGACGGCATCTACCACGCCGCCCTCTCACAAGACCCCGCACTGATCGAATACGGAGTCCATCAGCAGGTCCTGATGGCGACCCCCACGACACTGATCGGGCTCCTACGCGCCGTCCACTACGGCTGGCGCCAAGAGCTGATCGCTCGCTCAGCGCGCGAGATAGCGCAGACCGCCCGCGAGCTGCATCGCCGGCTCGGCCGCTTCATCGAGCCGCTGTCGAAGATCGGCCGCCAGCTCGGCTCCGCCGTCGGCGCTTACAACGAGGCGGTCGGCTCATTCGAAAGCAGGGTCGTCCCCCAGCTGCGCCGCATGGAGGACGCAGGCGCAAAGTCCGAGCGCGAGCTGACCGCGCCGGCGTCGATCGAGTCCAGTCCACGGCAGCTCGTCGCCGCGCTGCAAGAGGGCGTCCCGGCGACCCAGAGCGAGCCTGAGACGAGGGCGACAGAGCTCGCGTAAGCTTGGGCCGCATGGCACCGGAGAAGACCGCTCCGCCTCCTTCCTCGCCACGCGCGCCGCGATCACGGGACTCAGAGCAAGTGTTCCGCCGCCGTCGCGCGGCGGCGGCCGCGATCGCGGTGGCGGCGATCGCGCTGCTGATCGCGATGTTCGGATCTCACAGCGGCCCCAACCACGCTTCGCACCGTGCCGCCCTCATCAAGGTCCCGGCGCCCTCTCCCAGCGAAGCCGAACAGCAGGCTCAGCTGTTGCGCAAGGAGAGCCAAGCGATCGACTCGGTGCTCGCCTATACACCCGCGGTCGTAAGCGGCGGCCCCACGGGCAACGAGGTGGCGCTGACATTCGACGACGGCCCCGGCCCATACACCGAACGGCTCGTAGCGACGCTCAACGGGCTGCACGTCAAGGCGACGTTCTTCGCGGTCGGAAGCCAGGAGCGCTACTTCTCGCAGGGGACGCTCGACGAGCTGCGATCTGGCGACATCGTCGGCGACCACACCGAGACGCACCCAATGATGGCCTCGCTCTCCCCGCACGACCAGCACGAAGAGCTCTTCGAACAGATGGCCCACATCGAGCTGCTAGGGCCACGCCCGCGCCTGTTCCGGCCACCATATGGGTCGTTCAACGCGACCACATTCAGAGAGCTGCACCACCTGCACCTCCTGATGATCCTGTGGTCGGTCGACACAGCCGACTACACGATGCCCGGCGTACCAACGATCGTGCAGCGCGCGCTGGCCGGCGCCAAGCCGGGCGCGATCATCCTGATGCACGACGCCGGCGGCGACCGCTCGCAGACGATCGCGGCGCTTCCGGCGATCGTCAAGGGCCTGCGCACACGCGGCCTGCGCCCCGTAACTGTCCCCCAGCTCTTGCTCGACGATCCGCCCCCACACGGCCAGCCGATCCCGACGAGCCTCGCCGGGGGTTGATGGCCGGCGCCAGAGGTCAGTGCGCGAGCTGGACGCTCTTGACGATCAACAGCACGATCGCCACGACCAGGTACCCACGCAGAAGCGCCATGCCCGCCTTGCGTCCCGGCGACCAGACCGGTCGCTCGAGCAGAGCAAGCGGCGGCATAGTCCAGCTCGCCCTGTCGATCTTCTGCTCACCGGCGGCGAGGGCTACCTTGCCCCGCCGACCTCGCAATGCGAGCGCGCCCACGACCACTAAGGCGAGAACCACCCCGCCGGTGAGATAAGCGAACAGAGCCGCGACATCGAGCGAAGGGAACATCGTGCTCGCCACAAGAATCAGCGACAGCTCGACGAGCACCGCTACGATCACGCTCGCGACCGCGTTCAGCCACGGCGGGTTCGACCACGGGCCAAGCACCTCGCGGTCGTTGCAGAGCAGTAGCAAGAAGACCGTGGCGCTTGGCAGCAGCACTCCCGCAAGGGCCTGCACAGAGGTGGTTATGAGCCCCAGCGGAGCGCCCGGGATCAATACGATCGCGGCGGCGGCGAGCACCATCAGGCTGAAGCTCGCATAGAACGACTTTGCCTCGCGCAGACCATGGTGCAGGGAGTGGCGGGTCCCGAACACATCCCCAAACGCATATGACGTCGACAGCGTGACGGCAGCCGCGCCGATCAGCGACGCGTTGAGCAGCACAATCGCGTAGAACGCGCCGGCCGCGCCACCCAGCTCGTGCGACAGTCCGCTCGCCACGGTCGCGGCATCGTTGAAATGGCCGGCATAAGGAGTGCCCGCGAAAGCAAAAGCGGTCACCGTCATGAGCGCGCCCGCCCCTATCACGACGACGAACGCCCCGATGACCGTGTCGGCACGCTCATAGTTGATCCAGCGCGGCGTAATGCGCTTGTCGATGATGTTCGACTGCTGAAAGAACAGCTGCCACGGCGCCACGGTCGTGCCGACGATCGCGATCACGAGCAGCACCGCCGTCGAACTCGCTCCGCCCTGAATGCCAAGCCCAAAGGTATGGCCAACGACCGTGCCCACATGCGGGTGGGCCAGCACGAGCAGCGGGATCACAAGGAAGTTGGCGATCACGAACACATACATGAACCGCTCCCAACTGCGGAAGCTACCGGTCGACGTGATCGCGATCAGCGTGAGCGCGGCCACCGGCACCGCGATGTCCCCGCTCACGCCGAAATGCTCGAGCGCCAGGCTCACGCCGATGAACTCCGTGACGATCGTCAAAAAGTTGAGGACGAACAGGTCGCCGACCGAGAACCACCCCCAGAAGCGCCCGAAGCGCTCGTTGATGAGCCGCGCGTGCCCGACCCCCGTGACCGCCCCGAGCCTGATCACCATCTCCTGGTTGACGATCAGCACAGGGATCAGCAACACGAGCGTCCACAGCAGGCTCACACCGTAGTTCTGGCCGGCCTGCGAATAGGTCGAGACGCCCCCCGCGTCGTTGTCGCCGACCATCACGATCAGCCCAGGGCCCATGATCGCGAGCAGCGCCGCGATCCGCGCCTTAGCTCCATGCCGGGCACCCGTCTCGTGCAGCTTGATCGTTCCAAGCGCGCCCCTAATGTCGCCGATGTGGGCCTCATCGAGGACGGGCGGCACGCCGGTAGGACGGACCTCGCCCGCCTGTTCCTGCTCTAGGTCCTGCGCCACCTCTCTCACCTCCTTTCTTTGCGTCGTCGTGCTCGACCGGCAAACTCGTCGATCGCCGCGCCGGCCCTGTGGCGAGGCGACAGGCAGCGCCCCACGGCAGCTGCTTGCGCACTCTTTAGACGGAGGGCACGCAAACGCTACGTCGCGCGCCGAAAGAACAGCCCTGACGGCCTCAGCTCAGGACAGCGAAAGGGGGCCCGACGAGCGCGCGACCGGCTGGGTACTTCGCGGCAGGTCTTGATCCATGCCGGTCTCCTTTCTGCGCGGTGGGCCTGAGACGCCCAAGCCTAGCATCGAGCCGCTCGCCGTCGAGGCGCCGAGCGCTCACAGCACCTGGCCAGCCCGTTCAATCCCGAGCGAGCCCAAAGCGCCGTCGCCAGCCGGCTGGGAGCGTTTGCTCCAGCACGTCGTCAACGGTGATCGCGCCGACGAGCCTGTCGTCCCCGTCGACGACCGGCAACATCGCGAGGTTGTAGTCGGTCATCGTGCGCGCGACGTCGGGAAGGTCGGCATCCGTCGGTACCGAGACCGGCTCATGGTCGGCGATCGCAGACAGCGGAGCGGCCGGATCGCTGCGCAGCAGGCCAACGACCGGCGCCGAACCGCACAGCTTGCCCTGCTCGTCCTTCAGATAGACGGTCGTCAGCGTCGCAGCGGCAATCTCGCTGGAGCGCACCGCTTCCAGGGCCGCGGCGACCGACTCCCCCTCGCGCAAGACGATCACCTCCGGGCTCATCAGCCCGCCCGCGGTCGAAGGGTTGTAGCCGAGCAGCTTCTCGATCTGGCGGCGCTGGGCGAACGGCAGCAGCACAAGGACGCGCGCGCGACGCTCCTGGTCGATCTCGACGATCAGATCCGCCGCATCGTCGGCCGCCATCCGCGCGATCACCGACGCGACCTGATCGTCGGGACGCTCGCGGATGAACTCGAGCTGATGGTGCTCGTCCAGCTCCTCGAACACATCGGCCTCCAAATCACGATCCTGGCCGACCGCCTTGATGAGCTCCTCTCCCTCCTCATGCGAAGCGGCCTCGACAAGATCGGCAATCTCCGCCGGGTGCAGGTTCGCGAGCTTGCGGTGCGAAAAACGAAGACGCGCGGTCGGGACATGGCCGACGAACGGCTCGAGCTCCATCCAGTCGATGAACGGCCGATCCGAGATCCGCTTCTTGAAAGGGCGCGGCAAACGCCTGCGCAAGCGCGCGCGTGCGCTGTGATCGACGCCGACAACCCTCCACCAGCCGTCGATACAAGCGAGCTCGATCTCATGGGCGCTCACAAGCACCGGCGGCTCGGCCTCGACGTCCACGAGCGTACGGGCAAGCACATCCTGTCCGAGCAAGACCTCGCCAGCGCGGCGCTCAAAACGCCTCAAGCTCAGCACCTCGCCCGCCAGCTTGACCGCGCCAGGCTCGAGCTCGGCGACGCGATCGACCGGGACGAACAACTCGCGCCCCCCAATCCTCGCCTTCAAGCCCGTAACCGGCGGGTAGCCGCGGTCGGCGAGCCGCACGATCAGGTCCTGCACGCGACCCAGCCGCTCGCCCGCCCTGTCGAGCAGCGGGCTATGCAAGACCGCCGAAAGATGCACTACCGGCTGTGACAAGGCGTTCATACGTTACGGCTCGACTCGGACCATACCGCGCCGCGCAGTGCTTGCCCTACTCACACAGCAACGCGGCCCCGAGCGCGCCGCCGAGGTCGCCGAGCGCGGCAAGGCACATCTCGGGCGGGTGGGTGTCGTTGAACAGGTGGGGCTTCATCGCGTCCGCGATGCGGGTGAGCATCGGCTCGCCGAAGCGCGTACCGAGCCCGCCGCCGAGCAGCACGAGCTCGACGTCGAGCAGGTTCACCGCCGAGGCGATCCCGCTGCCCAGTGCGCGCACCGCGCGCTCGATGAGCTCGTGAGCGAGATGGTCCCCACGATCGAGCGCGTGAGCCCACACGCCGCTAGAGAGCGTCTGGCGCTTTCGCTCGCGCATGATCTCCAGCAGATCGCTCTCATGGCCTTGCTTGACGAGCCGCCTGACCCTGGCTTCCATCGCCCTGCGGCCCGCATAGGCCTCCATGCAGCCGCGCCGCCCACACAAACAACGAGCTCCATCCTGCTTGACCACCATGTGGCCGATCTCCCCGGCTCCGCCGCGGCCGAGCCACAGCTTTCCGTCGAGCACGACGCCGCCGCCCACCCCGGTCCCCCAGAAGACGCACAGCATCGAACTGGAGCCGCGCCCGGCGCCCAGCCGCAGCTCGGCCTTGGTGGCGACGCGCACGTCGTTGCCGATTCGCACCGCCGGCCCGAGCCGCTCCGCGAGCGCTTCGGCAAGCGGGAAAGGGTGCTCCCATTCGGAGAGGTTCGTCGCGCGCGCGAGCGTTCCAGCTTGGGAGTCGACCTCACCCGGCGCGCCCACGCCGATACCGTCGAGCCGCTCGGCCGGCACGTTCGCGCCCTTCGCCGCATCGCTCATACACTGCACGAGCGCATCCACCACCGCTCTTGGACCGCCGCTGTGCGGGGTGAGCTGGCGCGCCTGCCCAAGCACCTTGTGATCCTCGTCGCGAACGACCACCGCCTGGATCTTGGTGCCGCCGAGATCGAGCCCTCCGTAGGTGGCCATCGGCGCGGATGATCGCACCCCAGGCACGCATCGGTCGCCAGGCCGCTCGCTAAGGGCTCGCGCCGAAATAAGCGCGCGGTTGAGGGGTTCGAGGGGTGAGCATGGCAAGGACGCAGGGGCGAAGGCTTGATGGCGCTAAGTCGAGCCCCGAGGACGCCGCCAGGCGAAGCTCATTCGGCGTCTCAACAAGTGGTTATTTCGGCGCGTGCCCTAAGTGCGCAGTTCAGCTCTCCTCACGCGTTACGGGTTCTTCGCCCCCTCTTACAAGCCCTCATCAGGATCAAGCTGCGATGACCGAGCGCACAGGACGTCCCTGGCTCCACTACGCGCTGGGCCTGACGTGCCTCGGCGCGATCCTCGTCGCCGTCCTTGTGGTGGGACCCCCCGCCAGCAGCCAGACGGCCACGACCCGCACCGCCAAGGTCGCCGAAGGGGTGGTGCAGTCGACGGTGTCCGGCAGCGGCAACCTCGAGCCCTCGAGCCAGCTGAATCTCGGCTTCAAGACGAGTGGCACCGTCACCCACATCTATGTGAGCCAGGGCCAGCTGGTCACACAGGGCCGGCTGCTGGCGACGCTCGACCCGCAGAGCGCCGAAGTGACCCTCGAACAGGCCAAGGCCGCCCTGATGGCCGCCGAAGCGAGCCTTGCCAGAGAACAGGAAACCGACGGCGAAGGCGCAGCTGCGGGCGCCGGCAAGGAAGCGCCGCACGAAAAGACCAAGAACGGAAAGACGGGGAGCACTGAAGCAAAAACGGCCATCAGCGCCGCGACCCGCGAAGCCAACCTCGCGTCGGCGCACGCGACCGTCAAGAGCGATGAGCTGACTGTTCGAAGCGACGAACAGGACATTGCGGACACCAGGCTGTATGCGCCCGAGAACGGCACGATCGTCTCGCTGTCGGGCCAGGTCGGCGAAGTCGTCTCCGCGAGCGGCACGACCAGGGCGTCCAGTTCCTCCGGCTCCTCCGGCTCGTCCGGCTCGTCCGGCTCGGGCGCCTCCGGCGGGGTCGGCGGATCCGGGACGGGCCGCCCCGGCGCGGGCTCTTCGGGCTCCGGGTCATCGAACTCCGGGTCATCGGGCTCGGGAGCGTCCTCTTCCTCTGGCTCAGCGTTCGCGGTGCTCAGCGACCTCTCCTCGATGCGGCTCGTCGTGGCTGTCAGCGAATCGGAAATCTCGAGCGTCAAAGTCGGGCAGATCGCGACGGTGACTCTCGAAGCCTTCGAAGGCCGCAAGCTCGCCGCCCATGTCAGCGAAGTGGCGACGCTGGCCACGAGCTCCAGCGGAGTCGTCAGCTACGACGTCACCTTCACACTCGATCAGATGCAGGCGGGGCTGAAGCCCGGCATGAGCGCCACAGCCGAAGTCGTTGTGAAGCAGGCCGAAGGCGTCAATGTCCCCACCAGCGCGATCTCCGGCGGCTCAGTGACTGTCGTGCGGGGCGGCAAGGACGTGCGCCGGCGGGTCGTGACCGGGCTGGCCGGCGACAGCTCCACGATCATCCTCAGCGGCTTGAAGGCAGGCGAAACGGTCGTTCTGCCGCAGGCGACCAGCACAGGTAGCGCCACGAGCCTCACCTCCAGGCTCGGCGGTCGCCTGCGCGGCACCGGTCTCGGCGGGGCGGCGATCGGCGGCGGCGGCAGCGCAGGCTTCGCAGGAGGCGGCGGCGCCGTGTTCTTCCGGGGGGGCGGTTGATGCACAAACCGCTGCGCTCGCTCAGAAAGGGTCAGGCGCGCGCGCCCCGCCGCCGGCCGCTTCACGAGCGCGCGGCACCGGGTGGAGCGGTCCGCCGGCGCGATGACCGTCGTATCGCGCCCGTCATCGACGTCCACGACGTATGCAAGGTGTTCGAGCTGGGGCAGATCAGGGTCGACGCCCTACGCAACGTCTCGTTGCGGATCGAGCGAGGAGACTTCGTCGCGATCATGGGCAGCTCTGGCAGCGGCAAGAGCACCCTGATGAACATCCTCGGCTGTCTCGACATCCCGACGAGCGGTCGCTATGAGATCGACGGTGTTCAGGTCAGCGAGATGGACGAGGACGACCTCTCCGACCTGCGCAACCGCAAGATCGGCTTCGTCTTTCAGAACTTCAACCTCGTCCCGCGCACGAGCGCGATCGCCAACGTCGAGCTGCCGCTCGCATACGCCGGGCTGCCCCGTTCCGAGCGTCACCAGCATGCGCTCGCGGCGCTCCAAGCGATGGGGATCGCCGACCGCTCTCACCATCTCCCCTCCGAGCTGTCCGGCGGCCAGCAGCAACGCGTAGCCATAGCTCGCGCGATCGTCACGAATCCCTCCCTGATCCTCGCGGACGAGCCGACCGGCAACCTCGACTCCCACTCCACAGAAGACGTACTCGAGATCTTCGCTGCGCTCAACGCGCAAGGACGAACAGTGGTCCTGATCACCCACGAGCCAGACGTGGCCGAACAGGCAAAGCGGCTGGTGCGCCTCAGCGACGGAGAAGTGGTCGAAGACCGGCGCACCACGAACGTACACGACCGTCCACCCGTCGTCCACGCCCAGAAGTCCTCGCATCGAGCATTCTCCGCAGGCGCCAAAGAGGGCCGACCATGATCGGACCAGGGACACTCCGGATCGCCTGGGGCGGCATCACAGCGAACAAGCTGCGCTCCGGGCTGACGATTCTCGGGATGACGATCGGGGTCGCGTCGGTGATCGTGCTCATCGCCGTCGGCAACGGCTCCTCCCAGGCGGTCCAGTCGCGCATCCAGAGCCTCGGCACCAACGTCCTCGTAGTGCAGTCCGCGGGCGGCTCTCGCGGCGGCGCCCGAGCGCGGAGTACCACGAGCATCTCGCTGACCAAGCAGGACGCCCAGGCACTCGAAGACCAAAGCCTTGCGCCTGATGTCAAGAGCGCGTCTCCCGTCGTCAATGCCACCGCCGTGAAGCTCGTGTCCGGAAGCTCCAGCTACGAACCGTCGTCGTTCGTCGGCACCACCCCTTCATATCTGGCCGCCCACAACTACAAGATCGCCGAAGGGGCCTCCTTCACGCAGGCGGACGTCCAAGATCACAGACGGGTAACGGTGATCGGCCAGACGGTCCTTCAAGAACTGTTCGCCGGCCAGAGTCCCATCGGGAAGAACGTGAAGGTCGACGGCGGCAACTACGAAGTCGTAGGCGTGCTCGCCTCGAAGGGGTCCAACGGACTCGCCAACCAGGACGACGTCGTCGTCGCCCCGATCACGACGGTGCAGATCTCCATCACCGGCGCCGGCTCAATCGACTCGATTACCGTCCAAGCGAAGTCCGAGTCGGTCTTGAATGCCGCCGAAGCCGAGGTCTCGACCGTCATCGAGGAACGCCACAAAATCAAGAACACGCTCGAACCGGGCTTCAGCGTGCTCAACCAAGGCTCTCTGCTCGAAACCTCGAACTCGACCAGCAGCGTGTTCACGACATTGCTCGGCGAGGTCGCGGCGATATCGCTGCTCGTCGGAGGGATCGGCGTGATGAACATCATGCTCGTCTCCGTCACCGAGCGCACGCGCGAGATCGGCATCCGCAAGGCGATCGGGGCGCGGCGCAGTGACATCCTCACGCAGTTCTTGACCGAGGCGGTGCTCGTCTCGCTCATCGGCGGTCTAACCGGCGTGCTCGCCGGGATCCTCGGTAGCCAGTTCGAAATCGCGGGCGTACATCCCGAGATCGCCACCTACTCGATCTTCCTCGCCTTCGGGGCGGCGGCCCTGTCAGGCCTCTTCTTCGGCACTTATCCAGCCGCTCGCGCCGCTGCGCTTCGGCCAATCGAGGCGCTTCGCTTCGAGTGAGGACCCGCGACCCCTACAGGAGCAGCCATGACAAACGAACAGGCAACAATCGAGGAACAGACGGACTGGCCGGGCGAGCCTGGCGGCCTCGATCTGCCTCCCAGACCCCGCCGCCGTTTGCTCGGGGCGAGCAGAGACCCTCGACAGCTGGCGATGCCGGCCGTGCTGCTGATCGCAATCGGATTCATCGCCGGCGTGCTCGTCGAGAAGGGCCAAGGCTCTTCCTCCTCATCGAGCGTTTCTGGCGGCTTTGCGTCGCGCTTGGCCTCCCTGCGTTCGGCCGCCGGTGGCGGCGGAAGCGGCGGAAGCGGTCTTCTCGCCGAGCGCGAAAGCGGTGGTGGCAGCCTGTTCGCCGGGCGCGGTAGCGGCGCTTTAGCCGGCGGCCCTGGGGCTGGGGGCGCGACGATCGGCCAGGTCGCCTACATCTCGGGGCGAACGCTGTACGTGAGCACCCTAGAAGGCAACACCGTCAAGGTCACCACCTCAGCCGCCTCGACAGTCTCAAAGACGGTCAGCTCGAGCGTGCACGCAATTCATCCCGGCGAAACCGTCGTCGTAACGGGCAGCCCGGGCGCAAACGGATCGATAGCCGCCGAATCGATTCGGGTCAGCGAAGCGGGCGGCTTCGGCGGCGGACTCGGCGGCTCAGGCGGCGGACCGGCGCTGTTCGGAAAGTAGACCTGCCAGAGTCATGTGCACACAGTCATCGAAAGGGAGCTCAATGTCCACGATCGACCCATCCCGCAGACCGGTCCGGAGCGTCCACGCGACGACGGTAGGCGTCCTTGCGGCCCTGGCGCTCGGCAGCCTCGGCCTGACCGCGTGCGGAAGCTCCTCCCCCAAACCGACGAATGCGGCCTCGACGAGCAACACGAGCGCATCGACGTCTTCTTCGCAAACGTCGGCGGGCGGCCCAGCCGTTCAGGCCGGCTCAAAAGCGGGCACCGTTACGCATCCACGGTTCGGGGCGGTGCGCGAATGCCTCCAGAAGAACGGCATCACGCTGCCCAATCCCGCAGGTGGACCCAACAGATATCCGGGCGCCGGCATATTCCTCAACCGGCAGCTTCCCAAGGGCGTGACGCGCGCGCAATTCCAGGCGGCGCTGCAGAAGTGCGCTCCCGACCACGGGCACTTCCTGCGCCAAGGATCGCCAGGCTTTCGCAATCCGGCCTTCAAGCAGGTGCTCGCCAAGTTCGCAACCTGCCTGCGCCAGAACGGGGTGAACGTCCCGACGCCGAACACGTCAGGCAACGGGCCGATCTTCAGCACGAAGGGCATCAACACCGCAAGCCCCCAGTTCAAGGCCGCAACGGCCAAGTGTCGCGGCGCTCTGCTCGGCACCTTCCGCGCGGGCGTGCGCCCGCACCCCGGGGGCTGACAAGGAGTCGGCATGGCCCGGCGTGGGCGTTTACGCGCTCACGCCCGGCTAGTGGCCCATTAGCGGCCTGAAACGCGGACCGCA
>DAHUYZ010000189.1 GCA_027306855.1 Solirubrobacterales bacterium | reverse complement strand
GGCAGGTCGACCTGCGCGGGGAGCGGCTGGAATCCCGGCACCGGCCCAGCGTAGCTGAAAGCGCGGATAGGCTCTTTCACCATGCACAACGGGACGCCGGCCCGGCCGCGCCGGGTGGGGCTGCTGCTCGCGGTGGCTGTGCTCGTCCTCGCGGCCGATGTCATCTCCAAGGCGGTCGTGGTAGCCCAGATGCCCGGCCACGCGCCGATCCGGCTGCTCGACGGGCTGATCACGCTGGACCTCACGTTCAACGCCGGCGCGGCGTTCGGCGTGGGGACGTCCTACACCGCGGTCATCGCGCTGATCGTGTGCGGCGTGATCGCCTACATCATCCGGACGGCCCGGCGGCTGCGCAGCCCGGCCTGGACGATCGCGCTCGGCCTGCTGCTCGGCGGGGCCACCGGGAACCTGCTGGACCGGATCTTCCGCGCTCCCGGGCTGTTCGAGGGGCACGTGGTCGACTGGATCGAGCTACCGGACTGGCCGGTGTTCAACCTCGCCGACTCGGCTATCGTCTGCGCCGGCGTGCTGGTGGTGCTGCTCGCGCTGCGCGGGATCCGGATGGACGGCACCCGGGCCGC
>DAHUYZ010000188.1 GCA_027306855.1 Solirubrobacterales bacterium | reverse complement strand
ACCTCGTGCGGTGCGGCCCGCAGAGAGACCTCGTGGAGCGCCTGCACCGCGTTGCCGCGCCGGTCGGTGAAGTGGCGGCTGACGCCGCTGACGATCACTCCCTCGCGCTCGCCGCCATCCGTGCGCGCAGTGCGGTTGCCCACCGATTCGCTTTGCCGCGCGCCCGCGGCTTGCGGCCGCATCGGATCCTGCACTCTGGTTGACACTGCGCTCCCTTCGCGGGCATTACCCCACAGGTTCGAAGGGTCGACGCCGGGCGAGCGATGCTCGAGGGCGCCATCTCAGCCGACTTCCCGTCAGCCCCCCTGTCTTGCGTTGCCCGATCGTAGCGCGATTGACGGCGGCGACCAGTCCACGGCCTACGATCCAGGTGGTCTCGCCCCGGAGCACGGGCCGCGTTTGCGAGAGCTCAGGCGGCTGCCAGCAGTGGAGCGACGGCTGCCTGATCCAGGTGGATCTGCTCGGGCAGCCTGCGTGGCAGCCATTTGCTGAGTCGCATAGGTGACAAGTTCTACGCCGCTCTGTGGTTGTCTGTTGCGTCCGCGGCCGGAGGGACGCACATCTACGCCGCCCGGTTGACAGGCCGCGTGAGC
>DAHUYZ010000187.1 GCA_027306855.1 Solirubrobacterales bacterium | reverse complement strand
TGTTCGTCAACGAGGAGCTCAGCCGCCTGGTCCGCGACATCAGCCGCGAGTTCCAGAAGGTCACCGCCGACGTGCTCCGGGCCGAGTTCCTCAACATCGTCTCGGCATCCCAGGAAAGCGATCAGTCCCCCACGGCCGCGGCCGCCGGCTCCGGCGAAGCGCCCCGCCCCGGCGGCGGCAAAACGCCCAATCTCGACCAATTCACCATCAACCTCACCGAGCGCGCCAAGCAGGGCAAGATCGATCCCGTGCTCGGCCGCGACTGGGAGATCCGCCAGGTGGTCGATATCCTCACCCGGCGCCGCCAGAACAACCCCATTCTGGTGGGCGAGGCCGGCGTCGGCAAGACCGCCGTCGTCGAGGGCTTCGCGCTGCGCATCGCCAACGGCGACGTCCCTCCGTCGCTCAAGAACGTCACCCTCCGGACCCTCGATCTCGCGCTGCTTCAGGCGGGCGCGGGCGTCAAAGGCGAGTTTGAAAACCGCCTCAAGGGCCTCATCGAGGAGGTCAAGAGCTCACCCTCGCCGCTGATCTTGTTCATCGACGAAGCGCACACCATGATCGGCGCCGGCGGCCAGGCGGGTCAGAACGACGCCGCCAAC
>DAHUYZ010000186.1 GCA_027306855.1 Solirubrobacterales bacterium | reverse complement strand
GGCGGCGCCCTCAAAAGGTCAGTCGGCCGCGACGCCGCTGCGCGCCTTGACCGCGACGCCGAGCAGCGGGTCCTGGGTGGCGTTCTCGTTGCTCTCGCGCGCCAGGCGCATCGCCTCGCTCAGCGACGCCTGGTCTGAGATCACCCGCCGTTCGGCCAGCGGCTGGACCAGGGTGCGCAGGTGGATGGCGGCTCCTACCCAGCGCGGCGCCCAGACCTTCGCCGCGCGCTCGCCGACGCCCTTCTCGATCGCGTCGATCGCCTTTGAGAGCGGCGCCGGGTCGCTGAGGAATTTGGGCATCTGGTCCCTCAGCCCGCCCGCCGAGGGCTGGCTGAAGCCGCCGCGCACCAGGTCGGTGTCGATGAAGCCGAAGTAGGCGCAGCCGACGCGGGCGCCGGTGGGCGAGAGCTCCTGTCGCAGCACGTTGGTGAGCGCCTCCACGCCGGCCTTCGTGGAGGCGTACGGGCCCATCATCGGCGCGTGGGAGGCGGCCGCCAGCGAGGCGATGTTCAGCAGGTAGCCGCGTTTGGCGACGATCTGGTCGATCAGCGCGCGGTCGGTGCGCCATACGCCCATCAGGTTGACCGCGAACGTGCGCTCGACCT
>DAHUYZ010000185.1 GCA_027306855.1 Solirubrobacterales bacterium | reverse complement strand
TCCAGCGCCTCCGCGCGGCTCTGGCGGCGGCGCTCGGCGCGCAGCCGCTCGGTGTCCAGCGCCAGCACCGCGTTGCGGCGCGCCAGCTCCAGGATCCTGCGCCTGTCGCCCCGTTCCGCGGTCCTGATCTGCACCGGCCCGCCCCGCCGAGCCGACAGCACCTCGCCCAGCGCCTGCAGCTCGGAGGGCTCGCGCTCCATCAGCTCCGGCTCGACTATGAGCTGCGGCGGGATCGCGGTCTGCCCGCCGTAGTACTGCAGGACGAACTCCCGCGAGACCTCCCCCACGTCCCGCTGCGCCTCGTTTGAGAGATAGAAGGACTGGCGATCGGTGAGCACGCCGTCGCGCACCTGGAAGACCTGCGCGTTGGCCTCCGTGTCGTCCAGCGCGACCGCGATCGCGTCGAGCGTGCCGATGCTCGAGCCGACGACGCGCTGACGCTCCATCAGCGAACGCACCGCCTGCAGGCGGTTTCGCTCCAGCGTCGCCTGCTCGAACTCTTCTTCGGCGGCGGCCGCCTTCATGCGCTGCTCCAGGTCGCGCTCGATCGACTTGAAGCGGCCTGAGAGGAAGTCGATAACGCGATCGATGCTCGCCCGGTAGCGCT
>DAHUYZ010000184.1 GCA_027306855.1 Solirubrobacterales bacterium | reverse complement strand
AGTAGCGGCGCAGGTCACCCTCTGGCAGCGGGCGCTCACGGTTGGCGGGGTGGGCGGGACTCCATACCTTGACGAGATCCGGGTGGGCGAGGATGTCGAAGAGACCGCTGCGAGCAGCCTCGCCCAGCGTTTCGAAGTACCGGCGCCAGATCTGCTCGGCGCTGGTGGCGCCGTCCCAGATCGAGTACTCGTCCATGTCGAGCGCCTTCTGCGCGATGAAGTGCACGGAGCCCACGACGTAGTCGAAGTCGCGCGCCTGCAACAGGTTGGCCATCCGGTCCTCGGAGCCGGGGATGAAGTCCGCCTCGATGCCGAGCTTCAGGTCTGTCTGCTCCTGCACGAAGTCGCAGTACGCATCGATGTCGTCCGCGGCGTTCTGCACCCAGAACGGGTGGCGCCAGACATCCAGCGCCTGGGAGAACCGGTAGACGTGCTCGGAGACGCCGAGCTCGTCGATGCCCTGCTCGGAGGCGACCGCGCGATAGCGCTCGACGTTCTCGGTCGTGAAGTACTGCGATGCGGGGGTTCCCTCGCCGTCTGGACGAAGGTGGACGTGGTAGTCGCTCAGCATGTGCCGATTCAATCAGAGTTCATTCAGGCGCCGCCGGTC
>DAHUYZ010000183.1 GCA_027306855.1 Solirubrobacterales bacterium | reverse complement strand
GATGCGATCGATCGCGTCGGCGGCGATCTGGACCGCGGTGTTGAAGCCGATCGTGGCGTCGGTCTCACCCAGGTCGTTGTCGATCGTCTTGGGTATCCCGACGACCGGGACCTCCGCCTGATGCAGCTTCAGCGCCACGCCGAGGGTGTCCTCGCCGCCGATCGCGATCAGCGCGTCGATCCTGTGGTGCTCGAGCGTCTGGCGGATCGCCTGCAGGCCGTGCCCGGCATTCTGCGCGGAGAAGGGGTTGGTGCGCGAGGTGCCGAGGATCGTGCCGCCGCGCAGCAGGATCCCGGCGGTGCTCTGCATGGTGAGGGGCATCAGATCGCCCTCCATGACACCCGCCCATCCGTATCGGAAGCCGAGCAGCTCGTGGCCGTCGCGCAACCCGCGGCGCACCACCGCTCTGATCGCCGCGTTCAGACCCGGACAGTCCCCGCCGCCTGTGAGAATCGCGAATCGCATGCTCACTCGATTGTGCCGAGGTCGTGCTCGCTCACCCGGGGCTGTGTCCGCGCCCGGTATCTGCCTCTGCGGGCGACAGGCTGATCGACGGCCTGCCAGCTCGCCTCGTCGCTCTCCTCGTCGCGGCGCATCGCCGCCGCGGCGCGCCGCA
>DAHUYZ010000182.1 GCA_027306855.1 Solirubrobacterales bacterium | reverse complement strand
CCGCCGATCGGCCGCATCAGAGAGCTCCAGGGAGCGCACGAGGACTATCTGCGCGAGCTGCACACGCGCTTCGCGGATCTCGACCTGAGCGGCATGAAAATTGCGCTCGACTGTGCCAACGGCGCGACGTTCAAGGTGGCGCCGGAGATCTTCAGGCGCCTCGGCGCGCAGGTCGGCGTGCTTGCCGACCAGCCCGACGGACGCAACATCAACGCCGGATGCGGCTCGACGCACATGGCCGCGCTCGTGCAGGAGATGCGGTCCGGCGCCTTCGACGTGGGGTTTGCCTTCGACGGAGACGGCGACCGGGTGCTGGCGGTCGACAGAGCCGGCGGGGTCGTGGACGGCGACGAGCTGATGGCGCTGGCGGCGCTGCACCTGCAACGTGCCGGCCGCCTGCTCGGCGGCGGAGTAGCAGTGACGGTGATGACCAACTTCGGCTTCCACACCGCGATGCGGCGCGCGGGCATCGAGGTGGCAAGCACGAAGGTCGGAGATCGCTACGTGCTGGAGGAGTTGCGGGCACGCGACTGGACGCTCGGCGGCGAGCAGTCCGGGCATCTGATCGAAATGGCCTTCAACCGCTCGGGCGACGGCATCGCCAGCGCGCTCCTGA
>DAHUYZ010000181.1:335-618 GCA_027306855.1 Solirubrobacterales bacterium | reverse complement strand
GAACCGCCCACATCAGCTCGCCGATGCCCTCCGCCGCTTCACGACCGCGGGCGATCGCGCGATCGGGGTGCGCCATGGCGTCGACCGCGCCGCCCACCACTTCCGTCGCGGCCCGGATCGCTCCGCGCGCTCCGACCGCGACCAGCTCCGCCGAGCTCGGCTCCGGATGCGGCTGCCAGGGACGCCCGGAGTGCTTGATCGGCGGAGGGTCGGGGGAGAGGTCGAAGAGCACGGTCGCCAGGTCGATCCCGGAGATGCCGTCGATCAGGGCGTGATGGTTCTT
>DAHUYZ010000181.1:0-325 GCA_027306855.1 Solirubrobacterales bacterium | reverse complement strand
AGCGCGAAGCGCCCATCCTGCAATCCCTCGATCAGCCACATCTCCCACAGCGGCTTGCTGCGGTCGAGCGCCTGCGAGAAGATGCGCGCCGTCAGCTCCCGTAGCTGCTGCCAATGCCCTGGGGCGGGCAGCGCGGTGTGGCGCACGTGATACTCGGGATTGAAGTTGGGGTCGTCCACCCACACCGGGCGACCGCTGTCGATGGCCGTGTGGGCGAGCTTCTGGCGGTAGCGTGGCACCAGGTGCAGGCGCTGGCGGACCTGTTCGAGCAGGTCCTCGACAGGCGGCGGCGGGCCTTCGATGATGGTCAGCCCACCGACGTGCA
>DAHUYZ010000180.1 GCA_027306855.1 Solirubrobacterales bacterium | reverse complement strand
CAAGGATCGCGCCGGCGCCTATCTCGATCGGGTCGAGGCTGCCGACATGGAGCGCCACGTCGGCGAGCCAGTCGAGCGCCTGCGGCGATTTCAGGTCCCGGCCACAGTCAAGACCTGAGCGCATCAGCCGACTGGCGGCCCTGCGGGCGGCGTTTCGGCGTTCGGTGAGCGTGCTCAAAGTTCGACCTCGTGCGGGCAGATGCCGAGCCCGTCCCGCGTGATGAGCGCCAGCACGTCGCTGTGAATCCACGGGCAGGGGTGATACTCGCCTCCCTCGGGCATCTCGCCGATCCGCCGCGCGACCCAGCTTGCTTCGCCGGCGGAGCTGCCGGGAGGCTCGCTCCTGAACCGGCCACAGCGCGCGGCGATGTCGCTCATCGTCACCGTGCCGAGTCGAAGCTCCCGCTGGACCGCTTCGCGCAGGCCGCGGTTGAGCACGATCGCGCTGTCGGCGAGCCGCTGCTCCTCCTCTCGCAAGCGCCGAGTGGAGACGCACTCACCGCAGCGACCGAGCGCATCGCGCGTCAGCGTGCGCGCCGGCTCATAGGCTTCGAGGCTGGCGACGACATCGCGGAGGGTCACGGCGTCGAGGGCGTCCTCGCGGCCGGGAAGCAGGGAAC
>DAHUYZ010000017.1 GCA_027306855.1 Solirubrobacterales bacterium | reverse complement strand
GCCGACCCCGTGGACGGGCGAGACATCGAGCGAGTCATCCACGTGGAGCTTGCGCTTGAGGAGTTGGGTCGCCTCGAAACACACGAATCCCGCGGCGGCGCCGATCACGATCCCGCCGGCGGCCGCGGCAGCAGCCTGGGCAACGGGGGCCGGCGAGCGCCGCACCGGAAACTGAGAGGCCGGCTCGGGCTCGGGCACCACGAGGGCATCGACTTCCTCAGTATCGCCCTTCTCGATCACCGCGCCCAGTGTAAAGGGCCGGTCAGACCGTAAACGTCGCTTTGAGACCGCACACCCCGACGGGCAGGTCCTTTACAGCACTTGCAGAACCCGCTCGTAGACGCGGTAACGCTTGACGATCTTGGCGCCCATCGCTTCCATGCCGCGGTTCATGGGGGTGTTCGTCTCGAGTATCCACCCCATCTCCCCACCCGTCTGCGGGCGGACTTCGGCAGCATCGAAATGGACTTGATACAGGCGCGCCGCAACCCCCGTATGCTGGTACTCGGGCTTGACCCCGAGAAAGCCCACGCGCACCCGCTTCATGATCCGGCCCTTGTTGAGGAAGTGCCACCAGCCAAACGGCAGCAGCCGACCTTTCATCTTGATGAGCACTTCGTTGACGTCGGGGATCGTGATCGCCATCCCGACCACCTCGCCGGTGTCTTCGCGCTCGGCGATCATGAACCAGTGCTTGTCGAAGACGAGTTGCAGGTCGAGCGCGTAAGCGTCGAGATCCTTCTTGGAGTACGGCACGAAGTCCCAGTTTTTCGACCACGCGGAGTTGTAGACCTCGGCGAAGTGATCGAGGTCTTTGCGTAGCTGGCGGCGGCGCATCGGGCGGACCCTGATGCCATGCTCTGTCTGGGACTTCTCGGCCAGCTCCCAGATGATCGGCATCACCCCGTCGCGTTCGGTGACGTCCAGGTTCCACATGTGGAGGTCCATCGCCTTGACCATGCCCTCCTGCGCCTCCATCAGGCGCTGGTAGTAGGGGGGGTGCCATGGCTGGCGGATCATCGGGTGCAGATCGTGGCCTTCGATCAGGATGCCGCTCTCATCGTTCATCGAGAAGTCGGCCGGGCCGACCATGCGCTCGCAGCCGCGCTCACGCAGCCAACCCTCCGCGGCATCGAGCAGCGCGTGCAGCGCCTCTGCGTCCTCCTCGATCTCCAGGAACCCGAACCAACCCCAGCGACAATCATGCGTCTCGTTGAATGCGTAGTTGATCTGCGCGCTGATTCGACCCACGACGCGCCCGTCGCGACGCACCAGGAAATACTCGGCTTCGCCGTGGGAGAAGTAGGGGTTCATGCGGCGGGCGAGGAACATCCAGCGCTCGAGTCGCAGCGGCGGGACCCACAGCGGGTGGTTAGCATGGACGCGAAACGGGACATCGATGAAGCGCCGCAGATCGCGCAGCCCCCTGACCGCTCTGACCTCGACGCTCGGCCGATCGCTCCGATCCACCGCTCCACCTGCCTGCATCGACTCGACGCTCATCTGACCACCCCTGTCTCGTCGCTCGTCCAAACGCGCTGACCCGACGCCACTAAAGCGACACTTTATATGCCCACATCGATAGACGTCTTCGCCAAGACCCGCGGCCATGAGCGCGAAGCGGTGCTCGCCGCCGCACGCGAGGCCGGCATCGTCCCCTACTTCCACGTGCTCACCTCGCCGGCTATGCCGGTCGTCGAGATGGAGGGCTCCCAGCGGATCATGCTCGGGTCGAACAACTACCTCGGGCTGACCGACGACGAGCGTGTGCTGAAGGGCGCCGAGGACGCGCTGCACCGCTATGGGACCGGGCTGACGGGGTCCAGGCCGTTGAACGGCACGACGCCGCTGCACCTGGAGCTCGAGCGGGAGATCGCCGAGTGGATGGGCAGCGAGGACGCACTCGTCTTCACGACCGGCCATCAGGCCAATCTCGGCACGCTCGGGACGATCCTCGGGGTGGGCGACACGGTGGTCGCCGACTCGGGCGATCACGCCTCGATCCTCGACGGCTGCCTGCTCTCGCGCGCCAAGCTGCGCCCGTTTCGCCACAACCGGATCGAGAAGCTCGAGAAGATGCTGCAGCGCGCCGAGCGGGACTCGGGCGGTGTGCTCGTGGTCGTCGATGGCGTCTTCTCGATGGAGGGCGACATTGCACCATTGAGCGCGATCTGCGACCTGTGTGAGCGCTACGGCGCCCGCCTGATGGTCGACGAGGCGCACGGCGCCGGCGTGCTCGGTGCGCGTGGGGCCGGCACGACTGAGCTGCTCGGCCTGGAGGACCGCGTCGATCTGCGCGTCGGGACGTTCTCCAAGTCGCTGGCCTCGTGCGGCGGCTTCGTGGCGGGGCCGGCCGAGGTGATCGAGTATCTGCGCTACTACTCGCGCGCCTTCATCTTCACGGCCTCGGGCGTACCAGCGGCGCTGGGGGCTGCGCTGGCGGCGTTGCGCGTGCTGCGCTCCCCGGAGGGCGCTGCGGTGCTCGCGCGGGTGCTGGAGAACGCTTGGCGGCTGCGCGACGGGCTTGCGCAGCTCGGCTTCGCGGTCGTCGCTCCCCAGCTGCTGCCGCAGGTCCCAGCCGTCGCGGCCGCGCCCGGCGTACGGCCAGATGCGGGTGGGGCGCCCACGATCGTGACCCCGATCGTGCCCGTGCTCGTCGGCGACGACTGGAAGGCGGGACTCTTGTGGCGCGCCCTGTATGACGCGGGCGTATTCGTCAACACCGCGCTGCATCCCGCTGTGCCGCCGGGAGGAGCGCTGCTGCGCACGAGTGTGATGGCGACCCATGACGAGGCGACGATCGACAGGGCGCTCGAAGCGTTCGCGGCGGTCAAGCGCGACTTCGAGGCCGAGCACGGCCCGCTGCCCGGGCCGGACCAAATCCCTTGACGCTTGTCCATTTCTTCACAAGTCGGAAATGTGAAAAAAAGCCCGCTTCTAGCGAACGTTCTGGCGGCCGGGTTGTTGACCGTCGGGCGATCGCTGGCTAGCTTCACAGGGCGCATCCAAGACCGTCCGAGATCCGCCTTTGACCACCGGTAGAGGGGTGTCGGTGGAGTCGCGAAGGCATGGCGAGGGCGAGCCCGTGATGGTCTTGGAGACGCGACTCGTCAACAAGCCAAGATGTCGCCGGCCGCGAAGATCGTGGGGGCGACGGGGAGTGAGCCACATGAACGCGACAGCGACCTTCGCCCCTGCCGGCGGGCCCCAATACATGCGTGCGCTGGAACGCGCGAACAAGGTCAGGCTTGCTCGCGCCGACCTCAAGCGCCGGGTGGCGGCGGGCGAGATCACGGCCGCTGAGGTGATCCTCGAGTGCCCTTGGGAAACGCACAGCATGACGGTCGCCGAGCTGTTGATGAGCCAGCGTCGCTGGGGTCAGACGCGCACCCGCAAGCTGCTCGTGCAGCTGCACATGTCCGAGAACAAGACGGTCGGCTCTATGACTGACCGCCAGCGCCGCACGCTCGCCGCGATGCTCACCGCGCAGGAGGCGGCGGCCGCCCGCCCGTGGACGGCCCCTCCTTTCGCCGAGGACGCACGCCACGCGAGCCTCATGGCCTGAGCCGCGTCACGCGAGCCTCATAGGCGACGGCCCGGCGCCACGGGACACAGCGAAGCGCTACGGGCACCCGGAGGAGAGCTTCAGCTCCCACCAACCGGCCAGCATCCCCAGCAGGCCGAAGCGTGGGCGGACCTGCCATACCCCGCATATGCCGCCCACGTCGCGAGCCTCCACCCGCGCGAACTTGTGGTGGGCCGGTTCGAGCGCCATGCGCTGCAGGCGCGCACGAGAGCGCCGTTCGATCTCTGCCCGCTCATGCGCTTGACGCTCGACGTCGCGCAGCTCATCGACGAGCTCGTCCCGGACACGCTCGAGCTCACCGAGGCTTAGCAGGCGAGGACCGCCCAGCGACTCCGCAGCCTGGTCGCGGGGCCGGACGTGCGGAAAGGCGCCGACGATGAGCATCGACAGCTCGTGCTCCAATCGGCGGATCTGCGTGCGCAGTGTGTCTCGTGCGCCGCGCTCGCCGGGATCGGCGTGCCTTGCCGGAACGTCCACAGCATCGAGCTGGGCCGTGAAAACGCCGTCCGTAAGGACCAGGCGTGTGTCGGTCGGGACCATGTCTGCGCCTCGCATTCGAATGGGCTATGCCCGGTCGTTTCGATGCTATCCGTCTACCCGCCGGCCGCCAACAGCGAACGGCACTGCCACAGCGCCTCTTCGACGTGCAGATCTGAGACCCCTGGTGGCTGCACCGAGAACAGCCGCAGGCGGCGCGTCTGCTTGTCGGGAGCGTGTCCAGGCGCGAGCGCTCCGAACAAGATCGCCACGCTTGCCGCGGAGTCGGCGATCACGAGCCTGCCCTGCCTGAGATCCGGAGCGCCGCTACAACGTCCGAAGGGCTCGCCTTCGCGGCTGAGACGCAGCCCGAGCGGGCCTTGCAGGCGCTCGTCGTCGAGCGCCCATACCGGCGCGCCGGTATCGATCAGCGCGATCGCGAGAACGTCCGCGAGCAGACCTCGCGATAGAAAGCCGCCGTCGAGCACCCGCTCGAGAACCAGCGCCTCCAGCGGCGTCCTGACCTGCTCGGGGTCGAGCCCGATCTGGCGGTAGAGCACGCGATATGTGGCGGGCACGGCCTCTGAGCGCACGTTCACAACGCGAGCGCCTCGCCAGCGGTCGGATAGGTGGCGCAGGCGAGCGAGCACGGCCGGTGTGGATCCTCCGGTCAACGATCGTCCGAGCACCGGCTCGATGGTCGTCTGGGGCAGGCTCAGCCCGGGCAGCTCGCGCTCGACCTCCGGCGCGCACCAGCCGGGATCGGGCTTCAGCTCCATCAGCTCAGCGACGGCGAGGTGGCGCGTGCGGCGTGCGGCAGGGGCTGTGCTCGGCGGTGCGCGAACGTGACCGCCGCAGGCAGGGCTACAAGCACGCCAAGCAGAGAGACGCTGAGATCGATCAGCGTGACGATGCCGAAGTCGCGCAGCATCGCGATGTCAGACAGCGCCAGCACTCCGAATCCCGCGATCGCCGTCACCCCGGACGCGGCGACCGCGGCGCCTGTGTGCCGGTAGGCGGCGCGCAGCGCCTCGGAGACGCCCTGGCCGGCAAGCATCTCGCGGCGGTGGCGCTCCGACAGCAGCACGCTGAACTCGGTCGAGACCGCGATTACCAGTGTCCCGAGCGTGACCGACATCGGGTTGAGCGGTACGCCGACGGCGAACACGAGCAGCGAGGACCAGCCTGTGGCCAGCACGAGCGGAACGAGCGGCACGAGCGCGCGACGCGGCTCGCCGCGAAAGAGGACGAGCAGCACGAGACCTACGACGGCGAGCGTGAGGATCAGCGTGAGGATCCTCCGCCAGGGCGAGGTGAGCTGGGTCGCGGACTGGGCGGCGAGAACGGACAGGCCGACGAGCTGGGCATGGACGCCCGCGGGAGGATGCAATGCGGCCCGCATCTGTTCGATCAGCTGCTGCTGGGAGCCGAGCCCCATCAGCCGGATGCCGAATGCGATCGTGGCCACATGGCGATCGGAGCTGATCACGCCCTGGGAGAAGTACGGCGGGATCGCTGAGAGCAGGCCGTCGACCTGGGCCTGCGTCAATTTTGTGCCCGGGCTCGTCGCTGTCTGGAAGAGGTCGGGCAGCGAGAAGGCGGGACAGAGGTCGGCGTGACCGCACCCGCGTGTGGAGCTGTAGCCGAAGCGGCGCAGGATGCTCTGCTCGTAGGAGCCCATCCATTCGATCGTCGAAGGCGAGGTGAGCTTGCTGGAGCTGATCATCAGGTCTATCTCACCGCCGACTCCGCTCGCCCGCTCGAGCGCATCGAGGCTGCGCAGTGACGGGAGACCGCTGGGCGCGAGCTTGGCTATGTCGGTCTGGACCGGAATCTGGGTGTCGAGCGCCCACCCCAGCGCAGCGAGCGCGAGGCCGATCGCGAGCACGCGGCCCGGCTGCCTGACGGCGCGATCGAGCGCGACGTTTGCGACCAGGCGGGTCAGGGGGTTATCGCGGATGATCTCGCGCGCACCCTGCCACGCATCGGCCAGCGCGGCGGCGGCCCGCGTGGCGCCCGGGATGCCGCGCGAACGCGCGCGCGAGCGTGCGCTCAGTCGCGGGGCAAGCGCCGTGGGAGCACCTATGCCGGCTGTCGCGAGCACCATCGCGGCGGATCCTGCGCCGAGCGCGCAAACGAAGGCCAGCGCGATGCCGAGCACGAGCAGCAGGCCGAAGCCACGGACCATCGGCACGGGCGAGAGCAGCAGGACGAGCATGCCGGCGACGCTTGCGAGAGCGGCTGTGGCGATTGCCGGAGCGCCCTTGGCCGCGGCGGCGCAAGCGGCACGCGCCACATCCGCCCGAGAGGGCCGTTCGGGGCCGGGCTCGAGGACCTCTGAGATCTGGGACTGGAACTGGATCGCGTAGTCGACGGCGAGGCCGATCAGCACGGGCAGCACGGCGACGTAGGCGATCGTCAGCGAAGCGCCCGACACCGACAGCGCTCCGAACGTGAGCGCCGCGGCGAGCAGCGCTACCCCGAGCGGCAGCAGACGTGGGCGAGAGCGGAAGACCAGGCTGAGACAGACGGCCATCACGATCAGGACCGCGATCAGAAGCAGCTCGATCGAGTGGGAGATCGATCCGGCGAGATCGCTGACGATCGCCGGCTCGCCTGTCACGAAGTAGGTCTCGCCGTTCGCCAGGCGCCACTGCCCCATCGCAACGGCTTGACGGATCAGATCGATCGCGTGCGAGCGCTGCGATTCGGAGAGGCCCGGCTGCAGGCGCACGGATATGAGCGCCGCTTCGCGACCGGGGAACAGGTAGGCGAAACGTTGCTTGGGCGTGCCGGAGGGCTTAGTCGAGTCGAACACGAGCGCCGAGACGAAGCTGTGAGCGTCGAGGTTCGGTGGGGCGCTCAGCCCGTAGCGGATCGCAAGCGCGCTGATTTCGGCGGCGAAGCCGCTCATCGTCGCCTTGCTCGCCTGACCGGCGAGCGCTTCGGCCTGCTGGACGCCGAGACCTTTGGCAAGCGCGGCGCGGCGCACCCCTGAGCGGGCCTGCGCCGCCTGCGTTTCGGCTTGGATGCGACGGGCGGCGAGCGCGTTGTCGATCTGGATCGCCGCCTCGTTGATGAACGTCCCCGGCCCGAACACGACCTTGACGGCATGCGAGCGAGCGAGTTGCGCGCACGGCCCGCTCGTACCGCCCTCCTGGGCGAGCGCGGCCGCAGGCACCCTGCCCGACAGGCACCCCTCCAGCCCGAGCAGCCTGTCGATGTCGCTGCTGAGCACGAGCTTGCGCAGATCGCCCTTGACGAGCACCTCGACGGGCTCTTCGCCGAACTGCCGATAGAAGCTCTGGGTCGCCTCATAGGCGGAGCTGGAGCGCCCGACGAGCGTGTCGGTGGCGGCCGTCGGGCGCAGGCCGAGCGCGGCGATCGCGCACCCGATCGCGAGCACCCCGAACAGCGAGAGCGTCAGCAGCGGCCTGCGCGTCGCCCGAGCGACAAGCGCGGAGAAGAGCATCCCTGGACTACCCACAGCTTGTGAGGCTAACCAATAGGCCGCCTCTCATCGCCGGGGGATCTAATCCATGCCAAGAGGCCCGTGAGATTCGCCCGAGAGGAACTGGCGGACGAACGCGTTCTCGGACTCGAGCAGCTCGGCGGTCGGTCCGGACTCGACGATCCGCCCGCGCCAGAGCACCGCGATGTGTTCGGCGACGCGGCGCGCGCTCATGATGTCGTGTGTGATGACGACGTAGGTGCCACCGTTCTCTGCGTGGACCTCTTTGATCAGTTCGCACAAGAGCGCCGTGCGGACGGGGTCGAGCCCGGAGTCGGGCTCGTCGAACAGGACGATCTTGGGGTCGAGCACGAGCGCGCGCGCGAAGCCGGCGCGCTTGCGCATGCCGCCGGAGAGCTCGTTTGGCATCTTCGCGATCGCGTCGCCGAGGCCGACCTCGTGCAGGCGGCGCATCACGATCTCCTGGATCTCGTCCTCGCCCTTCTCGGTGTGCTGGCGCAGCGGGAAGGCGACGTTGTCGTACAGGTTGAGCGAGCCGAACAGGGCGCCGTCCTGGAAGAGCACGCCGAACTTCTTGCGCATCTCGAACAACTCGTCGTCGGGCAGCGAAGGAACCGACTGCCCCTCGATCAGCACGTCGCCCTCGTCGGGGTACATCAGCCCGACCATATGCTTGATGCACACCGACTTGCCGGTCCCCGACGGGCCGAGGATCATCGAGATGCGCCCTTCCGGCAGCCCTAGGTCGAGGCCCTGAAGCACGTGGTTTGCGCCAAACGCCTTGTAAACTTTTATGAACTCGATCGCGTCGGGGACACCGGTCGGGTGATGGACGCCGGTGTGCCACTGGAATTCGGCCTCGCCCTGGTGGCCACTGGGTCTGTGCTGCTGGCGCGTCGCCATATCGAGCCCTTACCCGCCCGTCAGCCGCCAACCGGCGCGTTCGGGCTGCCGCCCCAGAAGACCTGTGTTCCGAGCATCCCTATCAGCGTAACGAGCACGAGGTTGAGGACCATTGACTTGGCGGTCGCGGTGCCTACGCCGACCGGCCCGCCGCTCGCGTTGTAGCCGTAGTAGCAGCCGACGAGCACGATCGCCGTCGCCATCACCATCCCCTTGATAAGGCTGTAGAGCATGTCGAGCGGGTTCTGGAACTCCCAGAAGATCAGGGAGTAGCCGCCGGAGGAGACGACTTTGACCTGGTGGACGATCGCTATGTATGAGGCGAGGAACGCGATCCCGACGCCGGCGATGTAGACGAACGGGAGCACGATCCAGGAGGCGAGCAGGCGCGTCGCGCAAAGGAACGTGACCGAGTCGAGGCCCATGACCTCGAGAGCGTCGATCTCGTCGGAGATCCGCATAGCGCCGAGCTCGGCCACGATCCCCGTGCCGACCTTCGCGGCCATCATGTAGCCGAAGGCGTAGGGGATCGCCTCGCGCAGGTTGCACCACGCGGCGTAGACACCGGAGTAGGCAACGGTGCCCAGCTGCTCGTTGAAGTAGGCCGCCTGGATTCCGCACGTGCCGAGTCCGATGACGAACACGAGCGCCCAGATGATGACCGCCGAGCCCATGATCAGGATGCCGGCCTGGCGGACCGTCTCGCCGAAGAAGCGCAGCACGCGCAGGCTCCAGACGTCGCCGACGACGTGCGTTAGGAAGCTGCCGATCTGGCCCGTCTCCGCGAACCAGCCGCGCGGCATCGCGAGCAGGTCATTCATTACTTGATCACCAAGATGTTCGGGTGCGTCGCGAGCAGCATCTGCGTGAAGATGTAGTTGAACGTGCCGTTCGCGAGGAATGTGATCACAACCGCTTGGTTGACGGCGCGCCCGACGCCCTCGGCGCCGCCGGAGGCGGTCATCCCCTTGTAGCAGCAGACGATCGCGATGACTGCTCCGAAGATCATCGACTTGAGCACCGAGCCCCACAGGTCGACGGTGGTCGTGTTGGCGAAGAACGTCGCCCAGAACGGCCCCAGCGGCTGGCCGTTGACGACCGCTGCGAGGATTCCGCCGAACAGGCCGAACAGCAGCGCGAACAGGTCGAACAGCGCGGTCACCATCATCAGCGAGAGAAAGCGCGGGACGACAAGGTTCTTGACGGGGTCGACGCCGAGCACCTGCAAAGCGTCGAGCTCCTCGCGAATCTTGCGGGCGCCGAGGTCGGCGGTGATCGCCGTGCCGGCAATGCCGGCGACCACCGTCGAAGTGATGAGCGGCCCGATTTCGCGGATAGCGGCGAGCACGAAGAAGCCACCGAGCCGGTCGAGCGCGCCGGCGAGGCGCAGGAAGTTCGCTGCCTGGATGCCGGGGGCGCCGTAGCTGATCGCGACGGTCGTGATGAGCAGCGGAAACCAGACGAGCCGCAGCACGAACAGGAACTGCGAGACGAGCTCGCCTCCGTACGGGTAGGGCGGGCGCAGCGCTGAGAGGATCGTCCTGCCGGTGAGGACGACCATGTCACCGACCTCCTCGAGAAGGCCCCTCGTGGGAAGGAAGGCCCTATCGGCGATGCTGCGAACCATCTGAAGCGTCCCTCCTCGGACAGCGGTCGCCCCCGACGGTTGACCGCACGGCCAAACTCTATGTGATCGGCAGGCCGAACGCCACGGCCGATTACGGACGGACGGCGCGAGCGGCGCCCCCGGCGCCCCTGGTATGGTGGCTCGGGTTGTGAGGACACGGGTCTTGGGCGCTAGCGTCGTGCGGCTGTCTTTGCTCGCCTTGTGCGGCGTCCCGGCAGCCCTGCTCGCGAGCGGATGCGGAGAAGCAAAGCGCGACGCGGGCGAGCCGAGCGGCAGCTATCCAGTCGAGATCGCGAGCGCGCGCTTCCCGGCCAAGCAGGCGATCGCGCGCGACACGACGCTCGAGATCGCGGTGCGAAACGCGGGCGCGAAGACGATCCCCGACGTGGCGGTGACGCTCGACTCGCTCTCTTATCAGAGCGAATATCCGGGTCTCGCGGCCAGGGAACGGCCGACCTGGATCGTCAACCAGGGCCCGGGGCCGATCGCCAGGCCGCCGGTGCTTACCCAGACGGTCAACCAGCCGGGCGGTGGGGTGACCACGTTCGTGCATACGTGGGCGCTCGGAACGCTCGCGCCCGGCGCGACCAGTACGTTCGTCTGGCACGTGACGCCCGTTAAGGCCGGAACGCAGACCGTGCACTACGCAGTCGCGGCGGGCCTCGACGGCAAGGCGAAGGCGACGCTCGAAGGCGGCGGAGCGCCGGCCGGTATGTTCACGGTCGATATCGCAGGCCGCCCGCCCAAGACGCACGTCAACCCGGAAACGGGCCGTGTCGCGCAGGGCTCGCCCCCCGTCCCGCTCAACCCGCAGCCTGCCGCTCCGTAGACCCGCCGCGGGGCGGTTTGGCCGCCTGTCGAAAGATCGCGCAAAGACTTTCGCCAGACGAGCTACACCGGCGAGCCGTCTTGCCATTACGATGGCGTTTGGGCCCGTGCCCGACGACCGCGTGCCCGAAGCAGCGGGTCGAACAGAGAACGCGTCGCAAGACGACCAGGACTGCAACCAGGAGGACTGAAGCCCGCTCATGCCAAGGATCCGCCAGCACAACGTGACAGCCGCGCAGTGGAGCGCCAACGGGAGCGCGCTCGGCTCGCAGGACCTGACCCTTCCCGACAACCAGATCTTTGCCTCGAACGTGTTCAGCGTCGCGGTTCAGCGCCGCAGGCTGCCGAAGCACGTGTTCAAGGCGCTGCAGCGCACATTGGAGCGCGGCGAGGCGCTCGACACGACACTCGCCGACGGGGTTGCGCAGGCGATGAAGGAATGGGCGATGGAGCGGGGTGCTACCCACTTCACGCACTGGTTCCAGCCGCTGACGGGGTCGACGGCCGAGAAGCACGACTCCTTCTATGGGCCGGCCGGCGACGGCACCGCGATCGCCGAGTTCTCGGGCAAGGAGCTGATCCAGGGCGAGCCGGACGCATCGAGCTTCCCGACGGGCGGGATCAGGGCGACGTTCGAGGCCCGCGGCTACACCGCCTGGGACCCGACGAGCCCGGCGTTCATCCTCGAGAACCCGAACGGTGCGCTGCTGTGCATCCCGACGGCGTTCACGTCGTGGACGGGCGAGGCGCTCGACCACAAGATCCCTCTGCTGCGCTCGATGGACGCGCTGTCGGGCGCGGCGGTGCGGGCGCTCAAGCTGCTCGGCATCAGCGACGCCGCGAGAGTGTTCACGACGATCGGCTGCGAGCAGGAGTACTTCTTGATCGACGAGCAGTACTACTTCGAGCGCCCTGACCTGCTGACGACCGGCAGGACGCTGTTCGGCGCAAAGCCGCCGAAGGGGCACGAGCTCGACGACCACTACTTCGGGTCGATCCCCGAGAGGATCCTCGCGTGCATGCTCGAGACCGAGCGTGAGCTGGCGAAGCTGGGCGTGCCGGTCAAGACGAGACACAACGAGGTCGCGCCGAACCAGTACGAGATCGCACCGATCTTCGAGAACTCGAATGTGGGCGCCGACCATCAGATGCTGACGATGCAGCTGCTGCAGAACGTGGCGCGCAAATACGGCCTGGTTTGCCTGCTGCACGAGAAGCCGTTTGCCGGAGTCAATGGGTCGGGCAAGCACAACAACTGGTCGATGGGCACGGACACGGGCCTGAACCTGCTCGATCCTGGCGACACGCCGCACGAGAACCTGTCGTTCTTGTTCTTCTGCACGGCGGTGATCCAAGCGGTCAACAAGCACCAGGCGCTGCTGAGGGCGTCGATCGCCAATCCCGGACAGGACCACAGGCTCGGCGCGAACGAGGCGCCGCCTGCGATCATCTCGATCTTCTTGGGCGCGGAGCTCGAGCGCGTGTATGGGGCGATCGAGTCGGGCAAGGCGCAGGCGTCCAAGCCGGGGTCGTTCTTGGGTCTTGGAACGCCGGTACTGCCCGCGCTTCCGCTACACGGCGGGGACCGCAACCGGACGAGCCCGTTCGCCTTTACGGGCAACAAGTTCGAGTTCAGGGCGCTCGGGTCGAGCATGTCGCCGGCGCTGCCGAACACGGTGCTGAACACGATCGTGGCCGAGGCGATCGACGAGCTGGCCGACGCGCTGAAGCGTGCGCTGAAGAGCCCGGGCGCAAGCCTGGAGAAGGCCGTCGCGAAAGTCGTCAAGGAGAGCTGGACGGCGAACAAGCAGGTCGTGTTCGGCGGAGACAACTACTCGCAGGAGTGGCACGAAGAGGCCGAGAAGCGAGGCCTTGCGAACCTGCGCACGACACCTGACGCGCTGCCGTGGCTGATTGACAAGCAGACACTGGCGGCGTTCAAGAAGTACAAGGTCCTCTCCAAGCGCGAGCTGGAGTCGCGGCTGGAGGTCTTTACGGAGCAGTACGCCGTGAAGATCAACATCGAGGCCGAGACGGCCGCTCAGATCGCTCGCACGATGCTGCTGCCTGCCGCGGTCAGGCATCTGAACGAGTTGAAGGCAAGCGGCCTGGACGAGCTCGTCGGCGAGGTGGAGCCGCTCGTCAAGGAGCTGCACTTCGCGCTCGTCAAGCTCGAGGACGCGAACCTCGCCGATAACCAGCCGAGCGGCGCGATGAAGTGGGCGACCTACATGCGCGACACGGTCATCCCCGCGATGGACGACGTGCGCCAGATCGCCGATCGCCTGGAGAAGCTGGTCGCGGACGACCTCTGGCCGCTGCCCAAGTACTCGGAGATGCTCTTCATCAAGTAGGGCGCCTGGCTGCGTCCTCCCTCCCTCATGTGCAGAGCACACCGCGGTCGGTGCGTCCTTGCCAGGCTTGCCCTCCGGCCGTCAGGAGCCGGCTGCCAACTGCGCTGATGCCAATAGCGTCAGCGCGGCGAGGTCGTCGGTCGGCTCGGACGTGACGGCCGAGCGGACGTCGTCTAGATAGCCGAGGCCGTGGCCGGACTGGGCCTGAAATGGGTCGGGATGGGAGCGCGCAGGGCAGAGTCTGAAGCCTTCAGGGGCGCCCAGTTCGCGCAGCTCCTTGACGCCGGCCGGGCCGTTGACGGTCGCTCCGCGCAGGATCGCGCCCCGTCCGCTGAGCGAGCCCGAGAGGTTCGGTATCTGCGAGGCGAGGCAGTGCGGGAAGACAGAGCCGGCGCCGACTACGAACGAGGTGCCCCAGGCGTTGGCGCCCAGCACCCAGTCGAGCTGGCGCTGGCCGAGCGCTTGGAAGGAACTGCCGCCGCCCATCGCCGCGTAGAGCCTGGTCTGAACCGCATAGCCGAGCGCGTGGGAGACCGTGTCTGTGGGCATCGCGGGGTTGGCGAGGCCGAACGGTTCGCGCCTTGCCAGGCGGTTCGCGAGGCGCAACTGATCGTGGCGGTCCTTCAGCAGCGAGGGGATGTCGGTCGGGACTTCGACGCTGTTGTTGTGTTCGATCGCCTGGATCGCCACGGGCGTCGTGAGGATGCGCGCGAGATCGGTGTCGGCGAGCGAGGAGACGTCATACACGTTCAGCGAGTCCTGACCGCTCTGCTTGGCCAAGATGTACGCGTTCGCCCAGTAGCCCGCCGGCGAGAGGTAGTAGAGGGCCTGCGGGTGCGGCAGGCCGGCCGGCGCGGACGCTTCGATGGCGGCCGTGCCGAGATACAGCTCGACCGCGCCCAGCTCCATGTCGTCGCGCCATTCGGTCTCCGTGTAGTAGCCGAACGGGACGCTCGTCACGAGCGCGCCATGCGGGTTGGTGTCTGCTCGGTCGTAGATCGTCTGGCCGGCGATCAGGCAACGCTGCGCGTAGGCGGGGTCGCTGTGAGCGAACACCTGCGCGCACAGCCCAAGGGCGGCGGCCATACGGCCGGCGAGGTTGGGGCTGATCGGTTGGCCGGGCGCGTTGGCGGCGAACACGGGGCGGTGCGCGATGAAGTACCTCGGCGAGCCTGGCTTGGGATTGGTGCGTTCGTCGGCCTGGGGCAGGCGCCAGAGGTCGTGATCACCGAGCACGCTTTCGCTGTGGGTGCCGTCGCCGATGCCGACCTGCATGTAGAGCACGCCTTTGGCCTGGTCCCACATGCGCAGCAGCCAGTCGGTGCCGTGCCTGGCCTCGGCAAGCAGCGCCGCCGGGTTTGAAACGCCGCTCGAGTAGTCGCGCGCGGCGTACAGAAGCGCGACGTCCGTGAAGCTCGCGGTCTCGACGAATTTCAGGTAGTCGCCCGCGTCGAACCAGCCGCCGGAGACGTTGACGTGTTCGCCGGTCGGAACGAGCGGGCCGGCAAGGGCGTTCTTGTGGAAGCGCGGGATCCCATAGACGGAGGCCGATGAGTCAGATAAGTGGGCGGGGCGGCGATGCATGACCCCCGGGATGACTTCGGGCCCGTCGCGCTGCGATTGCAGAAACGAGAGCGCTCCGTCGGCGAGCGCACGGTAAAGGCCGGCGGGATTCGCTACGCGCACACGCGGGGAGCGCGAGCCGTCGAAGCGGATCGTGTAGAGGCCGGTCTTGCGCACGCGACTGAAGTCGAGCGTGTAGACGACATAGCGGCCGTTCCAACGACCCGTGGAGCCGGCGTTTCCGCGCAGCACCACACGACGGCGCGAGTCGAGCACCGAGAAGCGGCGACTGGCGACGCGCCGGCGGGCCATCACGAGCATGCGCTTCGGGCCATCTTCGGGATAGCCGACCTGGTTGACGCGGAACATGACCGCCGCGGTCTCCTGGAGCGCGACGACCGGCTGGGGCGGCGTTGCGATCATGCCGTCTCGGGCATCTCGACCTCGCCCGTGCGCTCGGAGTGGCGCCAGCGCAGGCGACTTCCGAGCAGCGCCGAGATGAGCGAGTCGTATACGACGAGGTATGAGATCTGCCGGTGTAGGAACTGCTGTAGGGGCAGCGCCCACAGCGGGCGCATCGACTCCCCGTCGAGGCGGAAGGCGACGACGGCGAGCACGAGCTGGAAGACGTTGAAGGCGACCCAGAAGGCGAGGATCGGCATCGGGTCCAGAAACACGATCGAGTAGATCGCGAACAGGTCGATCAGCGGCGCGGTGAGCGGCAGCAGCACCTGGAAGAGCGCGATCGCGAGCACGGCGCGCGCGCCGCGTCCACCCTCTTCAGCCGAGAACAGCGCGCGGCGGTGCTTCCACATCGACTGGATCGTTCCGTACGCCCAGCGCGAGCGCTGGCGGTAGAGCGCCTTGACGGTGGAGGGCGCCTCCGTCCACGCGCGCGCGCGCGACTCGTATACGACGCGCCAGCCGGCGCGGCCGATGTCGAGCGTCACGTCGGTGTCCTCGGCGAGCGTGGCGCCCGAGACCCCGCCTATGTCGGCGAGCGCCCGGCGGCGGAACGCGCCGATCGCGCCCGGGACGGTGGGCGTCGAGCCGAGCACCTCGTACATGCGCCGGTCGAGATTGAAGCCCATCACGTACTCGATGTGCTGCCAGCGGCCGATCAGCCCGCGTCGGTTGCCAACCTTCGTGTTGCCGGAGATCGCGCCCACCGAGGGGTCGGCGAAGCGCTGTACGAGCAGTGCGAGCGTGTCTGGCTCGAACACCGTGTCGGCGTCGACGGTCACGATGATCTCGTGGCGGCTTGCCGCCAGCGCGCGATTGAGCGCTGCCGCCTTGCCGGCGTTTGCCTGGCGCAAGAGCCGCATACGCTCGAGGCCGGCGCCCTGCGCCGCGAGCTTCTGCACGATGGCGGCGGTACCGTCGCTCGAGCCGTCGTCGACGACGATCATCTCCATCTCGCCGGCGTAGCGAGAGCCGGCAAGCGAGCGCACGGCCCGCTCGATGCCGATCTCCTCGTTGTAGGCGGGCACCAGGATCGAGACGCCGGGCGTGTAGTCGGAGTCGATCGGCAGATGCCGTACTCGCGCGCGCTGCGTGCGCGCGAGTAACAGTCCCGCGAGCATGCGCAGCCCGACGAGGATCGTGACGAGCATGACCAGCCGCGTGAGCCAGTTCGTAACGAGCCCGGCGAGCGCGAGCATCGCGTCGAACGCGCTGCCGCGCATGCGCTCGCCGCCGCTTGCCGGCACTTCTGCGACCGACCTGGGAATCCCCGCGATCCCGGAGACGGTCGTGAACTGGAAGCCGCGGGCGCGCAGAGCCGCGATCAGCTTGGGCAGCGCGGCCACCGTTTCCGAGCGGTTGCCGCCTGCGTCGTGCATCATCACAATCCCGCCTTCGCCACGGCGGATGCCGGGCGAGTTCAGCACGTTGGAGAGGATCGTGCCTACCCCAGGACGCGCCCAGTCTTCGGTGTCGTAGTTGGCGAGCGAGATCACGTAGCCGTGCGAGGCGAGCGCTCCCCAGGCGCGTTCCTGGGCGGGAGTGACCGCTTCGGTCGTGGAGGAGTAGGGGGGGCGCACGAGGCGCGGCTTGACGCCGGTAATCCCGCTGATCGCGCTCTCGGTCAGGGCGACCTGCAATTGCGCCTCCCAGCTCGGCAGGGCGGAGGGATCGACGTGGGTGAACGTGTGGTTGCCGAGTTCGAAGCCGTAGCGGTGGAGCATCGCGGTGACGTTCGGGTAGCGCACGACCTGGCTTCCGACCTCGAAGAACGTAGCGGGGATGTGTTCGGCGCGCAGGATCGCGGCGATCTTCGGCGTCCATTCGGGGCTCGGCCCATCGTCGAAGGACAGCGCGATGCGCTTGTCCGGCGCGGGCATGCGCGACACGAGCCCGCCGTGGCCGTTGGTCACGAACACGGGCTGGGAGCCTTGCAGCCGCGAGTGCGTGGCGGCCGTGGAGCCGACGCCGGAGGAGCCGACCGTCTTTGTCGTGAAGCCGTCGA
Organism: Solirubrobacterales bacterium; assembly: GCA_027306855.1. Classification (GTDB taxonomy): domain Bacteria; phylum Actinomycetota; class Thermoleophilia; order Solirubrobacterales; family Solirubrobacteraceae; genus Palsa-744. The sequence continues at coordinate 20,957 of DAHUYZ010000017.1, read as the reverse complement.
CGAGCAGCAGCACGATCAGCATGCCGAGGAAGAGCCCGAGCAGCGCCCGTCGTCCCCATGTGCCAGTGGTCGCTTTCGACGGCACTGCGCTGTGATCGCTGGTAGATGCCATCTTGTCCTCGATCATGATGAGCTACCTACGGGACATTTTCAGCCCCGGTGATGAGCCCTTAAGGCGATCGGCACACTTCGCTAACGCGGTCTTGGCCATGGCCTTACTCGGCACGGGCGCCGCTACGGCCGCTCCCCAACCCGCTGCCCCCGGGTCATCGACCGCCCGATCGGCTTCCCCCCAGCCCGCGACCGTCGAAGTCGACTTGGGCAGGCCGCTCGCGCGGTTCTCCCCGCGCGAAGCGATCGGCGCGGGGCTCGACGGCAGCGAACAGGGCGAACTGGCATCCACGTATACGCAGACGAGCCTGAGCGCGATGTCGGCGGCCGGCCTGGGCGCTCTGACGTACAGGCTCAGAACGGAGCTGGGCGTGGAGGCGTGGCACTTCGATCCGGCCGGCTCCTTCAGCGATCCCAAGCACATGGAGGGCTACTGGACGAGCGCATCGAGACCGTCGTCTGAGACGGGGCCGTTCGCCACGTACGGCTATGAGCTTCCCAGACGCGGCGACACGATCGATCAGGCGAACGACAGCGGCTACTCGCGCCTTGACGACGGGAGCCTTGCGAGCTTCTGGAAGAGCGACCCGTACCTGGACCGCCACTACACCCGCGAACCGGAAGCGGCGCACCCGCAGTGGGTCATGATCGACCTGGGCAGGCCCCGTCCGATCGACGCGTTGCGGATCGCCTGGGCGGCGCCGTACGCGACGCGCTTTGCCGTGCAGCGCTACGTCGGCGGCGCGGACGCCGTTGCGCTCGCGCCGGGACACTGGGTGGACTTTCCCGGCGGCACGCATCGCGGGCACCCAGGCGCGCAGACGATCCGCTTCTCGGCGCGGCCTCTACAGACGAGGTTCGTGCGGATCTTGATGTTCGCGAGTTCGCACACGGCTCCAGCCGGCGCTCGCGACATCCGCGACCGACTCGGCTACGCGATCTCGGAGGTCTATCTCGGCACGCTCGAACATGGCCGCTTGCGCGACCTGCTGACGCACGCCCCCGGCAAGTCTCAGAGCGTGATCTACACCTCCTCCACCGACCCTTGGCACAGCGCAAGCGACCTGGACCCTGGCTATGAACAGCCGAGCTTTCAGACGGTCCTGCGCAGCGGATTGACCCGCGGCGCCCCGTTGCTCGTGCCGGTGCCCGTGCTGTACGGCACGCCCGAAGGCGCAGTGGCGGAGCTGCGCTACCTGCGCGCGCTGGGCGTGCGCCTGCGCGGCGTCGAGTTGGGCGAGGAGCCCGATGGCCAGCTGATCAGCCCCGAGGACTACGGCGCGCTGTACGTGCAGTTCGCGCGCGCGATCCACCGCGCCTTCCCTCACGTGCCGCTCGGCGGGCCGGGCTTTGCGAGCTCGCTGCCCGACTGGACCTACTGGCCGGACGCGCACGGCGATCGTTCCTGGACGCGTCGCTTCGTCGACTACCTGAGCGCGCGCCACGCGCTGGGCCTGCTCGACTTCTTCTCGTTCGAGTGGTACCCGTTCGACGACGTTTGCGCCCCGCCCGGGCCCCAGCTCGCACATGCCTCGCGCCTGCTCGAAGGCGTGCTGGCGTTGCAGCACAGCGAGGGCATCCCGAAGCGCATGCCGATCTACGTGACCGAGTACGGCTACTCCGCCTATGCCGGCCAGGCCGAGGTCGAGTTGCCCGGAGCGCTGCTGAACGCGGACACGGTGGGGACATTGCTCGCGCACGGGGTGAGCGCTGCCTACATGTACGGATATGAGCCGAACGTCCCGATCCGCGAGTCGCGCCGTTGCAACACCTGGGGGAACCTGATGCTCCTGCTCGCCAGCGGCGCCGGGACGGCCCCGACGCCGCTGGCTTCGTTCTGGGAGACGCAGATGCTGACGCGCGACTGGATGCTCCAGGGAGATCGCATCCATACCGTCTACGCCACGCGCGTCAAGGCGCACGGTCGGCTCGTGCGCGCCTTTGCGCTGCGCCGGCCCGACGGCCGGCTGTCGCTGCTGCTGCTGAACATGAGTGCCGCTCGCGACTATGAGGTGCGCCTGCGGGCACACGACGGGCGCCGCTCGGCTGCTCTGAGAGGGCGGCTGGATGAGTGGCAGCTCTCATCGGCCAACTACCGCTGGCAGGCTGCCGGGGCGGACGGGCGACCGATCCTGGACGAGCCCCCGCGCCACACTCAACTGCGATCGGGGCGCGGCCCGGTCAGGCTGCCGCCCTACTCGATCACCGTTCTGAGATCAGGGCCCGGCTGACCGCGAGCTCGGTCGGGGCGGCGCCGGGGAGTCGCCGCTGACTGCTCCGACGGTGGCGAGCAGCGGACGCCGTTCTGAGAGGCGCTGTGCGCGCGGCGATCAGATGCTGGGCGTGGACGCCGATCGCCGGCATGGTCGAGAAGCCGATCGCGCCGGCGACGAGCGCTCCCAGCCACAGCGCCGAGGCGCTTCCACCAAGCACGCCGCCCGCTAGCACCCAGCGACGGCGACGGCCGTACTCGTCGAGGAACACGGGTCGCTCATGGCCGGTCGCGGTCCAGTCGATTTCGCGATCAGAGGTGATCATCGGCGTGATAGTGACGCATGTAGCCTGCGTTTCCAGGGGCGGCGGAGACTCTTAAGTGGAACTTCGCTGATTCTTAATGTTGGACGGCGCCGCAATGTTGCCGGGACGTGTTCAGGCATGTCCCGACGCCCCGTACCGCCATATCGCCGCCCGATGCATCGGCCGCCTGTCATCGATTCTAAAGCCTGACATGATCGTGTCAAGGTTTGTCCCGCCACTGCTAGCATCCGGCGAATGCGCGACTACCTGCAAGCCGTCCACAGCCACGTCGTCGTCTACGACGGCGGCATGGGCGCCACGCTCGAGCAGTTCGAGCTCACCGAGAAGGACTATGGGGGCCTGCAGGGCAAGTGCCACGAGGCGCTCGTGCTGAACAGGCCGGACGTGATCGAGGGCGTGCACGCCTCGATGCTCGACGCGGGCGCCGAAGTCGTGGAGACCGACACGTTCCAGGCGTCGCGCCTGAAGCTCGGGGAGTGGGGTCTTGCCGACTACACGGTCGAGATCAACACCAGGGCGGCGGAGATCGCGCGCAAGGCGGCCGGCGAGCATCGCTACGTCGCCGGCTCGATCGGGCCGACCGGCTTTTTGCCGGCCTCCGACGATCCGACGCTCGGACAGATCCGCTTCGGGGAACTGGTCGAGGTGTTCGCCGAGCAGGCGGCCGGCCTGATCGACGGCGGAGCGGACCTGATCATCATCGAGACCGCTCAGGACATCCTCGAGGTCAAGGCCGCGGTGTTCGGCGCGCGCGCCGCGTTCAAAGCGACGGGCAAGACGCTCCCGATCCACACCTCGGTGTCGCTGCTCCCGAACGGCGGCAAGATGCTGCTGGGGACGGACATCTCCTCGGTGCTGTGCACGCTCGAGGCATTGAAGGTCGACGTGATCGGGCTCAACTGCTCGACCGGCCCGCAGGACATGCGCGACGCGATCCGCTTCCTCGGTGAATTCTGTCCGGTGCCCGTCGCCTGCCTCCCCAATGCGGGCCTGCCGCTACAGGGACCGGACGGCGAGACGATCTTCCCGGAGCGGCCCGAGCCGCTCGCGCAGGCGCTGGAGGAGTTCGTCGAGCGCTACGGCGTGGGCGTGGTCGGCGGCTGCTGCGGAACGACGCCCGACCACATAAAGGCGATCGTCGATCGCGTCGGCGGCCGCGCCGCCGGCGGCCGGCCACAGCCGCGTCCCCCCCACGTCTCGTCGATGATCGCGGCGAGCACGCTCGTGCAGGAGCCGCGACCGACGATGGTGGGAGAGCGCGTGAACAGCCAGGGGTCGCGCAGGGCCAAGGAGCTGCTGCTCGCCGAGGACTACGACGGACTCGTGCAGGTCGCCGAGGACCAGGTGACAGGCGGAGCGCACGTGCTCGATGTGTGCGTCGCGCTGACCGAGCGCCAGGACGAGGATGAGCAGATGCGCCAGGTGGTCAAGCGCATCTCGCTCACTCAGCCCGCGCCCATCCAGGTCGACTCGACCGAGCCCGAGGTGATCGAACGGGCGCTCGAGCAGATCCCCGGCAGGGCGATCGTCAACTCGGTGAACCTGGAGGCGGGACGAGACAAGCTCGACCGGGTCGTGCCGGTGGCGCTCGCCCACGGCGCCGCCCTGATCGCGCTGACGATCGACGAGGTCGGGATGGCAAAGACAGCGCAGCGCAAGGTCGAGGTCGCCAAGCGCATCGTCGAGCTGTGCTGCAAGGAGCACGGCATGGACCCGCAGCTGTTGATCTTCGACTGTTTGACGTTCACGCTCACGACCGGCGACGAGGAGTGGCGGCCCTCGGCCGTGGAGACCATCGAGGGCATAAGGCGCATCAAGGCAGAGATCCCCGGCGTGAAGACCTCGCTGGGAGTCTCCAACGTGTCCTTCGGCGTCTCGCCGGGCGCGCGGGCGGTGCTCAACTCGGTCTTCCTGCACCACTGCGTGGAGGCGGGCCTCGACCTGGCGATGGTCAACCCCAACCACATCACCCCCTACTCCGAGATCACAGGGCAGGAGCGCGAGCTGGCGGACGACCTCGTGTTCAACCGGCGCGAAGACGCCCTGGAGCGCTTCATCGCTCACTTCGAGTCAAAGGGCGAGCAGGAGGCACAGACTGCGGCCAACCCGACCGAGGGCATGGAGCCGGAGGAGGCGCTTCACTTCCACATCCTGCGCCGGCGCAAGGAGGGCGTCGAGGCGTGGATCGACTCAAGCGTCGAGAAGATCGGCGCGGTGCCCACGCTCAACGACGTCCTCTTGCCGGCGATGAAGGAGGTCGGCGACAAGTTCGGCGCGGGCGAGCTGATCCTGCCGTTCGTGCTCCAGTCGGCCGAGGTGATGAAGCGCGCCGTGGCGCAGCTGGAGAACTATCTCGACAAGATCGAGGGCTACACGAAGGGGACGGTCGTGCTGGCGACGGTGTTCGGCGACGTACACGACATCGGCAAGTCGCTCGTCAACACGATCCTCACGAACAACGGCTACACCGTCGTCGATCTCGGCAAGCAGGTGCCGATCCAGACCATCCTGGACGCCGCCCAGGAGCACGAGGCGACCGCGATCGGCCTGTCCGCGCTGCTCGTCTCCACCTCCAAGCAGATGCCCGCCTGCATCGCCGAGCTCCACGCGAAGGGCCTCGAGTACCCGGTCCTCATCGGCGGCGCGGCCATCAACAGGGCGTTCGGCTACAGGGCGCTGTATCCCGAAGGCAAGGACTCGGAAAACATTTATGCGCCCGGCGTCTTCTACTGCAAGGATGCGTTCGAGGGTCTCGCCGTCATGGACCAGCTCATCGACGTGCAGGCGCGCGAAGCGCTGCTCGCCAAGCTGCGTACCGGCGCGGCCGAGCTGAGGGCGAAGGGCGAGGTGGTCGAGGAGCTCGACTTCTCAGACGACTCCGTGCGCTCGAGTGCCCGCACCGACGCTCCGATCCCGACGCCGCCCTTCTGGGGCGTGAGAGAGGTCCCCGTCGACCTCGACGACGTCTACAGCCACCTCGACACGCACGTGCTGTTCAAGCTGCACTGGGGCGGCAAAGGCGTCAAGGGCGAGGCGTGGAGAGCGCTCGTGGCCGACGACTTCAAGCCTCGTTTGGAGCGGATGTGGAGCGAGCAGGACTATCTGCACCCAAGGGCCTTGCTCGGCTTCTTCCCCTGCTACGCGCTGGGCAACGAGATCATCGTGCTCGACCCCGATGACCGCGCCACTGAGCTGACCCGATTCGTCTGTCCCCGCCAGCCGAAGGGCGATCGTCTCTGTCTGGCCGACTTCTTCAGGCCCGCCGAAGACGGCAAGCCGCCGAAGGAGCTGGACGTTGTCGCGGTGCAGGCCGTCACGGTCGGCTCGCAGGTCACGGAGCTGATGGCGCGCCTGGAGTCCGAAGGCGAGTTCGCCGAGCAACTGTTCGTGCACGGCCTCGGCGTGCAGACGGCCGAGGGACTTGCCGAGTGGCTGCACTGGACGGCGCGCGAGGCGCTCGGCATCCCCTCCACCCAGGGACGGCGCTACTCGTGGGGCTACCCCGCCGTGCCCGAGCAGTCCGAGCACCTGAAGGTCGAGCAGCTGCTCGGGCTGGAGGAGATCGGCATGAAGATCTCAGACGGGTACGCGCCCATCCCCGAGCAGTCCACCCTCGCGCTCGTCGCCCACCACCCCCAGGCGATCTATTTCGGCACGCGCCAGGGCCGCCTGCTGCCCGACGGCTCCCCCGACGACACCATCAAGGGCTCAGACCGCGACCCATCGCTGCCGAGCTTCGGTCCGGCAAAGGACCGAGCTTGACCGGAGTCGCATGCATCGTGCGCAGACGGACCTCTTTCCAAGAGAGACCCTCCTTGACGAGCGCAGGCATGCCCATCACGATCGCCGTGGCGACCTCGACCGCTTGGAGCAGGATCCCGTAGGCGAGTGCGTCTGCCGTCGGCACGTGGTAAGCGCCGCTCAAGACCGCCACGCACGCGGCCTGAAAGACGCCAACGTTCGCGGGCGTGACGGGCACGACGGCGGTGACGTTGACGGCGAACAACACGGCCGCGGCCGCCCCGAAGCCGGCACGAGGGGACAGGCCGAGCGCCATCAAGAGCAGCCAGCACGAGAGCGATTGAAGACCCCACGCGCCCAGCTGCATAAGTGTGGCAGCGATCGCCTCGCGGGGATGGCGAAAGACGCGCAGACCGGTTCGAACGCGCAGCAGCGCATCCCGCACGCCCGCCAACAGGCGACCGAAGCGCTCCGGGCGCGAGACGGCGGCACGCGGGACGAGCACCGGTGCGATCAGCAGCGCGATCAGGACAGCCAGCGGAGCCAGCGCAACCGCAAGCAGGGCGCTCGTATGGTTGCCTGCGAGGTTGACGCTCGAGAACATCACGCCGCCCAGGATCGCCAGCGCCAGCAGGTTCAACAGCGTCTGGGAGACCATCGTGCCGAGCACGACCGGCAGCGTCTCGCGGGGCCGGCCGAGACGGCGGGCAACAATCAGCGCGCGAGACGGCTCGCCGAGGCGGGCCGGCAGCGTTGCCGACATCAGCACCCCGATGAATGTCCCCTGCAACGCGTCTCTCCGCCTCGCGGCGCGCCACGTAGGAGCGGCTTTCAAGATCGCGTGCCAGGCGATCCCTCGCGCGAGCATCGCAGCACACATCACCCCCACCCCGGCCGCCACCAGGCCCGGGCTGGATGCGAGGAGGCTTGCGAGGACATGAGTCACCCCGATCCGTTGGAGGGCGAGCAGGGCAAGCGCGATACCGGCAAGCGAGCTCGCCAGCAGCGCCACACGCCCAAGCACCTTCAGCGCCCGCCCGCGAGCAGGCGGCTGAGGCTCGAGGCTGGGCAGCCGGCGAGCCCGAACACGCGGCAGCCGATCTGCCGGCGCCAGCCCGTAGCGGATCGCAGTGCGCGCTAGGCGAGTCTGTGGGCGCTGGGTCGCAACCGCATCGCGATAAGCCTCGGTGACCTCTGCCGCCACATGCGACCACGAGAAGCGCTCCGCGCGCTCACGCGCCGCGATTGCCATCGCCTCGCGACGAGGCCCGTCGAGCGCCACGGCGCGCAGCGCCTCGGCTAGTGCGAGCGCGTCGTTCGGCTGCACGAGCAGACCGTCGCGCCCGTCGCGCACAACATCGCGATAGCCGGGGATGTCTGATGCCACGACCGGCGTGCCCGCGGCGAACGCCTCTGTCAGCACCATCCCGAAGCTCTCGCCGTGAAGCGACGGCGCACACAGCACGTCGGCGCGTTCCAGCTCGATGTGCTTCTCGCGCTCGGACACCTTGCCGAGCGCGACCACGTCGCCATGGTCGAGCAGCATCGGAGCGATCTCGGGCGCGCTCGCCCCGACCAGCGTCAGCGTCGCCGGGATGTGCTCGCGCAGCGCCTCAAAAGCGCGCAAGAGAACCGGCAGCCCCTTGCGCTCGACGGCCTGGCCGATAAACAGGATGCGCAGCGGCTCCGACCCGTCCATGTCCACGCCGTCCGCAAAGACCCGATCGACGAAGACCCCGTTGGGCACGATGCGGTAGCGCCCGCCGTAGAAGCGACGCGCCGTCCAAGCGGCGGCCTCGGAGACCGCGATGCGCACGTGCAGCCGGTTCATCCTCCGCCGGCCTCCGAGCGCAACGGCCGCCATCCCGTTCGTGATCGGGTTCTCGGAGTAGGTGTGAAACGTGCCGACGAGCGGCAGCTCCCCCGCACAGCAGAGCGCATCCCAGCCGACGAGCGGCACGACCGGCTCGTGGATGTGCGCGATGTCATAGCCGCCCTCGCGCAGCTCGCGGCGCAGGGTCATCAGGGCATGGCGAGTGGGCGCAAGGTTGGACACAGCCCCGTTGGCGGGGACCCCGATCGTGCGCCCGAGCGAGACGAGATTGTCGGGGAGCGGCCGCCGCTGAGGAGCCGCGCCGCGGTGCAGCCACCGCGAGAGCGAATCGTCGGGGTCGAACGGCGCGAGGATGCGCGGCTCGTGGCCGGTCCGCGCAAGCTCTGAAGCCAGCGCCTCGATGTGGCGAGTCACACCGCCCGGATACGTCCACGAGTACGGCGAAACCAGAGCGATCCGCACAGGCAGACTGTAACGGCTGGGGCCGCCGCAACGCTACCGCCGGTGGCGGCGAGCATGCCGGCACGCCGCCATATACTCGGTCGGGCGGCGAGGAGCCGTGGCAAACATGAGCGAGCGTCACTTCGTCAAGTACACATTCCTGAAGCTCGACCCGGCGTGGCGCCGGCTTGACGGCGAGACGCGCGCGCAGGACAAGCGCGAGTTCATCGCGGCCTGCGAGGACTTCGCCGACGGGCATCTGCTGCAGTCCTTCTCGCTCGTCGGCACGCGCGGAGACGCGGAGCTGCTGCTGATCTCAGAGGCCGAGAACATCGATCGCATCCATGAGTTCCACGTCGTGCTGCTGCAGAGCGGCCTGATGAAGTGGGCCGAGATCCCCTACTCGTTCCTGGGGATGCGCAAGAGCTCCGAATACTCCGAAGACGAGCGCGTGCGCCCCCGCGGATTCCTCGGCAAGTATGTGTTCGTCTATCCGTTCGTGAAGTCGCGCGAGTGGTACAGCCTCCCGGGCGAGGAGCGCTGGCGCATCATGCAGGAGCACATCCAGGTCGGCCGCGAATACCCGGGCATCGACAATCACACGACTTACTCGTTCGGCCTCGACGACCAGGAGTTCGTCGTTGCGTTCGACACCGACGACATCGGGGCGTTCCTCGATCTCGTGCAGCGCCTGCGCAGCACCGAGGCTTCGAGCTTCACCAAGCGCGACACGCCGAGCTTCACGTGCATCGCCTGCTCGCTGGAGCGCGCCGTCAACGCTCTCGACGGCGAGCCGATCGCGGCGCTCGCGCGGTCCTGACGCAGTGAGTCAAGCAACCCGGCGGGCGATCGAGATGCTGCGCGCCGGCGACCCGACGCTTGGCGCGCTGATCGATGCATGTGGTCCCTTGCCGGACCCACGCGACGGAAGGCCCGAGCGCGACGACCACTATGGCGCGCTGCTGCGGGCGATCGTCGGACAGCAACTCTCGGTGACGGCCGCGCGCTCGATCTATGGGCGCCTGCTCGACCGCTACGACGGCCGCCCACCCACGCCCGAGCAGGTGCTGGGCGAGGAGCCCGAAGAGCTGCGTACGGCTGTCGGGCTGTCGCGCGCGAAGGTCGCCTATCTGCGCTCGCTGGCCGAGCATGTCCTCTCAGGCGAGCTCGAGCTGGCGGTGCTCGACGAGCTGGAGGACGAGCAGGTCATCGCGGAGCTCGTCGCCGTGAAGGGCCTCGGAGAGTGGACGGCCCACATGTTCCTCATGTTCCAGCTGGAGCGGCCCGACGTGCTGGCGGTCGGCGATCTCGGGATCCGCCGCGCGATCGAACGAGCCTATGCGCTGGAAGAGCTGCCCGACGCCGAGACGATCGAACGTTTGGGAGAGCGGTGGCGCCCCCACCGCACGCTCGCGTGCCGGTATCTGTGGCGCTCGCTTCAGAACGAGCCGTAGGAGCGCTCCTCGACGACCCTTCGCGCGGCCGAGCCTCCGCCGCCCATCGTCGCGAACCATGCGGGGCTCGTCATCTAGCCATTCGTATATGGAATGTGTCGTCTCCGTTTTAAAAGGTCAATACGGGAAACTACGCTTTCTGTCTGGATATGTGCGGACGAAAGTGCGCGGGGACCGCACGGATGCGGCGGGCATGTGCCAAGACGAAACTCGACGGCAAAGGTCGGCACAAGCTCGACCTGGACTGGAAGGAGTCGTCATGCGGAAGTATCTGGAGCTCGGAGGAGCGCTTGCCGCGGTTGTGCTGATCGGATTCGGCGTCGCGGCGATCGTGATCGGATTGAACGGACGCAGCGAAGTCCAGACCGCTCTGAAACAGCAGGCGGTGACGGGCACGCCCGACATGACGCCGAGCGCAATCGCAGCCGAGGCGCAGAAGGCAGGGCTGAACACGGCGTCGCTGGAACTGCCGACGTGCATAGCCGCCAACAAGGCCGTTGACAACGGCAGCACAGCGCGGTGCTTCGCGACGTACATGCGCATCCACGCGCTCGAGCAGACCGGCGGCAAGACCTACTCGCAGATGCCTCGCTACGCGAGCGCGAACGGGCAGGGAACCAACGAAGCATCGGCGGCGCTGACGGAAAAAGGCAAGCCCGCCGAAAACCCCGCGCGTAACGTATGGGTGACCGAGACCGCCCTGTCGACCGCCCTGAACGCCTCCTACATGGGCGAACAGATGGCGCTGTTCGGCGTGGTCGTCGGCATCGCCCTGCTGCTTGCGGGGATCGGCTTCGCGATCCTCACCGCGGCCGGCGCATTGCGCAACCCGCAGAGCGTCTTCGTGGTCTGGCGCAAGCGCCACGAGCACGGAGCCCCGGTGCCCGCGCACTGACGGGAACGCGCGCGCAAGCCCGCTCTATCTGTCCGAGCAACAGATACCGGGCCCACCAAGGCGGGCCGCCCTCGTGGCGGCCCGCCTGACGTCCGAGGACCGGCGCATCTCTGCGTCCTCACTCGCTCATGTGCGCCGGCACACTTCGCTCGTTGCGTCCTTGACCTGCTTGGCCCTCGGACGTCAGATGGCCGAGGCCCTCTTCATCGGACGTGTCGTCAGACGGCTGAGACTTGCTCTTCCTCGGCCACTCTGAACGAGGACCCGCAGCCACAAGCGGCGACCACGTTGGGGTTCTCGACCTTGAAGCCCGCGCCCTGAAGGCTTTCCTGGTAGTCGATCATCGAGCCGTCGACGTACTGCAGCGCCGCGCGATCGACGAGCAACTGAAGGCCGTGGCTCTCGAACACGACGTCCGAGTCGCGCCGCTCGTCGAAGGCGAGCTGGTACTGAAAACCCGAGCAGCCCCCACCGCGCACCCCGACCCGCAGCCCCGCAAGGCTGACGTCCGCCTGTTGGGCGCTCAAGAACTCGTGGACCTTCTCCGCACCCTTGTCAGTGATCGAGATCATCGCTTTCGAAAGTATAGCGAGGGGTCTGTTGGGCTAACCTGAGATGACTATGCCCACCGCAGAGGATCTGAAGCAGCGCATAGAGACCTCCATTCCAGGAGCGCAGGCCGAAGTCGAGGACTACACCGGCACCGGAGACCACTTCCGCGCCATCGTCATTGCGTCGGCGTTCGCCGGTCTCAGCCGCATCGAGCAGCACAAGCTCGTCTACGAGGTCTTTGGCGATGAGATCGGAGGCCCCATCCACGCGCTGTCCCTACGAACCGAAGCGGCCCCCGCAAACGATGCCGAACCAGGAGCAGTCAATGTCTGAGAGCGAGACCAACCCGATCCGCGACGCGATCAGCGAGGCGATCGCCGAGCACGAAACGATCCTGTTTATGAAGGGCACGCCCGAGGCGCCCGCGTGCGGCTTCTCGGCGCGCACCGTCGCGATGCTGCAGGCGCTCGACGCTCCGTTCGCGGCCGTCGACATCCTCCCCGACCCGCGCATCCGCCAGGAGCTCTCAGCGATCTCGGGCTGGCCGACGATCCCCCAGCTGTTCCATAGCGGCGATCTGATCGGCGGCTGCGACATCGTCTGTGAGATGTACGAGTCTGGCGAGCTGGCCCAGACGCTTGGGGTGCAGCAGAGCAGCGACAGCTCGGCGCCGGAGCCGAGCCCGGCTGCGCAGGCGAACGGTTTCGCCCAGATCGAGAATCGCCTCGGGTAGGTGCGCTAGGGTCTTGCGCGCCGCATGTCCTCTGTAGCGGTCGTATCCGACACCACCAACTACCTTCCCCGCGAGCTCGCGGACCGCGAAGGGATACACCAGGTCAGCCTGTACTTCGGCTGGCAAGGAGAGCGGCTGCGCGAGAGCGAGCTCGACGGGTTCGACGCGTTCTATGAGCGCCTGCGCAAGGACCCCAACGTGCCGACCACCTCACAGCCTTCGATCGGCGACTTCCTCGCCGTCTGGGAGCCTCTGCTGCACGAGGGCAAGGACATCGTCTCGGTGCACCTCGCCGGCGGCATCTCAGGCACGAGCGAGTCTGCACACCAGGCACAGAGGCTCTTGGCCGAGCGCGGGCTCGGCGAGCGCGTCGAAGTGATCGACGGCGAAACGGCATGCGGCGGCACAGGCCTCCTACTGCTCGCCGCCGCGGCGGCGGCGCTGCCCGCGCCGGTCGCAGACCGCCAGACGGTCGAGCAACGGGTTCGCGATGCCCGCAAAGCGCTGAAAATCTGGTTCTGCATCGACACGCTCGAGTACCTGCGCCGCGGCGGTCGCGTCGGCAAGGCGCAGGCCTGGATCGGCAGCACGCTGAAGATCAAGCCGATCCTCTCGCTCGAGTACGAGATCACGCCGGTCGAGCGCGTTCGCACCTCGAGGCGCGCGTTCGAGCGTATGGTCCAGTACGCGCAGGAGCTGCACGACTCTGGCGCTGACGGCTGGGTGGTGCAGCACATCCAGGCCACCGACCAGGCCGAGCGCCTCATCGACCGCTGCCGCGAGGTCTTCGGCTGTGAGCCCGTCTTCACCTCGGAGGTCGGGCCTGTGATCGGCACCTACACCGGCCCAGGCTTACTCGGCGTCGGCGCGATCCCACGCTCGCTGCTGGCCTGAGAAGCCGCTACCAGCCGCGTTTGCGCCGCCTGCGGCGACGAGCGAGCAGCAGCAGCGCGACGGCCCCCGTGCCGATCGCAACCTCGCGCCGATGACGCTCGAGCTGGCCGCGCCAGTCGGTCACGCGCGCGACTTCGTTGTGGAGTCGATCGAGCGAGACGGCGAGCTCCGCGCGGTTTGCCTCAATCGAGCTGCGGATCTCAGCGGCCGAGCGTCGGGCCATCGCCACCCTCCCTTCCAAGGCTGCCTTCCTCGTTTGCGTTCGACGGCTCCGACTGCCCTTCGACGGGCGCCTGGGGTGGTGGCAGCGGCGGCTCGACCGCAACCGCCGCGAAGTCCTGGGTGATCGCCGACGACGAATCCGGCCGGCTCGCGCTCTCCCCGCTCACCGTCTCACGGATCTTGCGAGCCTCGGCGAGCGCCATCTCCGGGACGGGCGGAGCGCCCGACTTGACGGCCTTTGCAGCGAGCAGGCCTGCGATCACGCCGAGCACGACGAGAATCAGCGCCATCGCGAAGAAGCCCCAGAAGTACGTGAACTGGTTGCCGATCGGCAGCTCGAAATAGAGCAGCCAGGCGAGCCCTATCAGCACGAAGAACAGGGCTGTCAGGAAGAACACCCCGGCGAGCACCCCGACGACGGCGCCCTTGGCGAGCCTCGTGGTCTTCTCCGTGATCTCGGTCTTGGCGAGCTCGATCTCCTCGCGTATCAAGAGCGTCGCCCGCTCGGAAACCTCCGCTATCGCCGAGGCGAGTCCCTGCCGGCTTGGCTCCTCGCCAGAGCGCTCGGCGCTCACTCGGGCGGCTCCTCGTCGAACGCCCTGCGCCACGCATAGGCGGCGGCGCGCTGGCTGACCATGCTCGCGAGCGCCCCAACGAGAGCAAGCAAGCCCGACCACATGAGGCGCTTGACCACGTCGTTCTCCATCCGCGAGAGTCTAATCACAGAGCGGGCGGCGGCGACCGCCCGCCATAAACTGTTTCTGTTGTGGGCGACTCGCGCCTGAAAGGCTTTCCGTTGTTCCCGCTCGGGATCGTCGCGCTGCCCAGCGAGAACGTTCCCTTGCACGTCTTCGAGGAGCGCTACAAGACGATGATCGAACGGTGCCTGCAGCGCCACGACGAGTTCGGGATCGTGTGGCTGTCCGAGGCGGAGCTCAAGCCGGTCGGCTGCGCGTGCGAGATCGATCGGGTGCTCGAGCGGATGGACGACGGCCGGCTGACCGTGCTGGTGCGCGGAACGCGCGTCTTTCGACTGCTCGAGCGCCAGGACTACCTCCCTTATCCGGCCGGCGTCGTCGAGTTCTTGGACGAGCGCGACGAGCCGATCGACCCCGAGACGGCGCAGGCCGCCCACACCCTCTATGCGGAGCTGCTCGAGCAGGCGACCGACCGTACGCTCGGCGAGCAGGAGCTCTCCGAGATGAGCGCTTATGACATGGCGGCGACCGTCGACTTCGGGACCGACGCCAAGCAGGAGCTCTTGGAGCTGCGCTCAGAGAACGCCCGCCTGCGCCTGCTGACGTTGCTGTTCAGGGCCGCGATCAAGCAGCTCGAGCTGGCCGAGCGCGCCCAGACACGGGCCCAGGCCAACGGAAAGGTCTACCTCGGCTGATCAGGCGCCCTGCTGGGGCAGCTTGCAGACGCTTTGCGCGACGCTGAGCACGAACAGCGCGAGCTTGCGCGTGACGGCGGGCTGGCCGGGTGAGTTGTCGCTGAAGCGCACGCTCCCGTTTTCGTCGCGCACGTAGTAGCTGAGCACCGAGCCGGGGACCGCCGGCAGCGAGAGGTGCGAGGCCGCGGGCTTCTGCAGGTCTTCCTGGATGGTCCGCGCTTCGATGATCTGCGGGTCGCTCAGATGCAGCGGCGGCCCGCCGTTGCAGTGCACCACCCCTTCTTCGTTGACCAGCAGGGTGAGCTTCGCGCCGGGCGTGCTGCCGGTGCGGTTGACGACGAACAGATCGGGGGACACGATACCGCCACAGCCACACGCGGTGAGCACGAGGCAACCCACGGCTGCCGTGAGCACGAACCTCACGCCACAACCGCCACGCCGCCGCGGCGCGGGTCGCCGGCCCCGATCAGCTCGCCGTCTCGGCGCTGTACCGCCTGCACGCCGCCGAAGAACAGGTTGAGCCCATGGAAGCGCACGACCTCGCGCTCCTTCGCAGGCTCCCCGAGCAGGTCCCCCAGCTCGATGCCAGGCTCGTGATATACGATCCCCTCCTCGAAGTGCGCGCGCGGCGCACCCACCGCCTCGACAGCGCTCAGGCCGTGGTCCACCACGCCGACGATCGTCTGTAACAGCGCGGAGCGGATGCGGTTGGAGCCGGCGCTGCCGAGCACGAGCTCCACCTCTCCGGCCAGCATCACGATCGAGGGGGCCATCATGCTCGGCATGCGCCGGCCGGCGGGATGGCGGTGAAAGCCGAGCGGGCTGAGATCCTCCTCGCCCATGACATTGTTTAGGTGGATGCCCGTGCCGGGCACGACCACGCCCGAGCCCTCGCCGTTGGTGCACGTCACGCCACAGGCGCGCCCTTCGGAGTCGAGCACCGAGATGTGGGTGGTCGAGCCCAGCTTTGACGCGCGAAAACGCTCCAGAAAGCCATCCTCGCTCAGGCCCTCCAAGAACTCGGGCGTACGCTCGGCCTGGGCGGCTTCCATCGCGCTGATCACAGCCTTCAACGAAGGCGGCGCCGGCTGAGCCGCAAGCAGGGCCAGCGAGTAGGCGAGCAGCGTGCCGCCCGCCGACGGCGGTGGGTTGGTCAGCACCTCACGGTCGCGATAACGCACCCGCAAGGGCTCCCGCTCGATCGCGCGATAGCCCTCGAGCTGCGCTTCGCTGATCGAGCCGCCGCGCTCGGCCAGCCACTCGCAGACAGCGCCCGCGAGATCGCCGGTGTAGAAAGGATCGGCGCCTTCGGCTCCAAGACGCTCCAAGGCGTCGCCAAGCTCATTGTTGCGCAGCAGCTCACCCTCGCGCAAAATAGCTCCCTCCGGCGCCCACAGCGCCGCGCACTCCGACGTCGAACGGAGCAGATCGCCAAGGATCTCCGCAACATAGGCCTGCTCGGCGTTCAGCACGACCCCCTCGCGGGCCAGCGCTGCGGCGGGCGCGGCGAGCTCTGCCAGGCCGATCGTCCCCCAGCGCTTCGCCGCCTCGCAGACGCCCGCAGGCGTCCCGTACACCCCGCAGGAGGCGGGCCCTATATAGAAGACCTGCACAGCATCCCCAAACGACACGTCGACCGCTTCGAGCTCGGCCGCGCTGCCATCCTGTGCGCGAGCGGGCGCCTGTACGAAGAAGTCGAGCAGCACCGGCTCCTCGCCGGCCCCTGCCACGATCATGTAGCCGCCCGCCCCCAGCCCTGTCAGCAGGGGCTCGGCCACGAATGAGGTGAGCATCGCCCCGAGCGCCGCATCGACCGCGTTGCCCCCTTCGCGCAGGACCCTCGCTCCGGCCTGCGCCGTCAACGGATGCCCGGCCGCCACAACGCCCTTGCTCGAGGTGCTCGTCATACGCTCAGCGAATAGCACACAGCGACTGGCCGCGCCACGCGAGTAACCCGAAGGCTTGCTCAGCGTCTTCGGCAGAGCAAGCCAAGGAGACCGTACGCCAGGGAAGCCGTACGAGCGGCAGCGGATCCCGGAGGGGCGGAGGCCGGAAGGACGCAAGCCTCCGAAAACGCAGGTTGTGGACGGTACTCAGAAGTTGGGGATGAACTCAGGAACGTCCATGTCCCGGACGGAGAGGCTTCGCTCGCCTCGTCCATCCCGCGAGGAGGCGCCGGTGCGCTTGATCCTAGGTTCGCCCGCAGGCTCGCGCAGGCCGAGGTCGCCGCTCTGGCGCCCTGCCTTGCCGCCATAGCCCGTCGCGACGACCGTCACCCACACCTGATCGTCGAGCTTCTCGTCGAGCATCGCGCCGAAGATGATGTTCGCCTCCGAGTGCGCGGCCGCCGATACTGCCTTGGCGGCCTCGTTGACCTCCCACAGCGACAGGTCACGCCCGCCCGTGATCGACAGCAGAATCGAGCGTGCCCCGTCCATCGAGGTCTCCAGCAGCGGCGAGGCGACGGCCTGCATCGCGGCGTCGGAAGCGCGGTTCTCGCCGAAGCCCATGCCGATCCCCAGCAGTGCGTTGCCTGCGCCGGACATGATCGTGCGCACGTCGGCGAAGTCGAGGTTGATGAGCCCAGGGAGTGTGACCAAGTCTGAGATGCCCTGCACGCCTTGGCGCAGGACGTCGTCGGCTACCCTGAACGCCTCGACCATCGCGGTCTGCTTGTCGAGCACCGACAACAGCCTGTCGTTGGGCACGACGATCAGCGTGTCGACCTCCTCGCCGAGCGTCTCCACGCCGAGCTGCGCCTGGCCGGCGCGACGCGAGCCCTCGAAGCCGAACGGCTTTGTGACAATCGCGACCGTGAGCGCTCCCACTTCGCGTGCGATGCGGGCCACGACCGGCGCCGCGCCTGTGCCGGTCCCGCCGCCTGAGCCGGCGGCGATGAAGATCATGTCCGAGCCCTTCAGCAGCGCCTTGACACGGTCGTAGTCGTCCATCGCGGCCTGCCTGCCGACGCTCGGGTCAGAGCCCGAGCCGAGCCCTTTCGTCAGCTCCGCACCGATGTGAAGCGTTATGTCGGCTGTCGATTGCTGCAGCGACTGCAGGTCCGTGTTGACGGCCAGGAACTCGACTCCCTCGACTTCGGCCTCGACCATGCGGTTAACGGCGTTCGTGCCCGCGCCGCCGACCCCGACGACCCTGATGACGGGCTGGCCGACGGGCGTAGCTTGGGCGAACAGTCGCGGCTCCTCGCTCACGCGCGCGTCTAGAGATGGACGAACGGCCGCGGGCGTGACCGGCTCGGGGCGGTCCATCAGGCTCTCGGGAATCTCCGACGAGAATGCCTGGCGCAACCGCTCCTTCGGGTTGGGAACCACGGCGCTCTCTTGGCCCTCCTGCGCGGAGGCCCCCAGCGAGGGGTGGGGCGCGCTCGACTCGGGCCCCTTTGCTGTCG
Source organism: Solirubrobacterales bacterium (assembly GCA_027306855.1). GTDB lineage: Bacteria > Actinomycetota > Thermoleophilia > Solirubrobacterales > Solirubrobacteraceae > Palsa-744. The sequence continues at coordinate 2,740 of DAHUYZ010000017.1, read as the reverse complement.
TGCGCTTGTCCGTTGTGCGCTCGTCCTTGTCCAGCTCTTCGGTCTTGCGGAACAGCGCCGCGAGCGGGCCTTCCCGCATGCTGGCACGTTTCGGATTACTCATCAGCCCTCCCCTGCCTGTCCGGCACCTGCTGAGCCTGCCTGGTCAACCCTTGCTGGGCGCTCAGGCGCGGCCATGCGCGAGCACCTCTTGGGCAAGCTGACGATAGGACTGGGCGGCCACACCCTCGGGCTCGTACTTGAGCACGGACATCCCCTTGACGGGCGCCTCGGCGAAGCGAACGGTCTTGCGGATGCGCGACGCGAAGACCCTGTCCCCGAAGTTCTCCTCGAGGATCTCGATCGCCTCCTTGGCGTGGATCGTGCGAGAGTCGACCAACGTCGGGAGGATACCCTCGATGTCGACATCGGGATTGAGGTTCTCACGAATCATCGCCAGGGTGTTCTGGAGCTGGATCAGACCACGCATCGACAGGTACTCGCACTGCACAGGGACAATAACCTTGTCGGCGGCGGTAAGAGCGTTGATCGTCAGAAGGCCGAGGCTCGGCGGGGTGTCGATGCAGATGAAGTCGTAGTCCTCCCTGATCGGCTCGAACGCCTTCTGCAGGGAACGCTCGCGCCCTATCATCGTCGACATTGCGATCTCCGCGCCCGCCAGGTCGATGGAGGCGCACGCGACGTCGATCTCGCGTTTGCGGATCACCTCCCTGATCGTGGCTCGCTGGATCAGCACGTCGTACATCGAGCACTCGAGCGTGTCGGGATCGATCCCTTGGGACATCGTCAGGTTGCCCTGGGGGTCCATGTCGACGCACAGCACGCGGTGGCCCTCCTCGGCAAACGCGGCGGCGAGGTTGAGAGTCGTCGTTGTCTTGGCCACCCCGCCCTTCTGATTGGCGAACGCGATGACCTTGGCGCGTGCAGTCACGGCAGGCTCCGGTGGTCGGTTTGTGAGCGCTGGAAAGGTCTCGCGGTGGGTATTCGCAGGCACCGGCGCGATTCCTGCTTTGCGGACTCGCGCAAATGGAGGCGCCGGCGGGCCTTTCGCGGTAGCTCATACAATCAAGGCGTGCCCAGTTCGCGATCGCCGAGCCCGCCCCGCACGTCTTCGCTGAGTAAGCGCCTGCAAGGCAAGCGGATCTGCGTGTGTGTCGGCGCGGGCGGCGTCGGCAAGACGACCGTCTCAGCGGCGCTCGCGCTCGGCCTTGCGCGGGAGGGACGCAAGGCACTCGTCGTCAGCATCGACCCGGCCAAGCGACTCGCGACGGCGCTCGGCTTGACGAGCCTCTCGGGCGACCCGCACCGCATCGCTGCCGAGACGCTGGCCGAGCAGGGGATCGAGCTGGGCGGCGAGCTGTGGGTGATGATGCTCGACTCCAAGGGCACGTTCGACGCGTTGATCGAGCGCCTCTCGCCGGACCGCCACACGAGCGAGGAGATCTTCGACAATCGCATCTACAAAGAGCTCTCCTCGGCCGTGGCCGGCTCGCAGGAGTTCACGGCCGTCTCAAAGCTGTTCGAGCTGCACCGCGAAGGCGCGTTCGACGCGATCGTGCTCGACACGCCGCCCTCGCGCGACGCGCTCGACTTCCTCGACGCTCCGGACCGTCTGACCAATTTCCTGGAGGGCAGGGCGCTGCGCGTGTTTCTTTCGCCCGGGGGCTTCGCCCGCGGGCTGATCGGGCGAAGCGCGGGTCTTGCGCTGTCGGTCTTCGCCAGGCTGACGGGGATCAACATGCTCGGCGAGCTGTCCGGCTTCTTTGGATCGCTGAGCGGGCTGATCGACGGCTTCCGTGAGCGGGCCCGAGGCGTTAAGGAGCTGCTGCGCGACCCTGCGACGAGCTTCTTGATCGTGACCTCTCCCGAGCGAGAGCCGGCGCAGGAGGCGAGCTTCTTCTTCGGAAGGCTTGCGCAGGCCGGGATGCCGTTCGATGGGCTGATCGTCAACCGCGTCCACGAGAGCAGCCTCGACAACTACACGCCCGAGCAGACCAGGACGGTCCTGGCGACCACGTTCGGTGAGGAGCTGGCCGCCAAGCTTGCCGCCAACCTCGCTGACTTCGACGTGCTCGCGCGGCGCGACCATGACAGTGTGAAGCGGCTGTGCGAAACGGTTGGGGAGCGCAGCCCCGTGATCGTGCCGGATCTAGACGGCGAGGTTCAGGATCTCGCCGGCCTCGCCAACCTCGCCGACCGCCTGCTCGTCGAGGCGCTCCCCGGAGAGCAGCAGCTCGTCCGCGAGCGTAACGAGGTCCGAAGGTAGGTGTCCGCAGATCACGTCGCGCAAGAGCGCGCGCAGATGATCCGAAAGATCGCGGGCCAGCGCAAGCCTGCCGGCCCGTTCGACGGCCCTCCCTTCGATCGCCTCGCGCTCCAGGGTGATCGCTGCGAGCGTGCGCTCGGCCAGGGAAGCACGATTCTCGGGCGTCGCGCAGAGCGCGGCCAGGCGACCGGCGAGCACCCCGTCGAGTGAGCCGTCCGGCTCGAGCTCCGAGGGGCCGCCCAGCAGGGCGCGCAGCGCGAGCAGGTTGTCGCTGACCGCCTCGTACTCACTCTCACGCTCACAGCCCATCTCAAAGCGAGCGAGCGCCCACGCGATCTCGCTGCGGTGGGGCGCTCTGCGCGATACGAGGTTGCAGAAGGCGCGCAGCTCGTCCTCCTGCTCGGCGGCTACGAGCAGCATCCCGTGCGGGCGCCCGCCACGGCCGAGCGCGATCGCGCTCCAAGGACCGGCGCC
>DAHUYZ010000179.1:313-623 GCA_027306855.1 Solirubrobacterales bacterium | reverse complement strand
GATCTGATCGACGCCCTCCTGCTCCAGCAGGCGTACCAACTGCTCATCGAGCAGCGTGCCGGCCTCGACCAGCACCTCTTCCCTGCCCGGCTTCAGCACTTCGGTAGCGGTCACGCGTCCGAGTACCCGCTCGCCCAGGCCTTCGACCACGTCGCCGCCTTCCACCAGCGGCGCCATCGACAGGCCGCCGGTGTTGCCGCAATCCTCTTCCTTCACCACCAGGTCCTGGGCGACGTCCACCAGGCGCCGGGTCAGGTAACCCGAGTTCGCGGTCTTCAAGGCGGTATCCGCCAGGCCCTTGCGCGCGCCG
>DAHUYZ010000179.1:0-303 GCA_027306855.1 Solirubrobacterales bacterium | reverse complement strand
AGATGAAGTACTGCAGTACGTTCAGCCCTTCGCGGAAATTGGCGGTGATCGGCGTCTCGATGATCGAGCCGTCCGGCTTGGCCATCAGGCCGCGCATGCCGGCGAGCTGGCGGATCTGCGCCGCGGAGCCGCGCGCTCCGGAGTCGGCCATCATGAAGATCGAGTTGAACGACTTCTGCCGATGCTTCGCGCCCCGGGCGTCGACCGCCTCTTCGCTGCCGAGCTTCTCCATCATGGCCTTGGCAACCTGGTCGTTGGCGCGCGACCAGATGTCCACCACCATGTTGTAGCGCTCGCCGTTGG
>DAHUYZ010000178.1 GCA_027306855.1 Solirubrobacterales bacterium | reverse complement strand
AGGGGTTCAGGACGCGTCCGGTTCCGGAGCCGGCTTCGAGCTTGCTGCGCTGCGTGGCCGCTTCGACGTTGGCTTCGGAGATTTCCTGCGTCCGTTTGGCGATCCATTCTTCGTACTGCGCCGGCGGCACGGCTCGCACCGAGGCGATCATGCGCGCGTGGCCCTGGCCGCAGATGTTCGCGCACTGGCCGCGATAGAGGCCCGGTTTTTCGATCTTGAACCACGTGAAGTTGGCGTAGCCGGGCACCACCTGGATCTTGCCGCCCAGTTCCGGTATCCACCAGGAGTGGACGACGTCCATGGAGACCGCCTTGAGCAGGACCGTGGTGTGCGTGGGGACGACCATCTGCTCGTAGGAGTAGGGAGCGCCGAGGCCGTTCTTCGCGCCGCCGGGGTAGACGTACTGCCAGATGTACTGACGGCCGATCACTTCGATTTCGAGCGCTTTCTTGTTCGGCGGAAGTTTGCGTTCGGTTTCCGCGTAGAGGGCGCCGCTGACGCTGGTGGTGCTGGCGGCGGCTTCGGCGCCCGAGTTCGGCGGGTTGCGGATCGAGCCGAGCTTCAGCAGCGTCGCCACGGCGAGGATGATCACGATCGCCACGGCGCCGAGGGTCCACCCGATCTCCAGGCCC
>DAHUYZ010000177.1 GCA_027306855.1 Solirubrobacterales bacterium | reverse complement strand
TCGCGCCCAACGCCAATGGCTAAGCTCAGCAAGTGATCGTCAGGAAGAGCCCCGAGGAGATCGAGAAGATGGCCGCCGCCGGCGCGGTGCTCGTCGCCACGCTGCGGATGCTGGAGGGGATGGTCAAGCCGGGCGTCACCACCGCGCAGCTCGATGCCGCGGCCGAGCGCTTCATCCGCTCCCGGGGGGCGATGCCGACCTTCAAGGGGTACAGGGGGTTCCCGGGCTCGATCTGCGCCTCCCCCAACGCGATGGTCGTGCACGGCATCCCCGGTCGCTACAAGCTCTCCGACGGGGACGTGATCTCGATCGACGTGGGCGTCACGCTCGACGGCTGGGTCGCCGACGCCGCCCGCACCTTCCCGGTGGGGAGGATCTCGCCGGACGCGCAGCGGCTGCTGGAGGCGACCAGGCGCTCGCTGATGGCGGGCGTGGAGCAGTGCGAGCCGGGCAACCGAGTCGGAGACGTGTCCCACGCGATCCAGCAGGTCGCCGAGCGCGACGGGCTCTCGATCGTGCGCTCGCTGGTGGGACACGGCGTGGGGCGCGACATGCACGAGGACCCACAGGTGCCCAACTACGGGCGGGCGGGCCGCGGTCCGCTGCTGCGCGAGGGGATGGTGCTGGCGATCGAGCC
>DAHUYZ010000176.1 GCA_027306855.1 Solirubrobacterales bacterium | reverse complement strand
GGCTCGAGCAGCGCGGGGTCCGCCTGGGCGGCCGCCTTCTTGAACGCCATCGAACCGGCGATCTTGAAGGCGAGCTCTGACGAGTCGACCTCGTGGTAGGCGCCGTCGATCAGCGTCACCTTCAGGTCGACCATCGGGTAGCCGGCCAGCACGCCGAACTCGGCGGCCTCCTGGCAGCCGGCGTCTACCGAGGGGATGTACTCCCTGGGGATCCGGCCTCCGGTTACCTTGTTCTCGAACTCGTACCCGCCGCCGTCGCCGCCGGTGGGCTCGAGGTTGATGAGCACGCGACCGTACTGGCCGGAGCCGCCGGTCTGCTTCTTGTGCGTGTACTCGACCTTCTCGACCTTGCGCCGGACCGTCTCGCGGTAGGCGACCTGCGGGCGGCCGATGTTCGCCTCGACCTTGAACTCGCGGCGCATCCGGTCGACCAGCACCTCCAGGTGCAGTTCGCCCATGCCGGAGATGATCGTCTGGCCGGTCTCCTCGTCGGTCCTGACCTGGAAGGTCGGGTCCTCCTCGGCGAGCCGCTGGATCGCGGTGCCCAGCTTCTCCTGGTCACTCTTGGTCTTCGGCTCGATGGCCACGTTGATCACCGGCGCCGGGAACGTCATCGACTCCAGCACGACCGGCTTGTCCTG
>DAHUYZ010000175.1 GCA_027306855.1 Solirubrobacterales bacterium | reverse complement strand
CGACGACCCCGACGAGCAGCACACGCGGCCGCTGCGGGTCGCGCACGAGGCAGGTGAGCCGCACGTGCCGAGCGACGGCCTGACCCATCAGATCTCCGCGCTGGCGCACCAGGGCGCGGAGGCGGCGCTGCACCCGCGGCGGCTGGCCCGCCTGGCGCAGACCAGCGTGCGCGAGGTCGAGACGTTCGCCAAGCTGCTGCTGCTGCCCTCCGAGTCCGGCGGCACGAGCCTCAGCGGCGCAAGGAGAGTGGGGTGGTCGCCCACGATCGACCTCGACCTCGTCAAGGCGATCGCGCACCAGCACCGCGCGACCGTCAACGACGTGCTGCTGGCGGCCGTCGCAGGCGCGATGCGATCGCTGCACGGCGGACGCGCCGACGTGCCGCGCATGACCGCGATCGTGCCGTTCAACCTGCGTCCGGCCGGCGAGCCGCCGCCGCCGGAGCTCGGCAACCGCTTCGGGCTCGTCTTCCTGGCGCTGCCGGTCGCCGAGCGCGCCCGCAAGCGGCGCCTGGCGCTGGTCAAAAGCCGGATGGACGCGGTCAAGGACTCCCCGGAAGGGCCGCTCACCTACCAGGTGCTGCAGGCGATGGGGGCCGCCCCCGCCGCGCTGGAGGAGCGCCTGGTGCAGCTCTTCTCCGCCA
>DAHUYZ010000174.1:382-646 GCA_027306855.1 Solirubrobacterales bacterium | reverse complement strand
CCTACTTCGCCACGGGCGCCTCGGAGTGGTACGGACAGGGCACGCGGGGCGCCTCGCTGCTGCGCGGATGGCAGCAGGCCTGCGAGGCCGCCGGCTGCACGTGGGGCGCGGGAGAGTCCCCCTCGCTGCCGGGCCTGCTGGCCGAGCCCGACATCGAGCTCGCCGGCTCGGCGGTGGGCGCGGTCCCCGAGGGCTGCTCGCCGATCCTCGGCGCCGATCTTGCGCCCGGCGACGAGATCGTCCTGGTCGCCGCCAGCGGCCTGC
>DAHUYZ010000174.1:0-372 GCA_027306855.1 Solirubrobacterales bacterium | reverse complement strand
ATGCGACAAAGCTGCCCAGCGGCGCGAGCTTCGGGGAGGCGTTGCTTGCGCCGTCGATCATCTACGTCCCGCTGGTGCAGGCGCTGCTGCGGGAGCATGTGCCCGTGGTCTACCTCAGCCACATCACCGGCCACGGCCTGCTGAAGCTGATGCGGCCGCCGGCGCAGCTTCGCTACAGGGTCAGCGAGCTGCCGCCGGTGCCGGAGGTGCTCTCCTTCCTGGTGCAGCAAGCTGGCCTGGACGCCGAGGCGGCGCACTCCACGTTCAACAGGGGCGCGGGCTTCGCGGTCTACTGCCGGCCGGGCGCGGGAGAGCGGGTGGTCGCTCTGGCGCGCGAGCTGGGTCTCGACGCGCTGCTTGCGGGCAGCGTCG
>DAHUYZ010000173.1 GCA_027306855.1 Solirubrobacterales bacterium | reverse complement strand
GAAGAAGCTGCAGACGCTGCCCGAGGCGCAGCCTCTGCGCGAGGCCTGCTGAGGCGGGGGTTGGGACGATGGGCGGCGCGGCGCCTGGGGGCGTCGCGCCGGCGTCCAAGGGAGCGGGGCTGCCGGGCCCGCCGCGCACCGCGGCGTGACCCGCGCGGCGCGGCGTGACCCGCGTGGCGCGGCGGATGTCCCTCCGCGCGCCGCGCGAGCGCCCCGCAGGCTAGACTGCGACCCACGGCGGCGGGGTTCCCGAGCGGTCAAAGGGGACGCGCTGTAAACGCGTTGGCTCTGCCTTCGCAGGTTCGAATCCTGCCCCCGCCATTCGTTTCGATACCTAGGATTACGCGCCCGCGAGGCGTGTACGCCGACGTCATCGTCAGAAGCGATGATGGCCCGCTCGCTGCTGCCGGTCGAAGGCGTCACCGGACGCCGGCATCGGCCTGCACGCTCAGCAGGCTGTCGAGAAGGCGATCACGGCCGTGCTCGCATACATGGAAACCGAGTTCCCCTTCATACACAGCCTCAAGGAGCTCAGGGAGTTCGCGCAGGAACACGGGATCGAGCTGCCGGCGACCCTCAACGACGTGGACGCCCTGACCCCGTTCGCCGCCGCCGAGCGCTACGGAGCCGAAGTGCCGCTCACGCTC
>DAHUYZ010000172.1 GCA_027306855.1 Solirubrobacterales bacterium | reverse complement strand
GAACCGATGAAGGACTTCCGTCGGGAGATCGAACGGCGGACCGGCCAGCGGATCGAGCAGGTGCCGGTGCCGGCGGGCTCCGGCGAGGCCGCCGCGTCCAGCCTCTGAGTTGGGCTTTGCGACCACTCCAGAGCGCCTCACCTGGATCGGTGGGGCGCCTCTGCGATATGGTCGCAGCAGACATGTTGCGGGAAGCTGCTGATCGGTCGGGGAGGCGCGCATGAGCGAGCCCTCTGTCTCCCCTGCGGGCATCCCCGCCGTCGCCCTGGACCCGATTGCCAGCCGGCCCGCACAGCGCGCCAGGCAGATCCTCAGCGACTACGCGCAGCTCACCAAGCCCAAGGTCCAGTCGCTGCTGCTGCTGACGACGATCGCGACGATGTACATAGCCGGCGATCCCTCCGTCGGACTGGTGGCGCTGACCTGTCTGGGCGGCTACCTCTCGGCCGGCGGCGCCGGGGCCGTCAACCACTGGTTCGACATGGACATCGACGCGCAGATGGCGCGCACCGCCAACCGGCCGATCCCCGCTGGCCGCGTGCGCCCCGCCGCGGCGCTGGCGTTCGGGTGCGTGCTGGCGGCTCTCTCCCTGCTGGAGCTCTCGCTGACCGTGAACGTGCTCGCGGCGCTGCTGTCCTTCTCCGGCTTCGTC
>DAHUYZ010000171.1 GCA_027306855.1 Solirubrobacterales bacterium | reverse complement strand
GACCACGCCCCGGGGTAACACCCGGGGCAGCTTGTTTCTACGGGCAGTATCCGCGGCTCAGCGTCGGCGGCGGTAGTTGCTCATCGCGCGAGCGTCCTCGTCAGCGAAGTGCCGTAGGCCATATTCGTCCCCCTGCGGCGCAAACACGTCCCCCAGGGCCAACCGATACCAGTGGCGCATGTGCGGCTTGGAATGGCTCTGGCCGGGCGTGGCGGCCTGCCAGGCGGCGAAGGCCGTCAGGTCCGCGAGCTGCACGAGACGATCCTCATGCGAGGCCGACATCCGCACAGTCCAATCCGTCCCGGCGCCCGCGCTGATCGTGTCGATGGCCTGCCAGTAGTGACGCTCCTGGCCGGCTCGGTCGATCACGATGCTCGATACAGGCTCCGGGTCTTCGAGCACCCATTCCAGAAGGCGTTCCAGCAGCAGCCGATACCGTCGCCCTCCGCGCGCCGCCGGTCCCTTCCAATGCCAGAGCACCGCGTACACCTGCACGCCGGCGAGACCTGCGAGGTGATGGAGGACGTGCTGATAGACGAACTCGCGCTCGTGCGTGCGGAACGGCGCTGCGTCACCGAGGGCGTCGATCTCGCTGGGCAGGAGCGGGCGCGCAAGCCGGTTCGCCTTCAGTTCTGGCTCTCGGGCAAACCCCGGCAGC
>DAHUYZ010000170.1 GCA_027306855.1 Solirubrobacterales bacterium | reverse complement strand
TGACCTGGGGCTACATCGCGCCCGGGGCGAACAGCGCCACCAAGCCCGAATTCGAAGCCACGAACCCGAATGCGTACGACTGGAGCGAGTACGACGAAGTGATCGCAGAAGCCAAACGCCTGAAATGGCAGGTGCTGCTCACCGTCAGCTCGCCGGTCCCGCGCTGGGCCACCTCCAACAAGCAATACCCGTACGTCACGCGGCCCGACGACCGCGACTTCGAAGAATTCATGGTCGCCGTGGGTCGCCACTTCGGCTCGGAAGTCACGACCTGGGCGATCTGGAACGAGCCCAACCAGCCCGAGTTCCTGCGACCGCAGTTCAGCCCCAACGGCAGGCCGGAAGCCGGGTGGATCTATCGCGGCCTCTTCCAGGCCGGCTACAAAGGACTGCGGGCCGGCGGCATATCCAAACCGAGGGTGCTGCTCGGCGAAGCGCAGCCGACCGCGAAGTTCTTCAAGAACTACAAACAGGGTCAGCTCTACGACGCCGTCTCGCCGATCGCGTTCATGCGCGAAGCGCTGTGCCTGAACGCCAAGTACAAGAAGCGCTCACGCGGCTGTGAATCGCTGCCCGTCGCCGGGTTCTCGATCCACCCCTACACGACCGCCGCGGGCCCATACAGCCGCTCGCCGAGCGCCGAAAACGTCACGATCGGGAC
>DAHUYZ010000016.1 GCA_027306855.1 Solirubrobacterales bacterium | reverse complement strand
GTCACCTGGCAGGATGGCGCGCTTTCGCGCGAGCAGCGCTGGCGGGCGCTGAAGGCGCGCGGGGCGACGGTCTGGCTGACGGGCCTGCCCTCCTCGGGCAAGTCGACGATCGGCGCGGCGGTCGAGGAGCACCTGATCGCGCAAGGCCTGGCCGCGTACCTGCTAGACGGCGACAACCTGCGCCACGGCATCTGCGGCGACCTCGGCTTCTCGAGGGCCGATCGCGAGGCGAACGTGCGGCGCGTCGGCGAGCTCGCCCGCCTGTTCGCCGACTCCGGCTCGGTCGCGATCGTCGCCCTCGTGTCCCCCCACGAGGCGATCCGCCGGGAGGTGCGCGAGCGCCACGAGCGCGACGGCCTGCCCTTCTTCGAAGTCTTCGTCAACACCCCCGTCGAGCTGTGCGCACAGCGCGACCCCAAGGGCCTGTACGCGCGCGCGTCCGCCGGTGAGCTGCAGGGCCTGACGGGCGTCGACGACCCATACGAGCCACCTGCGCGCCCCGATCTGGAGCTGACCCCCAACCTCGACGTGCGCGCAGCCGTACAGGCCGTGCTCGATCTTGTGGTCGCCGCGGCAGCGCCCGCGGGCGTATCTGCGCCGAGCGCGCTATGAAACGCCTCGCGCCGGCGGCGGGGGTCGTCCTTGTCGCCATGCTCCCGCTCGCCGGCGACACCGCGGCGAGCGCCCCGCCGAGCGTCGCGATCTCGCCGCTGTCGGGCACCCACGACGCCTCGCCGCAGACCCAGATCAGCTTCCTGGGCGTGCCTTTGAACGAGATCCGCGACATATCGGTGCGCGGGTCGCGCAGCGGATCGCACACGGGGCGCCTTCAGTCCTACGCGAGCGCGACCGGCGCCAGCTTCCTGCCGAGCAAGCCCTTCATCCAGGGCGAGCAGGTGCTCGTCAGCGCGCTCGTCGGCCCCTCCTCGGGCGCGCGCCGCGTAACGAGCAGCTTCACGATCGCGAGACTCGCGAACATCTCGCTGGGGCCGAGCGGGTCGGCCGCGGCGGCGCAGGGCTCCTTTTCGGTCGCGACCAAGAGCAACACTGGCCTGCGCGCCCAGGGGGCGCGAGCGCACGCATCCGCGAGCGCGCCCAAGCCGGGGACGGTGCAGCGCTTCGCCTCCGAACCATCCATCTACCCGAGCACGGTCAGCGTGACGCTCAGCTCGCCGAAGGCCGAAGCCGGCGACGTCTTCCTCACGTTCAACCACGGCTACGGGCAGCCGGGAGCGATGATCGCCGATCAGACGGGACGGCTCGTCTGGTTCAAGGCGGCGCCCAAGGACGACATCTCGATGGACCTCCACGTCCAGCCCTATCAGGGACACCCGGCGCTCGTGTGGTGGCAGGGCCACATCTCGGGTCTGGGGGTCGGCTTCGGCGAAGACGAGATCTATGACTCCAGCTATCGCCAGATCGCCCAGGTCACGGGCGGCAACGGCTACCGCGCAGATCTACACGAGGTCCAGCTCACGCCCTCCGGGGCGGCCTTTACGACCGCCTACACCGCCGTCGACGCCGACCTCTCCTCCGCCGGGGGGTCGCGCAGCGGCGTGCTGCTCGACTCGGTCCTCCAGGAGATCGACGTCAAGACTGGGCTGGTCATGTTCGAGTGGCACGCCTGGGGCCATGTCGCCCTGTCGGACTCGTTCTGGAAGCTGCCGAGCTCGACGAGCGAACCGTGGGACTACTTCCACATCAACTCGATCAGCCCGGGGCCGAACGGCGACCTGCTCGTGTCGGGGCGCAACACGTGGGCTGCCTACGACGTGAACGCGAGCACCGGTCAGGTGCTGTGGCGCCTGGGGGGCAAGAAATCGAGCTTCAAGGGGGGGCCCGGGACGGGCATGGCTTGGCAGCACGACATGCGCTGGCAGCCCGACGGGACGATCACCGCGTTCGACGACGGCGCCGTCCCCAAGGTGCACTCCCAGTCCAGGGCGATCCGCCTGAACATCGACTGGAAGCGCCGCACCGTCACGCTCGTAAACCGCTACGTCCACAGCCCTTCGCTGCTGGCAGGCAGCCAGGGCGACATGCAGTTGCTGCCGAACGGGGACTGGTTCGTGGGGTGGGGCTCCGAACCGTACTTCACCGAGTTCAACCCGTCAGGGCAGGTCGTCTTCGACGGGCACATCCCCTACCCAGGCCAGTCCTACCGCGCCTACCGTTTCCCCTGGAGCGCCACGCCCTCCTACCCGCCCGCGATCGCCGTCAAGAGCGGGCCGGCGGCGGGACATGTCACGGTCTATGCGAGCTGGAACGGAGCGACGCAGGTGGCCAGCTGGCGCGTGCTGGCCGGGCCCACCCCGGCCACCCTCTCAGCCGCCACGACCGTCCCCAGCACGGGCTTTGAGACCGCGATTTCGCTCGCCAGCAAAGAAGCTTCGTTCGCCGTCCAAGCGCTCGACGCCTCCGGAGGGGTGCTCAGCACCTCGAAGACCGTTGGCGTGACCGGGGCAAGCGGCAAGCAAGCGCCCGCGTCCTCCGCCGCCCCGTCATCCTCGGCGCCGCCCGGGACACGCGCCGCCTGACCGACATGGCGCGCCACGCGCGGACCGACCTGGGCCCTGCGGGGCGCGAGCTGCGAAAGACGTAGGATGTACCGACGAAGTCGGTGTCTCACATCCAGGCGAGCGTGACGCTCTCGAGGCCCCGCCTTCGCGGGGTCTCTCATCAGTACGCGTTCTTCGCCTTCGCCGGCTGCGGCGTGGCGCTGATCCTCACGGCCTCGGCGGGCAGGGCGAGAATCGCTGCCGCCATATACGCGGCGGCCGTATGCGCGCTGTTCGGCACGAGCGCCCTCTACCACCGCATCACCTGGCGTCCGAGGGCGCGGCGCTGGATGCGCCGGCTCGACCACACGATGATCTTCGTGCTGATCGCCGGCACCTACACGCCGGTGGCGCTCATCGCGCTGTCCGGAACGCTCTCGCGGGTCGTGCTGTGGGTTGTATGGGGCGGCGCCGCCCTAGGCGTGATCTTCAAGCTGGCGTGGATCGACGCGCCGAAGTGGTTGTTCGCCGCCGTCTATCTGGCGCTCGGCTGGGTGTCGGCGACCGTGTTCGGGCAGCTGCCGGGAACGATCGGCTGGCTCGGCGTCGCCGGCCTTGCGCTCGGCGGCATCCTCTACAGCGCCGGGGCGCTCGTCTATGCGCGCGAGCGGCCCAACCCGGCGCCTTCAGTGTTCGGCTACCACGAGGTCTTTCACGCGCTCGTGATCGCGGCCGCCACCCTGCACTACGCCGTGATCGCCTTCGCCGTGCTGCCGCGGGCGTGACGCTTACCCCGCAGTGCCGAAGGGCTGTGAGGTCCCTATCACCCGTCCGCCTGCGTCGAGCGCCTGCACACTGTACGTCGAGTAGCCGCGCCTCAGAGGAATGCTCGTCTCGAAGCCCGATCTCTTCGCGCTCGCCACAGCTCTCAGCGCGTTTGGGCCCGACCCGGCGAGCACCCTCCAGGAGGCGACCTCGGTCGCGCCGTTCCAGCTCGCGTACACGGTGCTCGCCCCACCCTGGACACGCGCCGCCCCCGATGGCGGGTAGAGCGGCAGGCCGACCCACGGCTCCAGGCGCGCCCGGTAGCTGAGATCCGGACGCGGCAGCACCGCGTCGAGCAGCAGCCTCCCCGAGGAGTCGTACTCGGAGAAGTACGGTTCCGAGCCCCAGCCGACAAACTCGTTGCCGCCGGGTAGCGGCTCGACGCTGCCCATGTAGTCGGTGTCGAACCCGGCGCCGCGCGTGAACTGACCGGCGAGCGTCGCGGTGTGGGTGGCCCTGTCCAGGCGCAGCAGCAGACCGCGCGATGGGCCTGTTGCCGGCACACGCGTGCCGCCCCCCGTGAGCTGGCAGCAGTGGTCGTCGAACATGCTGATCAGCGGCGAGCCCGCGTACACCCTCACGTCGTGCTGCCACTGGAACGCCGCCCGGAGGCCGAGCGTAAAGCTCGAATGCCTGCCGCCGAGCGTCCACTGGATCCTGCCGGTGTTGATGTCGACGTCATACGCCGCCCACGTGTTTCGCATCGAGACGACGAAGGTGCCGTCGCCGGGCACGTCGATCGAGTTGACGTGGTAGGCGTCCCACGGGTAGCCGTTCGTCGGCAGCGACGCGCGCGAATCGCCGAGCGGGATGTGCTTCAGCGCGTCCCAGGTGTACAGCAGCCTGCCCGTCTTCAGGTCGTACTCCTGCACGGCGGAGTCGATCAGGACGCCGTTGTAGGCGCCGCCGTAAGCCGAGAGGTTGCGCGGGATGTTCCTGTTGGCGGTCACCCACGCGTGGTCGCCTTCGATCTGCAGCTCGTGCAGCGTGATGATCCAGCCGCCTGCGCCCCTCAGCCTCGCAAGCGTCCGGTAGTGCTGGTCGACCAGCACGTCTTCGCCTGAGAGCGTGTCGCCGTTCTTGGTGATGTTGCCCTGCCACCAGGCGAGCGAGGGCCTGCCGTGATAGCTCTGCAGGTTGAGGTTGGCGGCGACCTGCTTTTCGGGCACCGGCGCAAACCAGACGGGCTGCAGCTCGTTGTCGAGGATCAGCGGCCCGCTCTGGCCGACCATCGGCGGTTCGTTCAGTTCGTAGAAGCTGCCCAAGAAGATGTAGCCGGGGGCGAGCTTGCCCTTGACCGTCGGTACGTCGGTGCGGATGACGGGCGGATGAAGCGCGGGCGCCGAGGAGTAGCGGTACGTGTCGCTCCTCGTGTAGGCGCCGATCGGGGCCCCATGCGTGCGAACGAACAGGCTCGTCGCGACAAACGCCGCGACGACCACCCCAAACGCAAGGCCCAGACGCCGCCCCGCCCGCGCCTGAACGTGAGCTGGTCTGGGCAGCGCCGTGAACGTGAGCAGCGCCGCCGTCGCCGCCAGCCCCGCGCCGATCTGGAAGGCGAGGCGAAAGCCGTCGGTGAGCGCCTGCGGCACCGCGCTGCCGGAGCCGATCAGGTCGGTCGAGTGCTGGGTGGCGAGCGTCACGAGGATCGCGAGCCCGAGCCCCGCGCCGACCTGACGCGAAGTGTTCACGAGGCCCGACGCCAGGCCCGCCTGTCCCTCCTTGGCGCCCTGGGTCGCCGCGATCGTAGAGGGCACGATCGACATGCCGATCCCCGCGGCGGTGATGAGCCCGGGGATCATCACGTAGACGATCGCCGAGCCGCCGGGCCCGATCCGCGCGAGCAACGCCATGCCGACGGCTAGCATCACGAGACCTCCGCCGAGCACCGAACGCACGCCGAAGCGGTTGACGAGCCTGCCGGCGCGTGAGGCGCCGACCGCGACCATCAGCGACATCGGCAAGAAGATCAGCCCGGTGTGAAGCGGTGAGAGCCCGAGCACCTGCTGGAGATAGAGCGAGCTGACGAACCACATCGGAAACAGCGCCGCGCTGAACAGCAGCACGATCGTGTTGGCCACGCGCAGACCGAGCGTCAGCTCTTTGAACGGGATCAAGGGCAGCGAGGCGAAGCGGTCCTCGATCACGCTGAACAGCGCGAGCAGCGCCACGCCCGCGACGATCGGACCGAGCGCGGCCAACGAGCCCCACCCCGCGATGTCGCCTTCGACGATGCCGTACACGAGCACCATCTGGCCGACCGTCAACGTGACCGCGCCGGCGAGATCGAAGTTGTGGGCGCCCTGCGCGCGGCGGCGCTCATGCACGACGGCGTAGGCCGCGATTGCGGCCGCAAGCCCGATCGGCGGGTTGATCAAAAGGACCCAACGCCAGGAGAGGAATTCAGTGATGACACCGCCGAGCAGGACTCCAGCGGCGCCGGCGACGCCGTTCGTCGCCGCCCAGATCCCGATCGCGCGGTTGAGCTTCGCGCCGGGCTCGAAGGAGGCCGTGATGATGGCCAAGGAGCACGCGGCCATGAACGCCCCGGCGAGCCCCTGGGCGGCGCGCGCCCCCACGAGCATCCCGCTGCTCGAAGCGAGCCCGCCGACGAGCGATGCGATCGCGAACGACGCAAGCCCGGCCACGAATGTGCGGCGCTGGCCGAAGTAGTCGGCCGCCCGGCCGCCCAGCATCAAAAAGCCGGCGAACGTGATCGCATACGCGTCGACGACCCACGGCAGGTTGGCTGAAGAGAAGCCGAGGCCGAGCTGGATGTGGGGCAGCGCGACGTTGACGATGCTGACGTCGAGGATGACCATGAACTGCGCGACGCAGCACACGGCGAGCAGCCAGCGCTCCCTGAGCACGGGCTCTCCCGGCGCGGCCGGTTGGCGCGTCGGCGCCTTTCGGCGGCGCAAGCTCAGAGTTGCCTCCATCCGCGAGGATGCCTCCTTCAAGGTCGGCGCGCGATCGTGGTGGACGCGACGAGCATTTGGCCGCAACGATCCGGTGCCGTAGGTGTCCTAGATCAACGACCTGTAGTCTGACAGAGAGGCCTGGCTTGCAAGCGATGAGGAGAGTAAGAACGATGAGAAGAGCGCTGCCGACCGCGATCGCGGCCGCAATCGCGCTGGCGGGTTGCGGGAGCGGCAAAGCCACGAACGCCGGCACGACGTCGACCTCGACGGCCGCCAAGAAGACGCCGCCGAGCACCGCCGCTACGCAGGCCGCCCACAAGACCGCGAAAAAGGCGACCGTCCATCACACCTACACGGTCCACTCCTCCCCCGCCCCGCAGCCGGCGGCGCCTGAACCGAGCAGGCAGGCGCCAGAAGAAAAACCGGCGCCCGCGCCGGAAGCGCAGAGCAAACCGGTCGAAGCGACGAAAGCCGCGCCTCAACCGCAGAGCAAACCGGAAGAAAAAGCCTCGAAAGCGCCGGAACCGACGAAAACGTCGAGCTCGAAAGAAAGCGGCTTCTACTAGGCCACCGTCGGCCTCCCAACCGCCGGGCCCCCCCAGCTTCTAGCCGCCGAGCGCGTAGGCGGCGATGTCTTCGTCGAGCGTAGTCTGCGCCCCGTACTGGCCGATGTGCACGTGCACGACCTTGCCGGTCGCGCCGATGTAGATCGTCGTCGGCAGGCCGGGTATCGTCGCGAGCGAGTTCAGGGCGGCGGTGCTCGCCGGGTAGCTCGGGTAGCTGACGCGGTGGGCGGCGAGGAATGAGCGCGCATCGCCCGCCTGGTCTTCGGCGTCGGCTCCGAGGAACGCGACGCGCCGGCCGTAGCGTGCCGAGGCGGAGGCCAGCAGCGGAAACTCTTCGCGGCACGGCCCACACCAGGAGGCCCAGACGTTCAGCACGACGGGGTAGCCGCGCAATGCCCGCAGCCGCGACGTTAGCGTGGAGGGGGGGCCGATCAGTGTCCCCGCCTGTTCGTGGAGCGCCCGCAACGGGGCGGGCGAGCCGGCGAGCGCTCTACGCGCGGCGGCCGCGCTCAGCGGAGCGACCGGCGCGTGCGTCGAGCCGAGCGCCGCACCGCTCGCGCCAGAGCCGGGGGAGCGCCTGCCCGGGGCGCTTGTGAGCAGCGCGATTACACCCGCCAGCACGGCGAACAACGCGAACAGACGTGCTGCGATGAGAGCGCGCGGGGTCTTGGTCATGGGAGCGGCGCGCACGTCGGTGCTGCGGCGCGTGTAGGGAGTCGGGTCACGACTGGTCTGGTCACGACTAGTCTTTGTAGCTGATGCCCCATTTCAAGACATCTTGGTCGGGCCGGGCGGCGATAGCGCCGGCACTGATCGCGGCCGCGGCATTGGCAGTGGCGGGCTGCGGGAGCACGAGCGCCAAACCGGCCGCGGCCACCGGCGCCGGCGCCCCGGGCAAGCTCGACGCGCCGGGCGAGCTGGAACCGCCGCGCAAGGCGCCTGAGATCGCGCTGCGCAACTACGACGGCGAAGAGGTGCGCCTGTCGCGGTTCAGGGGCAAGGCGGTGCTGCTGACGTTCATCTACGACCACTGCCCCGACACGTGCCCGCTGATCGTCGCGAAGCTGCACCAAGCGCTCGTGCTGCTCGGATCGAAGTCCAAGCAGGTCGAAGTCGTGGCCGTCTCGGTCGATCCGGTCGGCGACACGCCGAAGACGGTTAGGGCGTTCCTCGTCAAGCACGGGATGCTCGGCCGGATGAAGTACCTGATCGGCTCAAAGGCGCAGCTCGCCCCCGTGTGGAAGCAGTACGAGATCTCATCCGAAGCGAGCCCCCAGGGCCGTGAGGTCTCCCACACGGCGCTGGTCTACGGCATCACAGCCAAAGGCATGCAGCTCGCGCTGTACGACCAGGAGTTCCAGCCGAGCGAAATCGCCCACGACGTGCAGATCCTCGCGAGGATGTAGCCGCCGGACGCCGGCACACTGTCGCCGGCGTAGGTCCGACCACCGGCCGTCCGACGCGCGGACGCGGGTGGGCGCCGACGGTCAGGCCGAAGGCGCCAGACTCTGCCCCCGCGAGGCGGCGATCGCGGCGAGCGCCCCGTCGATAACGCGCCCGAGGAACGTCTCGCGGTCGTTGGCGTGGGGCATCGGCTCGGAGGGGACGTCGACTCCCAGGAACTCGCACAGCGGACCCCAGCCTTCGGTGACCTCCCACACGAGCAGCCGCTCGGAAGGGACGGTCGCCTTGACGAGCTCGTTGTGGCGCTCGAACTGGGCGATCAGCTGCGCGGGCGTCTCGCCGCCGTCCGCGAAACTGCCCTGCGGCGACCAGAACATGCGCTCGACGAACTCGACGTAGCGCTTCCAGCGGGGATCGACGAGCGAACGGGCGCTGGAGAGCAGGTTCAGAAGCGTCTCGCCGTGGCCCATGTCCCAGATCGTCTCCCTGAAGCTGGGCTCCCATTTTTGGGGGTCGCGCACGCTGAGCAGGACCTTCGCGTCGGGATAGGCGTCCATCAGCTCGCGCCAGAAGTAGCCGCCGGGCCAGTCGACGGTCGCTTGGGAGGCGCCAAAGATCTCCGGCCAGGAGACCTCACCGTCCATCGCTTTGTCCCACAGCTCGACGCGGTCGAGATCGGCGAGGACGTCGACCCAGTGGTAGCAGGGAGCGAACCCGAGCATCTCGAGGGCCTCCTTCTGGGTGAGCGTACCGGTGCGGGGCAGGCCCGCGCCGATGAGTCTGAGGCCCGCTGGTTGCGTGCTCATGGTTTGAGTGGTCCCTCCAAACATTCATGAAGAAGCATGTAGATAGGATGGGCAGTCTATGGGCCCCCGGCCCTATGAAGAAAATCCGAAGTGTGGCCGCTCTTTCGCGGCTGCCGACGGGTTGCACACGTATGCTCGGTGTAGAGCAGTTGTCTGTCCACTCGACACCCAAGGGTCCAAGGCTTGAAAGCAATAGCAGTCGACCTCCCAAGCGCCCAGCTCTCGCGTGACGATCGAGCGGTTGCGATGCCCCGCATCGGCGGCCTCGCGCTGGCGGACCCCGAGACGTCCTTAACGCAGGAGCAGGTGCTCGAGGCGCTCGGGCTCTCAGACGACGAGTTCGCCAAGCGCATCTTCGGTCGTTGCGGCGTGCAGCGCCGGGGACTGCGACTGACCGAGGAGCGTCTTCAGACCACGCTGCAGGGCCGAACGCCGCAGATCGAGCAGGACATGTTCGAAGACGCCGTGAGAGCGGTCGACAGGCTCGGCGTCGATCCGACGTTGATCGGGGTGGTCATCAGCGCGAGCCTCTTCTCGCTCGGCGGTCCGACGCTCGCGCACAGGCTCGTCGAGCACTACGCGATGAGCCCGGCGACCGACAAGTACCACGTGCTCGGCGTCGGCTGCGCGAGCGCCGTGCCGCTCGTGCGGCTTGCGGGGCAGGCGCTGAGCGAGTATCCGGGCAAGAAGGCGCTGATCGTGGCGACCGAGAGCATGGCGGGCATGCTGATGAGCGCCCAGGACGGGGATGAGCGCAGCAAGACGATCGGATCGGCGATCTTTGGCGACGGCTGCGGGGCGATGCTCGTCGAGCTCGACGAGGACGGCTCGGCCGCTCGGCAGGGACCGGTCGTGCTCGCCTCGAAGGTCCACCAGATCGAAGGCACGCTCGACGCGGTGCGGATGGAGCTCGCGCAAGACAACAGCTACCTGCACATGGCCCGCGAGCTCCCCGATCTTGCGGGCGCCGGGCTGGCGGCGCTCGTCGAGGAGCTCCTGAGCGCAGGCGGCGTCGGTCGGGAGGAGATCGAGCACTGGCTGATCCACCCAGGCGGGCGGCGCATCATCGACAGCGTGCAAGTCGCGCTGTCGCTCTCCGACGAGCAGGTTCGCGTCAGCCGCGAAGTGCTCGCCAACAACGGCAACGTAGGTACGCCTTCGATCTTCTATGTCATGCAGCGCACGATCGAGCAGCGAGACCCGGCGCCGGGCGAGCACGGTCTGATGGTGACCGTCGGGCCCGGAGTTACGGTCGGGCTGATGCTGCTGCGCTGGTGAGCGGTGCGTATGCCGGCGCCCCGCGGCGGCATGCCGGCGCCGCGTAGGTGAAATCTCCCTTACCCTCAGGTGCCGTGGGACTGCTCTACGTGACGCTCATGCTGGCCGCGCTTGCCCTGCACAGCGGGCCGGCGCACGCGGCGGCGCAGACGCAGACGTCGCAGGCGGTCCCCCAGGACATCCACAAGATCAAGCACGTCGTGGTCATCATGCAGGAGAACCGCTCGTTCGACAGCTACTTCGGCACGTACCCGGGCGCCGACGGGATCCCGATGGCGAACGGACAGCCGGCGGTGTGCGTGCCGGACCCGATGAGCGGGCAGTGCATCGCTCCCTACCACGATCCGGCGGACGTCAACCACGGCGGGCCCCACGGCCGCGACGCCGCTTTGGCGGACATCAACGGTGGGCAGATGAACGGGTTCATAGGCATGGCCCAGCAGGGTCGGGGCCAGAGCTGCGCCAATCCCAACGACCCCGTCTGCACGATCCCGGGCGCGACCGACGTGATGGGCTATCACGACGGTGAAAACATTCCCAACTACTGGGCGTACGCGAAGAACTTCGTGCTGCAGGACCACATGTTCGAGCCCGACCTCTCGTGGAGCCTGCCGGCGCATCTGTATGAGGTGTCGGCGTGGTCGGCGCGCTGCGCGATCACCGCGGACCCGATGAGCTGCGTGGGAGCGCCGCAGTGGCCGGAAACGCCGCCCGACTTCAACAAGAAGGGGCACACCCCCGACTACGCCTGGACCGACCTGACGTACCTGCTGCACGCACATCACGTCAGCTGGGGCTACTACGTGTTCGCCGGCGGCGAGCCCGACTGCGCCAACGACGAAGACATCAGCTGCGCGGTCATCTCTCAGAGCGCAAAGACGCCGGGCATCTGGAATCCGCTGCCCTACTTCGACACCGTTCGGGAAGACGGACAGCTCTCGAACATCCAGTCGCTCACCAACTTCTACGCCGCCGCCCGCGAAGGCGCGCTGCCCGCGGTGAGCTGGGTGGTGCCCAACCAGCGCGTCTCGGAACACCCGCCGGGCCGCGTGAGCGTGGGGCAGGCCTACGTCACGACCCTGATCAACGCGATCATGAGAAGCCCCGACTGGTCGAGCACCGCGATCTTCCTCTCGTGGGACGACTGGGGAGGCTTCTACGACCATGTGGTGCCG
Source organism: Solirubrobacterales bacterium (assembly GCA_027306855.1). Classification (GTDB taxonomy): domain Bacteria; phylum Actinomycetota; class Thermoleophilia; order Solirubrobacterales; family Solirubrobacteraceae; genus Palsa-744. Next base: position 27,085 of record DAHUYZ010000016.1, on the reverse strand, counting down.
CCGAGGGTCGACGAAAACGGCTATGGCCTGCGGGTGCCGGGCCTCGTGATAAGCCCTTACGCGCGCCACGGCTACATCGACCATCAGACGCTCAGCCACGACGCGTACTTGAAGTTCATCGAGGACGACTTTCTCGGCGGCCAGCGCATCGACCCGGCGACCGACAGCCGTCCCGACCCTCGCCCGGACGTGCGCGAAGCGAGTCCGGTCCTGGGCAACCTGCTCGAAGACTTCGACTTCAACCAGCCGCCGACGCCGCCGTTCATCCTGCCGACGCATCCCGCGCCCTGGTCGCTCCCGACCGCGTTCAGGCTGCTGCTCGAAGCGATGCCGCCGCGGGAGAATCCGCGACTGCACGGCGGCGCTCTCGTGGCGGGCGCCACCTGCGTTACGAGGTGCCGGCTGACCGTGACTGGGTATGTCGCGATCCCGCGGGCCGGCAGGTACCTGACGATCAGGGCTCACAAGCTCAGCTTCTCCGGGACACGCCGCTTCCGGCTGCGCATCCCACGCTCTGAGCGGGCGGTCCTGATGCGTGCGCTTGGGGCTCATCGCAAGGCGAGCGCCCGCCTGACCCTAACCGCGACACCGCCGGGGCAGACGATCGATACCGTCACCGCGAAGGTGTCGATCAAGCTGACGGCCTGAGAGCCTGCCTCGCAGGCGGACCTGAGCCGTTGCACAAGGCCCGCCCTACAGCGCGGGCGCTGTGCCCGTCGGGCCGGGCCTGTGGCCAGGGCGGCGGCCGCTCAGACGCGCTCGTCCGCCGGCTCGAAGTCGACCTTGTCGCGCACCCCGCAGTCGGGGCAGGCCCAGTCGTCAGGGATCTCGGAAAAGGGAGTCCCGGGCGGGAAGCCCTCGCGGGGATGGCCGGATTGCTCGTCGTAGGTGTAGCCGCAGGAGGGACAGCGCCAGCGGCTCACGACGCGGCATCCCCTGCCGCGGGCGCCGCGGCAAGGCCGCTATAGCGTCGCAGCACTCGCTTGCGCGCGGGCGGATGGATGTTGGCGCGCGTGAGGTCGCCGCCGTAGTGGGCGAGCAGGCGGCGGTCCATCACTCGCCGCCACAGCGGCGGGATCGTGGCCAGCACGATCATGCCGGCATAGCCGGTCGGCAGCTGGGGCGCCTCGTCCATGTGGCGCAGCGCCTGGTAGCGGCGGATCGGGTTGGCGTGGTGATCGGAGTGGCGCTGCAGGTGGTAGAGCAGCACGTTGGAGGCGACGTTGTTCGAGTTCCAGCTGTGCTCCGGGCGCGTGCGCTCGTAGCGGCCGTCCTCGCGCTTGCCGCGCAACAGCCCGTAGTGCTCCAGGTAGTTGACGACCTCGAGCAGCGAAAAGCCGATCACTGCCTGGATCGCCAGGTAGGGCAGCACGACCGCCCCAAACAGGGCGGCTAGTCCCGCGAACAGGACGACTGACATCGCCCAGGCGTTCAAGATGTCGTTGCGAAGGGTCCACGGCCCGCGTTCGGTGCGCGCAAGCCGCGTTCTCTCGAGCTCCCAGGCGCTGCGCAGGCTGCCGCTGACCGTTCGGGGCCAGAACGCGTAGAAGCTCTCTCCGAGACGTGCCGACGCCGGGTCCTCGGGCGTGGCCACACGCACGTGGTGACCGCGGTTGTGCTCGATGTAGAAGTGGCCGTAGCCACTCTGGGCCAGCGCCACTCGGCTCAGCCAGCGCTCGGAGCTCGCGCGCTTGTGGCCGAGCTCGTGCGCGGTGTTGATCGCGATCCCGGACACCATCGACACCGTCAGCGCGAGCCCGATCGAGTCGAGCGTCGAGAGCCCGCCACGCGACCACATCCAGCAGGCGAAGAGGAGCCCCGCGTACTGCAGCGGCAGGAACAGGTACGTACACCAGCGGTAGTAGCGATCTTGTTCGAGCCACTTGATCACGCTGTCGGGCGGGTTCTCGGAGTCGGTCCCGCGCACGATGTCGAGAATCGGGAACACGACGAAGATCAGCACCGGCCCGTAGAACCACAGCGCGCCCCAACCGCTCGCTTCGACGAGCCCCCACGAGATGAACGGGAGCAGCGGCACGACCAGCCCCAGCAGCCACGCGTAGCGCTTGCTGTCGCGCCACGCCGGTCCTGCCGTCGCGCCTATGTCCGCACTGTCGGTCATGCCTGGTCAGCGGCCGCCTCGTCCGCGAGCCTCAATACTAGCTTGCCGGTGTTCTCACCCGCAAAGAGCTTGGCGAGGGCATCAGGGAAGGCCTCGAAGCCCTCGACGACGTCCTCGCGCGCGATCAGGCGGCCATCCGAGATCCACCCGGCCATCTCGCGCATCGCCTCGGGATAGCGACTGAGGTAGTCGATCACGACGAAGCCCTGCATGCGCGCACGGTTGACGAGCAGCGACATGTAGTTCGAGGGACCCCTCATCGAGTCGATGTTGTTGTACTGCGAGATCGCCCCGCAGATCACGACCCGGGCGCCGCGGGCGAGGCGAGCGAGCGCGGCGTCGAGAATCTCTCCCCCAACGTTGTCGAAATAAACGTTTATCCCCTCCGGACAGTGCTGTCGCAGCGCCCTGCCCACGTCCTCGTGCTTGTAGTCGATCGCCGCGTCGAAGCCGAGCTCGCCTGTGATCCAGCCGCACTTCTCGGGACCGCCGGCGATGCCGACCACGCGGCAGCCCTTCAGCTTGGCGATCTGCCCGGCCACGCTGCCGACCGCGCCGGCCGCCGCCGAGATGAGCACCGTCTCGCCCTCTTTGGCGGCGCCTACGTCGAGCAGACCGAAGTAGGCGGTCATGCCGGGCATGCCGAGCGCGCCCAGATACGTGGGAAGCGGCGCCAGCTCGGGATCGATCTCGATCAGCGCGTCGGCATCCGCGACGGCGTACTCCTGTACGCCGAGCCAGCTCGAGACGTGGGCGCCGACGGCGAGCTTGTCGCTGCGGCTGTCGATCACGCGCCCGACCGTGCCCGCGCGCATGACCTCTCCGATCGCGACAGGCGGCACGTATGAGCGACCCTCGTTCATCCAGCCGCGCATCGCGGGGTCGAGCGAGATGTAGAGCACCTCGACGAGCGCCTGCCCATCCCGCAGGTCGGGGATGGCCTCCTCGACGTATTCGAAGTGCTCGCGGCCGACCATGCCGGCGGGTCGCGAGGCGAGGCGGAACTGGTGGTTGAGCGCGGCCATCGGCGATCTCCTCTGCTTGGGACTCTGGAGCGTTACTGTACGCCGCGATGGACTTCGCCCACTCCGAGCGCACCAGAGAGCTGCTCGATCGATTGATCTCCTTCCAGGAGAACGAGGTGGCGCCGCGGGAGGAGCCATACCATCGTGAGCTGCTGTCGATGCAGGACCCGTGGGTGGTGCTGCCGGCGATCGAGGAGCTCAAGGCAAAGGCCAAGAGCGAAGGGCTCTGGAACCTTTTCCTGCCTGACCAAGAGCGTGGCGGGGGACTGTCGAACGTCGAGTACGCGCCGCTTGCCGAGCGCATGGGCCGCTCGCTGATAAGCGCGGAGGTGTGCAACTGCAACGCTCCGGACACCGGCAACATGGAGGTGCTGTGGCACTTCGGCTCGGCCGAGCAGAAGGAGCGCTGGCTGGAGCCGTTGCTGGAAGGCGAGATTCGCTCGGCCTTCTGCATGACAGAGCCTGACGTCGCCTCATCGGACGCGACCAACATGCAGGCGACCGCGACCCTCGACGGCGATGAAGTCGTGCTCAACGGGCGCAAGTGGTGGAGCACGGGGGCCGGGCATCCGAACTGCAAGGTCGCGATCTTCATGGGCCTCACAGACCCGGCGGCCGACCGCTACAGCCAGCATTCGATGGTGCTCGTGCCGCTCGACGCTCCGGGCGTGAAGGTGGAGAGGATGCTGCAGGCGATGGGCTTCCTCGACGCGCCGGCGGGTCACGGCGAAGTCTCCTTCACGGACGTGAGGCTGCCGGCGAGCGCGATCGTCGGCGGCCCGGGACAGGCGTTCGCGATCGCCCAGGCGCGCTTGGGGCCGGGCCGTATTCATCACTGCATGAGGCTGATCGGGCTGGCGGAGCTGGCGCTCGAGCTGGCGTGCAGGCGCGCGACCGAGCGGGTCGCTTTCGGCAAGCCGCTCGCCAACCTGGGCGGCAACCGCGAGCGCATCGCAGACGCCAGGATCGCGATCGAACAGGCTCGCCTGCACGTGCTGCACGCCGCCTGGCTGCTCGACACCCAGTCTCCGCAGGCGATCGGCGCGGTCTCCCAGATCAAGGTCGCTACTCCCAACATGGCTCAACGCGTCGTCGACATGGCGATTCAGCTGCACGGCGGGGGGGGCCTGTCGAACGAGTTCCCGCTGGCGGGCGCGTGGACGGCGGCGCGAGCGCTGCGTCTCGCCGACGGGCCCGACGAGGTCCACCGCGGAGTGGTGGCACGCCTGGAGCTGGCTCGCTACGGCAAGGGGAAGTGGTCGTCGTAGAGGAGGCTAGAGCCGTCCGCGCCGAAGACACGTTCGATGTGGCGGCGCTGGACCACTGGCTGCGCGAGCACGCCGCTCCCGGATCGGGCGTCGAGGGTCTGAGCGGCACGCCAGAGGTCAAGCAGTTCAGGGGAGGGGCTTCGAACTTGACCTACCTGCTGAGCTACCCCGAGCGCGAATTGATCCTGCGCAGGCCTCCGACCGGCACGAAGGCGGTCTCGGCTCACGACATGGCGCGCGAGTACCGCATCCAGAGCGCGCTCGCCCCGGTGTACCCATACGTCCCGAGGATGGTCGCTCTGTGCGAGGACGAGGACGTGATCGGCAGCGACTTCTATGTGATGGAGCGCATCGAGGGGACGATCCTGCGTTCGCGCATCCCGCCACAGCTGGGGCTCGACGAGGAGTCGACGAGGCGTCTATGTCTGTCGGCGATCGACCGGCTGGTCGAGCTGCACCAGATCGACCCGGAGACGGCCGGGCTGAGGGACATGGACAAGGGAGACGGCTATGTGCACCGGCAGGTGGAGGGCTGGTCAGAGCGCTACCGGGCCGCACACACCTGGAACGTGCCGAACTTTGAGCGCGTTATGCGCTGGCTGAGCGAGCGGGCGCCGCGCGATGCGCCGCACAAAGTCCTTCACAACGACTTCCGCTTCGACAACCTGGTGCTCGCGCCGGATGACTCGCGCCGGATCGTGGGTGTGCTCGACTGGGAGATGGCGACGATCGGAGATCCGCTGATGGACCTGGGAGGCGCGCTCGCCTACTGGGTGCAGGCCGACGACGATCGCCTGATGCGCGCCTTGCGCCGTCAGCCGAGCGACGCTCCGGGCATGCTGACCAGAGATGAGCTGGTCGAGCACTACAGCGCTCGCACCGGCCTACAGATCGAGGGCTGGACCTTCTATGAGGTCTTCGGCCTGTTCCGTTTGGCGACGATCATCCAGCAGATCTACAAGCGCTACCACCTGCGCCAGACCCGCAATCGCGCGTTTCGCCACTACTGGCTGGGGGTGCGCTACCTCGATCGCCGCTGCCTGGGGATCATCAGGCGTGAGGGAAGGCGGCCTCGGGGACCCCGCGATAGGACGGGCGGGTAGGGCGAGACCCTCTCGCGCGCGCATAGCCCCCGCCGCGGAACGGCCATATCCAGGCCGTCAGACATTTTGGCGGGTCCTATGGGGAAAACCACGGAGCGCCCGCGCGGAGGAAACGCCGATGGATAAGCATGCTCGCGCATCGAACTCGCTCGCCGGAGCAGCCACGCGACGAGCATGCGGCGAGCGAGCTTGGGCCGCTGCCCTGGATTGCGCTCGGCGCGGTCATCCTGTTCGTAGCGCTGACGAGCATCTTCGAAGGCGACGTGGCGGGCTGGACGGCGTTCGACAACATCGGCGAGCTGGCAGCCGCCGTGGCGGGGGCGAGCGCTTGCTGGATGAGGGCAGGTAGAGAGCGATCGCTCTACCGCTCGCTGCGCGACCTGCAGCGTCATGGCCCGGGGAGCATGGCCGACGTGGCGCTCCAGCGCCAGACCTGGATCGCCTGGACGCTGCTGTCGATCGGGGTCGGCGCATGGGCCGCCGGACAGCTCGGCTGGACGATCTATGAAGTCGGCTTCGGCATAACACCGCCCTCTCCGTCCGAGCTCGACGTTCTGTTCCTCAGCTCGCCGCTGTTGATCGTGGTGGGTCTGCTCGCGATGGTGCGAACGCCCGCGGGCCACATCTCCCATTTGCGGGGAGCGGTCGAAGCGCTGTTCATCGCTGCGGGCGTGTTCCTGCTCAGCTGGAGCCTGATCGGCCACGCGATCCTCTCGAGCGACGCCTCGCTGCTCAATCGCACGGTCAACCTCGCCTATCCGACGCTCGACGCGGTCGCTCTCGCCGCTGTGCTGTTTGTGGCTGTCAGGCGCTCGAAGGACCCGCCGGCCGGGTTGGGTCTGCTGGCCCTGGGCATCGCCGCTGTCGCGGTCTCGGACTCGGGGTTTCTGTATCTGAGCACGGTCGTCAACGAGATCCCAGGGGCGACGGTGCTCGACTCGGGCTGGGTGGCCGGCTTCTTGCTGATCGCATTGGCGGCCATGCAGCGCGGAACGCCCTACCGTTTGCGCCGCCGCCTGCAGAACAGCAAGCTCGTGCCGATCCTTCCCGCCGTGCCTTCGGCGCTCGGCGTCTTGGCGATCCTCGCCACGTGGATCGTGCGAGGGGATCTGCAGTCGGAGAACCTGGTGCTGAGCATCCTCGGTGTGGTCGTGTTGCTCGCGGTCGCGCTGCTGCAGATCATCTTCTATGAGAACCGTGCTCTGATGGGCAATCTCGAGGAGCTCGTCGAGCAGCGCACGGTCGAGCTGCACGCCACCGAGCGCCACTTCCGCGCGCTCGTGCAGCGCTCCTCGGACATCGTGATGGTCGTCGGCCCCGATCGCGAGATCCGCTACGTCAGCGACTCGATCGACGCGATCTTTGGCTACTCGCCGGGGGCGATTGTGGGTCGCCGGCTCGACGTGTTCGGGGAGAGCGCGGGCCAGACTCTGAGCGACGCGCTCGACCAGGTCACGATCACGCCGGGACAGGTCAAGCGCGTGCAATGGGAGCTGGTCGACCCGAGCGGGCGGGCACGCCGAGCGGAGTCGACGATCGCCAATCTGCTCGCCGACCCGAACGTGGGAGCGTTCGTCCTCAACACGCGCGACGACACGTACAGAGCCGCCCTTCAGGAGCAGCTGCGCCATCAGGCCTTTCACGACCCGCTGACGATGCTCGCCAACCGGGCGCTGCTCAGCGACAGGGCCGCCCAGGCGCTTGCCCGCTCGCGCCGTACGGGCTCCTCCGTGGCGGTTATGGCCCTCGACATCGACTCGTTCAAGCTCGTCAACGACAGACTCGGCCATCTGGCGGGCGATCATCTGCTGCGCTCGATCGCCAGGCGTCTGCGGGCGGCGGTGCGGCCCGAGGACACGGTCGCAAGGATCGGCGGCGACGAGTTCGTTGTGCTGGTCGACTCGGTTGAGCAGGCGCAGGACGCGCTCGCGTTGGCTCAGCGTGTCCACGACTCGATGCGCGCTCCTTTCGAGCTCGGCGGCGAAGAGCAGGCGATCACGCTCAGCATCGGCGTGGCGCTCGACAACGCCCCGCACAGCAACTTCGAGCAGCTGCTGTCTGACGCGGACGTCGCGATGTACGCGGTCAAGAGCGCCGGGCGCGACGCGATCCAGCTGTATGAGCCGAGCATGCACGAGCAGGCGCGCGAACGCTTCCGCATGCAGACCGAGTTGCGCGAGGGGCTGAAGCGCGGAGAGATGAAGGTCCTCTACCAGCCCGTGTTCAGTGGCGCGGACCGGCGGCTGGAGGGCTTCGAGGCGCTCGTGCGCTGGCAGAGCCCCAAGCGCGGGGAATTGCAGCCCGAGAGCTTCTTGCCGCTCGCCGAGGAAACCGGCCTGATCGTGCCGCTGGGCCGGTGGGTGCTCAAAGAGGCATTGTGCGAGGCCGCCTCGTGGGACGGCGCGCGCGACGGCGGGCCGCCGCTCAGCATCTCGGTGAATGTGTCGGCCGTACAGATCGGCGCTCCGAGCATCCTCGCCGATGTGCGCGACGCGCTCGCGCGCTCGGGGATCGACCCGGCAAGGGCGGTGCTCGAGATTACGGAGAGCACGCTGATCGACAGCTCGCCGCGCGTGGTCGAAGTGCTGCACGAGCTGAAGCAGCTTGGCGTGCGCCTTGCGATCGACGACTTCGGGACGGGGTATGCGTCGATCTCCTACCTGCAGCGCATCCCGGTGGACATCTTGAAGGTCGACCAGAGCTTCCTTCAGCGCAGCGAGAGCGACGAGCGCGGTCGCGAGCTGCTGCAGGCGATCCTCGACATCGGCCACGCCCTCTCGCTCGTGACGGTCGCCGAGGGCGTCGAGCAGCCGAGCCAGCTCGCTGCCCTGGAGCGCGGCGGCTGCGACCTCGTCCAGGGCCACCTCTTCAGCCGTCCGCTCGCCCATGAGGACGTCAAGAGCTTGATCGCCGACGGACGATCTGCCGCGACGGGCGCTGCGGCAAATCCCTGATCCTGGTCAGGGAGCGCCCCGATGCTTGCGGCGCTCACGCACGCGAGCATGGCGTCATGACAGATACGTTCGACGGCAAGGTCGTGCTCGTCACGGGCGCGGGATCGGGGATCGGCAGGGCGAGCGCGCAGCTATTCGCAAAGCGGGGGGCGCGCGTGGTCGTGGCAGACGTAAAAGGCGAGCAGGCAAAGGAGACGGTGAACACCATCGAGCAGCGGGGCGGAGAGGCGATCGCGACGCATACGGATGTGTCGAGCCCGGCGGAGGTCGCCGCGATGGTGCAGCGGGCGCTTGCCGCATACGGCCGGATCGATTGCGCTTTCAACAACGCGGGCATCGAGGGCGAGATGGCACCGACGGCTCAGTGCAGCGAAGCCAACTGGGACAGAACGATCGCCGTCAACCTGAAGGGTGTGTGGCTGTGCATGAAGGCGGAGATCCCTGTGATGCTGGAGCAGGGCGGGGGAGCAATCGTCAACTGCGCGTCGGTCGCGGGGCTCGTCGGGTTCGCGGGCCTGCCCGCTTACTGTGCGTCGAAGGGCGGGATCGTGCAGTTGACCAAGACTGCCGCGCTCGAGTACGCACAGCAGGGGATCAGGGTCAACGCGCTCTGCCCCGGGGTGATCCACACCCCGATGGTCGATCGCCTCACGGGCGAAGAGGCCGAGGCTGAGTCCCAGTTCACGGCGCTGGAGCCGGTCGGGCGCATGGGCACGCCGGAGGAGATGGCGCAGGCGGCCGTATGGCTGTGCTCGGACGAGGCGTCGTACGTCACCGGTCATCCCTTCGCAGCCGACGGCGGGTTTGTGGCGGCCTGAGCGCAGGTCTACGATCTGGGCGCCGCGGCCCGCCCGCGGCCGGGCTCGGCCGAGTCGAGCAGCTGCTCGACTTCGGTGGCCTGGAGGGGCCGGGCGAAGAGGAAGCCTTGGCCATAGTCGCACTGCTCGCGCTGGAGCGCCTTCAACTGGGAGCGCTCCTCGATGCCCTCGGCGAGGGTCTCGAGGTTGAGCGTCTTGCCGAGCTGGACGAGCGTGTGGAGCAGCGCCGCCGACTCCCTGGAGGAGGCGACTCCTCCGACGAACGACTGGTCGATCTTGAGCGAATCGACGGGGAACTGGCGCATGTAGGCGAGCGAGCTGTAGCAGGTGCCGAAGTCGTCGACGTCGATCCTCACGCCGAGCCCCTTCAGCGACGCGAGGCGCTTGGTCGTCTGCTCGGTGTCGCGCATCAGCGTCGTCTCGGTCACCTCGAGCGTGAGCATCTTTGGGTCCAGGCCGCTCTCGCGCAGCGCCTCTTGGACCTCATCGATCAGCGCGTCGCTGTCGAGCTGGCGCGCGGACACGTTGACCGACATCCCGAGCTTGCGTCCGTGTCGCTGCCATACGGCCGCTTGCCGGCAGGCGACGTCGAGCGCCCAGCGCCCGATCGGCACGATCAGGCCGCTCTCCTCGGCGATCGGCACGAACTCGGCGGGAGAGATTATGCCGCGCGAAGGATGGCGCCAGCGAAGCAGCGCCTCCACTCCGACCATCTCTTCGGTCTGCAGATCGAACGTGGGCTGGTAGAGCAGCATCAGCTCGCTGCGGTCGAGCGCGCCCGCGAGGTCCATCTCCAGCTCCAGGCGGTCCTTGGCGGCAGTCTGCATGCTCGACTCGAACATCGTGTAGCGGTTCTTGCCCGCCGCCTTGGCCTCGTACAGCGCGACGTCCGCGTCGCGCAACAGCTCGTCGGCGCTCTCGCGCATGCCGACGGCGATGCCGATGCTGGCGGTGACCGAGACCTGGCGCGCCTCCTCGCCGCCAAGCTCGTAGGGGACGCGCAGGACTTCGATCAGGCGCTCGGCGACGAGCTCGGGGCCGGCGTCGAGCGTGGATCCCTCCGCAAGCACGATGAACTCGTCGCCCCCGAGGCGCGCGGCCGTGTCAGATTCGCGCACGATCCCGCTCAGTCTCGCGGCAACGATCCGCAACAGCTCATCGCCCGCGGCGTGGCCGAACGTGTCGTTGATGTGCTTGAAGCCGTCGAGGTCGATGTAGAGGGCGGCGGCAGGCGTGTGGCGGCGGCGCGCGCGGGCGAGCATCTGCTCGGCGCGGTCGAGCGCGAGCACGCGATTGGGAAGGCCGGTGAGCGCGTCGTGCAGAGCCTGGTGGCGCAGCTGCCCGGTGCGTTCGTCGACAAGACCGAGCGCATGCAAGCGCGAGCGGATCAGGACGAATGCGAGCGCGAACAGGAGGCCGCTTGCGATGGCCCCTGCGAGGAAGACGAGAATGCTTTGCGCATCCGCCGAGAGCCCGCTTGTCGCCGGCGATCCGCGCACGACGACGATCCAGTTGCCGTCGATGTTGAGTGTCGCGGTGTGCGTGAGCGTGCCCCCGGACGCTGCCGTCCCCGCGCTGCCAACCGGTTCGACGCCGCGGTTTGCGTCGCGATGGGAGAGCGTCATCGCGATCCCTCGGTGCACACCGAGCGCGGCCTTGATTACGGCCTGCATGTCAACCGAGTTCCAGATCCAGCCCGTCACCGAGGCTCGGCGCGCCGCGATGCTGTCGAGGCGGGCGCCGCGCTTGTAGACGGCGGCGCCGATGAAGACGGTGCCGACGCGCGGCGGCGAGACGGCGAACTGTCCGCTGTCGGTCTCCGACTGCAGTACGCCCGCGACCCCGGAGATCGCCGAGGTGCACCAGTCGGCGTGCAGCGCGATGGTGACGAGCGGGCTCTGGCCCAGCTGGGAGAGGCCGGCCGAGAGCAGGCAGTAGCGAGGGCGCGATCCGGAGGGGATTATTGCGAAGGCGCCCCCTACGAGCGCGCGATAGGAAGGATCGGCCATGCGCTGGGCGCGGAACGCCGCGAGCTCGGCAGCAGGCACGATCGAGATGACCGCCGTGGCGAGGCTCCCGACCTGCCGGTGCTGGCCTTCCAGCTGGGAGTACCACTCGTTGAACTGGGTGTTCGACAGGCGCGGCTGCATCGTGACGAGCGCGCGCAAGGTCGCGACGAAATCGGTGTCGCGCCGCAGCTCCGTGGCAAGCGTGGCTGTCACGTCCGATGCCGTCGCGGAGAACGATTGGCGTTCGTGCGAGCGCACGCTTCCGCGCCACAAGAGAGCGGCCCCGACCGACAGCGCTAGCCCGGCGAGCAGGATGGTTATCGCCGCGATGGGCGAGAGATGACGGCGGGCAGGCGGCATCACTATTGGAATCGACCGGACGCGGAGGTCAACGCTCCGTGAAACACCGTACACCGCGGCTCAGCCGATCGTGGTTTTGAGCGCAGGCAGCTTCGGGAAAGCTGGTCGCGGATGCCTCCTGAGGGGATCACCCAGCGCCGCGCCCAGGGACCGCTTGGCGGGTAGTTAAGACTCAGCCGGCCGCAGCGGAAAGGCGGACGGGAGCAATCCGACGACGGGAGGCAGTCATGACGGTGCTGTGGTTCGTGATCTGGCTGATCGCCAACAACACCGGCGGGCGCGAGCCGCTGTTGTTCCACCCCGTGAACGCCTGGACGGCGACCCTGATCCTCGCCGTCGCTCTGGACCTGGCGCGCGCCGGCGGCGTGCCCAGCCGGGGGTAGCGGCCGCCCAGTCGGAAGCCGATGTCGCCGCCCTGCTGGCTCGCCTCGCCCTGCTGGCTCGCCTGACGGCGAGCCTGTGCAGCCCGCTCAACCGGTGCGATCGCGCGCGACCGTGTCACTGCTCACGCCGCGCGAATCGCGAATGCGCCCGGCGGGAATCGAACCCGCGGCCTGCGGTTTGAAAGACCGCTGCTCTTTGGCTCCCCGAAGAGAACCGTTGACCACTGAGCTACGGGCGCGTAGAGCCTGGATGCTAGCGCCCTTCAAAGGCCCGCGTCATCGCGATCCGCTGCATGATCGTCGGGTGGTCAGCGCCCAGCACATACGACCATGTGGGCGGGTTGGGGTTGGTCAGGCTGCGGGTCGCCAGGCGCTGCATGAGCGACCGCTGAGCAGCTGGATCGTGGGTCGCCTGCAGGGCCGCCCAGTCCGCGGCCGCCTCGACACGGCGGGAGATGACGTTGCGCACGGGCAGCAACACGACCGACACGGCGATCGCTACGAGCAGCGCGACCGGCACAGCCTCGGGCTTGGCCATGCCGCCGTAGCGTCGACTCGCGAGCGCGATCAGGGCGGTTGTGGGCACCAGGAACAGCGCAAGCCAGCCGACCCCATCGATGATGTCTTCGTGCGAGACATGCCCCAGCTCGTGGGCGATCACGGCGCGCTCCTCCGGCCTCGAGAAGCCGTCGTCGAGCAGCGTGCTCCACAGGATCACCCTCCGTGTCGGCCCGAACCCGACCGCCTCGGCATTGGGCGCGGTCGTCAGTCGCGAGACGTCCTGGATTTCGACCTTCGTGCCGGGCACTTTCTCGACGCGCGCGAGCGCATTCGCTTCGGCGAGAAGCGTGCGGTCGTGGAGCGGGTGGACCGAGGGGATCAGATAAGGGCCGAAAAAGGCCGCCAGCAGCGCGATCCCACCGAACGCCGGGGCGGCGGCGATCCACCAGAAGCCGCGCAACGCCCGCGCGAGGCCCATCGCGACGAGCAGCGCGAGCGAGACGAACAGAAAGCGTCCGCCGAGCGCGAAGAAGCTTTCGATCGCCCAACTTAGATATCCCTGGTGGGAGACCCCATGGCGCCGGTCCCACCAGACGGCCGCGATCCCGAACGGCAGCTGCGCGATCCAGAGCACCGCGAAGCCGAGCATCCCGAGCATCATGCCCGTGCCGATCGGACCTGCCGCCGACTGGCCCATGAGGCGCTGTCCGCGCAGGGCATAGAGGATGAGGACGCCGATCAGAACGACGTCGGCGAGCAGCGCGTCGATCGACAGGAACCGTTCGGAGGAGGCGCTGCGCTGAAGATAGGCGTGACTGAAGTAGCCAGAAGCGTCCAGGTGCGGCAGGCGTAGACCCGAGGGAACTGCCGTCCCCAGCAGCCAGCGATCGGCGATGAGCCAGAGGCCGGCGGCGAGCGCGGCGAGCGCGGCCCCGATCAGGAGCGCACGTGTTCGGGACCTCACGCCGGGGACGAGAAAGGCCCGGGCGCCATCGGCGGGGCGGGGACAGGCACTGGGGCGATCGGGCCAGTGTAGGGGTAGTGGTCGGTGAGCAGCAGCCAATAGCCTTCCAGCTGAGCCCCGTAGCGCAACACGAGCGCGCCGGCGTTTCGCAGCCCTAGCGGCATGCGCCCGGTGACGAGAGCCGCGAACCACCCGAGCACGGCGACGATGAGCAGAAGTCCGCCGTAGGCGCTTGCGACCAGCAGAGCAGGCAGCGCCAGGATCGCCCTGAAGAAGACCTTCCACCGGTTCTGGGCCACGGGCGGGTCGATCCGGGGTTCGACGGGGTAGGACCCGACCTTTCCGGTGAAGCCGGGGAATGGATTGGCGATCAGGAACAGGTATGCCAGGACGTGGTTGCGGTAGCGCACATAGGCGGCGAGGAAGCGGTGCAGCGCCTGCGGCGAGGCGCCACCGACGAGGGTGGCCACCCAGTTGACGATCGCCGCGATCATCGCCACGATCGCCCACAGCGTCAGCCAGATCAGGTGCGGCAGCGTTAGCAGCAGACGGAAGAAGACGGTGAGGCGGTTGCGCGTCTGATCGTCGTCGACGATCAGGTCGATGGGGTCGGCGCGCGAGGGCAGCTCGCCGATCGCCGTCTGGGGGTCGCTGTTGGGGTAGCGGTCGGTGAGCAGGAACAGGTAGGCGTCGAGCTGGGCCGTATAGGAGAGCCCGTAGGCGATCGCGTCGCGCAGACCACGCGGCATGCGCGCCTGCGCGAGCGCCACGAACCAGGCGAGAAACGCGGCGATCCCGATCAGGCCGAACCCGTAGTTGACCCCGCCGTAGTTGCGCGCCCCGCCTGAGACGAGCGCGCTCGCGCTCATCGCGGCGGGGATGGCGAGGATGATGCGAAAGAAGACAGTCCAGCGGTTCTGCCTGCGCGGCGGATCGATCTCCACATCGATCGCATATCCGGGTTCGCCGAGGAAGCCGGGGAACTTGTCGGCGGCGAGGAACAGATAGGCGTAGACGTGGATCGCGTAGCGGATGTAGGTCGCTATGAAGTCGTGCAGGCCGCGCGGAGACTGGGCCGTGATGAGCGTCGCGAACCAGTTGACGATCACCGCGAAGAACGCCGCGAGCCCCCACAGGCTGAGCCAGATCAGGTGCGGCAGAGCCAGAAGCAGGCGGAAGAAGACTGTAAGGCGGTTGCGCTGGAGGTCATCTGTGACGATCAGGCGGACGGAACGCTCATGCACGGCGATCACCTTTCACGAAGACCTCGCAGAACCTTGTGCGTATTGGTACCCGGCTCGCCGGACGGATGGCCTACTCGATCGTGATCGCGCGCATAGTGTGCTCGTCGGGGAGCTTGTCGAGCACGCGTCGCAGAGTCTCGCGCTCGGAGGCCTGATCGCGCTGCAGGTCGTCGAGCGCAAGCCGCAGCGCGGTGTGCGTGATCTTCATCTGCTCGGCGCTCAAAGCAAGGGTCAGCAGCCCCTGCTCCAGCTCGCCGCCCTCGATTCCCTCCAGCGCTTCGCGCGCAAAGCGGCGTATCTCCTGCTGGTGCGCCTCGCCTGAGATCAGCAGGCGCAGCGCCGCCGCCGTCACCTCCGCCTCCTCGGGGCGCAGCAGCAGGTGGTAAGCGGGCTCGACGCTCATGGATTGATCATATTCAGGAAGCATGCGCCGATCGCACAAAGGGGAAGATCAGCCGATCGCCCCCACCGCCCTCGAACACTGTGCGCGGTCCTCGAGACGTATGGCACGCCGCGCACCGACGTCGACCAGGTAGGTGGGTCGGTCTGCACTGCCGCAGACGACCGCCGCCGCACCGCTCAACGGGATGCCGGTAAGCGAAGGGCTCGCGTATGAGACGCGGATCGCGCTCGTCAGGTCGAGCGTCGTGTCGAGCACGGGCACGCCGGCGCCGACCGTTTTGGGCGCGCCGATTACATATACCGTCGCCCCGGCGCCCGGATGGGGGAGCGTTGAATGAAGCGTCGCCAGCAAGGCTCGCTGGTCTGCCGCCGCCTCGTCCCACGCGCGCGCGTCTGACGTAGTGCGCGACAGATAGGCGACGCCGAGCGCGAGGATCGAGACAGTGAGGCAGAGCCCCGCTGCGACGCGACCCGCGAGAGCGTCGAACATGGCGGCGATCAGCGCGAGGCACGAGTAGACGAGCATCACGACTCCGATTGCCGCCAGCACGTTGATGCGGTTGACGGTGCCGGACGCCATAGGTGAGTAGTGGTCTGACGCAGGCGCGTACACCGCCCATGCCGCGATCGCGACGAGCACTCCGGCGCCGGCGACGCCAAGCCAGCGCCCGAGGGCCCTCCGAGCAGGCGCGCTCGTCGAGGGCAGCGCTCGCAGCACGAGCGCCGCGACCAAGACGGACGTGAGCAGTGCGATCCCGACCCAGGGGCTGACGCCCCGCAGCGGCAGCAGCGCGCCTCCGGCCAGCCTCGCGCCGTCTCCGAGCAGCAGGCCGGCGTGGTAGATCGCGCCGGTGAGCGACTGCATGCGCGAGGGAGTGGCGACGTCGATCGGCAGCAGCAAGCGCGAGAAGAGCAGCGCCGCCACGATCAGCAGGACGTCGAGCGCCCAGCGCCCTCGCGCGCGCCTTAAGCCGGCCGCGCGCACGTAGAGCAGCCCGGCGAAGCAGCCCGCGAGGGCGAACACCTCGTAGCTGAGCACGCTCGCCAGGTAGAGCGCGAGCGAGGCTCCGTGCAGGGCGAGCGCTCTGATGCCCCGCGCGCGAAACGCCCGCAGCGCGAAGATCACGCCGAGCAGACCCATCGCGACGGCGAGGCTCGCGAGCGAGACGACCCCCCACAGCCAGGCGCTGTCACTGAAAGGGAATGTCAACGTGAGCGCCGCGATCGCGAACGCGTCTGGAGCGCCCAGACGCAACTCGCGCAGGAGCGCGTACAGACAGCACGCCTCGAACACAGCCGCAACCGCGGCGAGCGCAAGGCGCGCGCCGACGCCGGCGCCGAGTGCTTGACCTACGGCGGCGTAGTAGAGGACCTGCCCGGGCCGCTGGCCGTAGTCGAGCCACAGGCCGTGCAACAGGCCTCCGGGCGGCGGGAAGCGGCTCAGCTCCAGCAGAGACCAGTCGTCGAAGTAGAGCCCTCCTTTAGAGATGTGCGCTACGCACATCAGCGCTCCGAGCAGGCCGAGAGCCAGCACGACAGCGACGCGCTCGATGACCGCCTGCCTGGGCGCGCCGCGTTCGAGCAGCCGGGGCGCGAGCGAGATGGCCGAGCTCTCCATCGCTATCCGCCCACCTCTATCCGTCTCCATCCGCTATCCGGCGTCCGCGCCGGCGGGCAAAACCTTCCCAAGGCCGATGCGCTGGTGAAAGCGCTTGAGCGAATGAGGCGCCCACCAGTTGACCTCGCCCATCAGCGCCATCAGGGCAGGAACGAGCAGCGCCCGGACGATGCTCGCGTCGACCGCCACGGCGAGCGCGGCGCCGAGGCCGAGCTGCTTCGTGAAGAACAGCTCGGATGTCGTAAGCGCGCCGATCGCCACGCAGAAGAGCAGCGCCGCGGCCGTCACGATCCTCCCCGTGCGCTCGACGCCCAGCGCGACCGCATCGCGGTTTGAAAGGCCGCTGTCGTGCGCCTCCTTGATGCGGGCGAGCACGAACACCTCGTAGTCGGTGGCAAGGGCGAACGCGAGCACCACCATAAGGACGAGGCTCGACTCTTCGAGGCCCCCGGGCGGCGTGAAGCCGAGCAGGCCGGAGAGGTGGCCGTCCTGGAAGATCAGGACCTGGAGGCCGACCGCGACGCTCACGCTCAGCACGTTCATGACGAGCGCCTTGAGCGGGACGACGATCGAGCCCGTCATCAGGAACAGGAACGCCGCCGTCAACGGCAGCAGGATCAGCAGCGTGAGCGGGATGTGCGAGGCGATCGCGGTCTTTTGGTCGGCGAAGTAGGCGCTCGACCCGCCGACGAGCGCACCGTAGGGACGGGCGAGCGAGCGCAGCCTCGACAGCAGTCGCTGCTGGGCGTACGAGAAGGGCGATCCGTGCGGGAGCAGCGTGATCCGCCACGTTCCCCGGCCGAGATAGGAGGGCGGCGCGGCGCTTGCGAGCGGACCGGCCGTAGCGGCGGCGCTCGAGGCCAGCCGCCGAGCGTCGGGGGCCGAGCCGCGCAGGACGATGTCAGTCGATTCGCCCGCGTTGGCGGGGAAGTTGCGGGCGAGCCGGGTTTCGACCTGGTGGCTTTCCGCGTCGGCGGGCAGCAGGTTCGCTCCGGGGGAGATGAACGCGACCCGCAATGCGGGCGTCGCCGCGAGCAGCAGCACGGCCGTCGCGATCAGAGCGACCGGCGCGGGACGGCTGACGACCCCGTTTGCGATCCGCCACCACCCTCCCGCCTGCGTGGCCCTTGCGGTGCGGGCGGCCCGTCGCGCAAGCCAGGCAGGCGACAGCGCGTTGATGCGCGGGCCGAGCACGATCAGAAGCGAGGGCAGCACAAGCAGCGCGACCGCTCCGTCGCAGAGCGTGACGATCGCCCCGCCGATCCCCATCGAGTAGAGGAAGCGCAGCGGGAACACGAGCAGGCTCATCATCGCGGCGGCGACCGTCAGCGAGCTGAACAGGACGGTGTGCCCGGCGGTGCGCAGCGTACGCGCGATCGCCTCGCGCGCATCGGCGCAGCCGGCGAGCTCCTCGCGGTAGCGGTAGAGCACGAACAGGCTGTAGTCGATCCCAAGGCCGAGGCCCATGCCGGAGACGAGGTTCAGCGCGAAGACAGAGAGCGGGTCGAACTGGTTGACGACGCGTAGGGCCAGGAACGTGAGCAGGATCGCAAGGCCGCCGACGAGCGGCGGCAGCAGCGCCGCGACGAGACCCCTGAAGAACCAGAACGAGAGCAGCAGAAGGAAGGGCAGGCCGAGGAGCTCGGCGCGGGCGAGGTCGCTGGTGGTGCGTTCGTTCAGTTCCTTGTTGGTGAGGGCATATCCGCCGTATAAAACGTTCATGCCATCCAGCCGCGCGCGTCCCGCCGAGCCGGAGAGAACGGAGCGCACGCGCGCGAGGGCGGACGTGGCGGTGTCGTTGTCGCTGAACGCCGCAAGCACCGCCGTTTCGTGGCCGTCGCGCGAGAGCAGCGCCGGCAGCGGCGTCGCCGGGTAGTAGAGGATGCGCTGGAATCCGCGTTGGGCGGAGAGCAGAGCCGCGACGTTCGAGACCGCCCGCAGTTGTGCCCGGTCGGTGGCGATAAGACGGGGGCCGCGCAACAGCAGCGCGACGTTGTCGTAGGGGCTCTGGTGGGTGGCCGCTTCGATCTCAGAGTTCGCCCGTTCGTACTGGGACGCGGGGTCCTGGAAGTCCTTGCCGCTCGACCCGAGGATCCCCGTCACGGGAGCGCCGAACGAAGCGGCGAGCAGGAACAGCGCGACGGCCACGACCAGGACCCGCCGGGGATGAGCAGACGCCAGCGCAGCGAGACGGCCCGGCGATGGGGAGGCGGCGCTCGTCATGCGGTTGAGGGCAGTTATAGCTCGGGGTCGGGGCACGTGCCAGACTGTGCTGCCGTGAGCCGAGCGGGAGGCCGTCCGACGCGAAGGCGTCGCGGTGTCATGCGTTCGACCCGATCAGGCGGGCGGAGGTGGTGGACCGTGGCGGACCATGCCCAGTTCGCGCTCGACCGCTTGCATGCGCTCGGGTGGGACACGCGGCCCGTCGGAAGGCGGCTGCAACCAGGGCCAGCGCGCCGGTTCGCTCAGCGCCCGCACGTAGTCCTCGATCCCTGCGGGCGTGCTGATCACCAGCATCCGCGCGGTGTCCGACTCAACACGGAACGTGTGGGGCGTTCCGCCGGGCGCGAACACCATCCCGCCGACGCCGCAGCGCTGCGCGCACCGCTCTACCCACGCTGGAGGCTCGCCGGAGTCGCCGGCGGCGAGCTCGGGCTCGACGAGCCACGCCGTGATCTCGCCATCGAGCACGTAGAACGTCTCGTCCTGGGGATGCGAGTGAAGCGGCGGCGCGGCGCCCCGCGGGAGCAGACCCTCAAACACGCCGAAACGTCCACCCGTCTGCTGCCCGTCGAGCTTGATCCGCGCGAGCGTGCCCAGAAACCACAGCGCTTCGCCGCTCGACCCGACCACCTGTGGTTGCGCCACCTCTTCCATTGCCATCGACCCGATGCTCCTAAGAGCTGGCAGTAGGGTCGGGGGCACCGAGCTTGAAGGGCTCGGGACGCTCGTAGACCTTGCCGGGGACGCCACCGAGCGCGAGGATGCGGACACCGTCGGGACCGGGGAACAGCCTGCGCTTGGTGCCGGCGGGGATACGTATGATCCGCTCCGGGTCGATTGGGACGCGCTCACCTTCGATCTCGAACTCGCCCGAGCCGCGAAGCACGACAAAGACCTCCTCCTGGCCATCCTCGGAGTGATCGTGCTCCGGGTAGTGCTCGGAGCCGGCAGGCATGTCGAACACCTGAAGCCCGAACGACTCCACTCCAAGCTCCGCGCCCGCGCGCCGGAAGGAGCCGTGAAAGATCGCCTCCATCTCATCAATCCGCTTCACGGTATAACCGCCCATCACGCCCCCTTTTTCCGTTCTCAAGCACGTTTGCAGCCAGCAACATTAGTCGCTCCCCAATCGGCGGACCAACGCGAGGCTGACGAGCGAGAGCGCCGAGCTCGCCGCCAGTCGCTCGGTTGGCTCCCGAAGGCAGGTCTCGGGCGGGCCGATCGTGAAGCTACCCGCAGCTACGATGCAAGGAAGCGTTCGATGTCCGCAGTCTCGCGGGCGAGCGCCGGAGCGGGCGTGGGCCGTCCGAACCACGCCGGCTCGGGACGGCCCTTCTTGATGGACCAAGTACCCGTTGCTGCTCCGCGATTGAGTACGACGGGTTTGAGCATCCCACCGCCCCCCAGGATGTGATGGTCGTGCTCGGCGACGACGAATGGCTCGCGAGTGCGGTAGCCGAGCATGAGCGTGTCGAAGGCGGCGAGCAGCAGACAGAGCGGTGTGTCATCGGTGGGCAACAGGTCAATGTCGCTCGGCGGTCCGGCGGCTTCGAGCGCCCGGCGCGCCTGTGTGATGGGCAGCGAGGACCACTTCGCGAGGTCGGTTGCGTCGCAGGGGCCGTA
This sequence comes from Solirubrobacterales bacterium, assembly GCA_027306855.1. Classification (GTDB taxonomy): domain Bacteria; phylum Actinomycetota; class Thermoleophilia; order Solirubrobacterales; family Solirubrobacteraceae; genus Palsa-744. The sequence continues at coordinate 6,468 of DAHUYZ010000016.1, read as the reverse complement.
GCCTGCGCGGTAGCGGGCGCCAAGGATCGCGAGTGCCTCGTCGAGGTCGACCGCCGGGGGCGGATCGGCAGCGTGCAGCAGGCCGGTAGTGTCGGTGACGATGAGCCCCTGCGTCGAGAGCCACGGAACGAATGTGTTGATCGGACCCTGCTCGAGCGACGGGTGGCCGCGCTCGATGAGCGCGCGCAGCAGCGACGGCCGGTCGCGGGGACGCTCGCCGCAGAGCTGGGCGACGTCCCCGCACATCGCGTTAACCTCCTCCACGATGCCGAAGCGCTCGAAGCGCGCGCCGAACACACGGGCATTTCGCCTGGCGAATAGCGCGTGCAGCCAGGGCCGATCGGACGCCGCAATCAGGTGCACCGTGCCGCGGACCGTCCACGTACGCAGGAGCGGCGCGGCCCGGACGGCGCTTCGGGTGAGGCCCGGCACGCGCGAGCGCAATGCAAGAGCCGCGGCGCGCAGATCCTGAGCCTGGACACCGATCACAGCCAACGCCGCTTCCTCGGCGCTCTTGCACGCCGTTGCCGGCGTCAGCCGCTGCGCCGCCAGACGGCCAGCACGCAATCGCTCGTCAGCGTCCATTGGGAAATCCTTGCATGCAGACCACAATCCGCAGGGCGTCGAGATCTGCCTCGCTCGACGTACTCGCTGCCGCTGCGGGCGGAGTAGAGGATCTCCATGCGCAGGGCGCGTACGCCTTCGGTGAGATGCCCCGCTCTGCTGCTCAGGCATCACGATCGAGCTGCCGCGATGAGCTTTTCACCCCCAAATCGACCGGAGCGCCCCAAGAACCGCCAGAGGATCGCCGTTAGCCGCACCGCGTGGAAGCGGCGAACATCGCGGCGCGGATCGTCCTTGTAGTTGCGGAGGGCGTCGTGCATCTGGCCGGCGTGGACGCTGTATGTGATCGGCGCTAGGACATCGAGATTGCTTGGCTGCCTGTGGCACGCGACGCATCTCTCGTAGGCCGGGTCGTGGAAGGTTCTGCAAATCGGGCAGACGCCCGGGCGCACTGCGGCGGGATTGCGCATAGCGTTGGTGTACGCGTCGCTTGCCTCCTCGACGGTGAGGCTCGCCTTGTTCACGGGCTACGCCGTGAGCGTCAGGTCAGGCGCATACAGGCGGTCAAGAAGATCGACGACCTCTGTCACCTCAGCGACCACGTGCACTCCGGGGCGCTCGGCATAGAGTCGTGCCCATTCGTGCTCAAGCAGCGCCTCCATGAGCACGACCGGACGTCCATGCTCGAGCGCGAGGCGTGCCTGCATCCGGGCGCCGCTCGTGTAGGTCGCCTCGACCACGACTGTGGCGCGGGCAATTCCCGACATGACTGCATTGCGCATCGGAAAGGTCCACTTGCGCGCTTCCTGGCTCGGCTCGAACTGCGAGATGACCGCCGATTCGGCGCCGAGCCGCCGCTGAAGCTCGACGTTCTGCCGCGGGAATGCGTGCCGCAACCCAGTACCGATGACCGCGATCGTACGCCCGCCTGCCTCCAGCGCGGCGGCGTGCGCCGCCGTGTCGATGCCGGCAGCCAGGCCGCTGACGACGACGTATCCGGCATCTACGAGCTGATAGGAGATCTGGCACGCACGCTCCAGACCGGCCGGCGACGCCTTGCGCGTCCCCACGACCGCGACAGATCTGTCGTCGCGCTCACTCAGTGCGCCGCGCACCCAGAGGACTAACGGCCGGTCGTATACGAGGCGAAGGTTCCTGGGGTATGCCTCGTCGAGCACCGTGAGCAGCGATATGCCCTCTGCCTCCAACCCCTCCAGCTCGGCGAGGACCCCGTCGATCTGGGTCTCGTGGCTCGCTCGATCAGGCGTATCGAGACTCAGCTGAGTCGTTCGATCGAGCGCCCGCAGGGCGGCGAGTGGATCTTCGTGCTCCTCGAGCAGTTCGGCGGCATGGCGCGGCTTGGCCAGACGCTGGAGAACGAGGAGGGCGGCCGTATCGCGAGTAGCGCTCATCGAACGCCCCATGCTCGCACGAAGCGGGGACGGCATTGGTCATCCATCTCGATCAGATCCTCCCTGCGGAGATCAGGACAGCATCGTCCGGGCGAGGCTCGGCGCTAGGCTCCGTCCAGCGCGCGCCGTCGAGCACGCTGACGAGCCGTGCGCCGAGGTGCCGGCGACGCTGCTCGCCCATCACCTTCGTGTAGATCCGCAGGGCGAGCTTGGGGTCGGCGTGGCCCATCTGGTGCATCACGTAGACGGGGTTCTCGCCGCGCAGGTAGAGCAGCGAGGCGAACGTGCGACGTAGCGAGTGCGGGGAGAGCCCCGCCGGAATCGGTGGGGTGTCTTGTCCGGAGAGCGTCTCGTTGACGCGGGCGAGCGCGCGCTTGAGGCGCTTGGCGACGTTCGAGCGGGTATCCGCCTTGCCGGTCCTCGTCGCGAATACGTAGTCGGTCGGCTGAGCATGCTCGGCCGAGATCTTGCGGGCGGCGAGCACGTCGCCAAGCTCCGGCCAGATGTCGATTACCCGGCCGGTGCCGGCCTCGGTCTTGGCGTGCGCGACGGTGATTCGGCCCTGGGCGAGGTTGACCTCGCGCCAGCGCAGCGACAGCAGCTCGCCTATGCGCAGCCCCGAGCAGATCGCGGTCGCCAGCAGCGTGCCCATCCTTGCGTCGGGCTTTGTCTTGCCGCCCCGCATCCAGATCACGGTTGCGTCGAGCAACGGCTTGACCTGCTCGGGCTCAAGCCATGTGCGCACCGGTCAGCGTTTAACGGTCACTGAACTCTCAGATAACAGACCTCTGCGAACGTCCTGGGAGCTCCACGCGAGAATTATTCCGTCTTGGCGGAGCCCAGAAGCTTGGCAAATACCTGCCGACCCTCACAGTCGGGGCAGCAACGCCGGTTACGCATGCTGCGATAAGGGAGGCTGATCGGGTGTCGCGCCTCAAGGCACTCCCACTCGAGAACTTCGGTCCCGTTGCGGACCTCTGTGCTGAGCAGTGCAAACCCCGCCCGTTGTCCAACGGCTTGCGCCTTCTCCATCGTCACACCGCGGTTGCATGACTTATGTCCGCTCCCGGCGTTGACAACGGATGACGCTCGCTTGGTCCAGACCTTGCCGCATTGTTCGCAGCGGAGTTCAAGCTCTGTCTTACCGCCAGTTACCTCAGTCGGCGCTACGATCACAATCGGTTTTCCAGCCAGTGCAGCCTCGACCTTGTTCCTGTCGACGCGGACCTTGTTGGTCGCGCAGAGGCAGAGGCTGCCGGACTTCACCTCTCGTACCCTGCGTCGACGCTCGTGACCGCATCGCGAGCACACAAAGACGGCCGACTCGCGGAGCTGTAGGCCGAGGTCTTGAGCGCGAGGGTTTAGCTCCGAAAGCAGGAGCTCGCCACCAGCAGCTCGTGCCCATGCCTGCACTTGTTCGACGCTAACGCGGTATCGCGCGCTCGTCTGCGCATCAGCACACTTGTCACACCACCTACCACTGAGGACAGAGTTTGGGGTGGCTTCGAAGACACGGTGCTCTGGGTTAGAGCACTTCCACCGTAGGGGCTCAGCAGAGCCGAGGTAGCGGGCGCTCAGGAGCTTGCCACCTAGGCGGATGGCGCGATCTTGCAATTCCTGAACGCGAGAGAAGGAGACAACGCCCGGCGCAAAGCGAGAGTCGTCGATGATCGTCACACCTTCCGCAGTGAGTCGAGCAGAGACAAAGTCCTGCATGTGGGTCCAGCCGACCGAGAACGGGATGACCACCAAGGTGACGTCGTGCGCCTTGCAGAGCTTCAGCTTGAGAGCGTCGTCTTCGCGTCGCTTCGCGAATCCTGCGTCGTCGTTTAGGAAGAAGCCGTCGACGCCGTAGTGCTGCGAGCCCTGATACTCGAAAGCCAACCGAAGTTCCTCGTTGTAGCCGTCGAGCTCCATTCGAGCGCCCGCCGCGTTCGTGAGCCAGGAGACATCTCTGCGTCGAGGAAAGTTGACACCGAGAAGGTGCGAGAACAGGGACCGCACGTATTGCTCGCGAAGTCCCCAGGTCCGCGAGCAGTGGGGGCAGAACGAGTGATAGGAGCGGATGCTGTCTAGGGTGCGATCAAATTCGTGGCCGTCCGCGCAGCGCCATTTGAGTCGCTGCTTGGTATTGCGGTAAGGACCGTCTGTCAACAGGGCGCCGCCGTTTTGCTTAGCCAACGCGATCAACATCTGCTTGGTGTACGTGGTCTTGTGGCTTCGACATAGGCGGCACCATCCGCCGTCGAACTTCACGCTGCGATACGACTTCATAAATGGAGGGTGGCCGGATACCCCACAGACCCATTCAAGTGGCGTTGTGGAGTTCACATAGTCCGTGGAAAGACACTGGGCAGTTGGGTTTCTCCTCTTCGCTAGCGCATTGAGGTCGGACAACGTCGGCTTTGTGTTCCCGGCGCAGCGTGGGCACCATTGCCCCTGTTGAACCGAGTTCGGCAGCATGCTGAAAGCCGGGTGATCTGGGAACTCGCGGCAGGACCATAGATGCCGGGTGCTGGAGCCAAGGTACTGGTCAGATCGAAACTGCCCCCCGTGCTTCGCGGCCAGACGTTGCATGTCCTCCACAGTGCGACGAGGCTTGGCGCGTCGTAGTCGAGCGCATGTCGGGCACCAGGTCCCCCGCTTGTTGGGGGTGTCCTTTACTTGCCCGGCCGGCGCCGACCACACGTGTCCCTGCTCGCACTGCCATTCGAGTGCGTGGGTTTGGTCGATGTACTCGATCGAAAGACAGTGACCACCACGAGCCTCCGCGAGCCTTCGCATTTCGTCCAGCGTCAGCTTTCTGGACACGAGCCCTCCTTCGAATGGCGATAATAACCTTGCTGTTGGGACTGGTGCGGTGGATGAGAGCGTAGCCGATCTGTACAGCTACGCGGGTCTTCGACGGGTGCGGCTCTCGGTTGCCGACGCCACCTGATTGGGCACAAATCCCGATCTTGGTGCCGGTTGGCGTCGATCCGCCCGAGCGTCGCCGCCTAGAATCCACCGTCAATACAGGCGATTCAAGCGATGGAGCCAGCCGGGATCGAACCGGCGACCTCCTGCTTGCAAAGCAGGCGCTCTCCCAGCTGAGCTATGGCCCCGTGGCAGTCCGAGTGTAGGACAAGCCAAGTCGTACGTGTCGGCGGTACGTGGCCGCGGTGGCCACAGCGAGCCAAGCGCAGCGGGCCGACCGACCGATCGGCGGGGTCGTGGCTCTGCGCGCACACGACCCGGCACACGACGGCCTCGGGCTACTCTTTGAAATCGAAGTCTCTTGGGGGGCGCTGCTCGAACCAGAGGCGCTCTTGATCGGGGGTGTCGCGCAGGAAGTCGGGGGTGTCCTCGAGCACGTCGTCCTCGTCGACAGGCTCAGCGTCCTCGGTGTGGTCGGCGGCCGGATCGAAGTCTTCGGCTCTGGCGGCGGGCATCTCCCATTCGAGCGAGTCCTCATCGGTCGCGACCGCACGCGATGAAGACCCCAAGCGATCCGACGGGTCCCGATCGTGATCTGATCGGCTTGCTGCCCCGCCTGAGCCGAGCGGACGAGCCTCGGAGCCGAGAACGGCGTGCATGTCGATCTCGGCCGTCTCCTCGCCCGCGGCCGAATAGGCACCGGCGCCCCTCTCGTCCTCATCGAGGAACGGCGCGCCGTCGTCTTCCGGACCTGGTTGGGCGGGCCCAGCGCCCTCGTGCTCGGCGGCAAGCGCGGCGTCTTCGTCGCCGAGAACAGGTCCCAGAGCCTCTCGCTCGTCGCGAGCGACCTCGCCGGGGTCCGCTCCCCGCAGGCGCTTCAGCTCCAAGTGCTCGCGGATGGCGTCGTCGAGCAATCCCATGCGCCCGCAAACCATACTGCGGCGGCCTGCCGCCTTCTTCGGTGGCCTTGCTCGCATCCTGAAGGACTCCGTCGACCTGTGCGCCTGCATGCGACCGCAAGTCGCTCCCAGCTCGCTTCGATGTCGCCCGCCGGCAGGCCGCGTCACCGGGCCGTGCCTCCGATCGATGCCACTACACTTTCCGAACCACCGTCGCCACTGGCGCCGGTCAAGGGGCTATAGCTCAGTTGGGAGAGCGCCTGGATCGCACCCAGGAGGTCGCGAGTTCGAGTCTCGCTAGCTCCATTCGCAATATCGCCTGCAAACAGGCGGATTTCGACATGGCGGTCAGCAGCCGCCTGGGCGCTTGCGGCGGAGGTCCGGCACGTTTTGTGCCCATTTGTGCCCAATGGAGGGACATCGAGCGCGTCCTGGGCCGGCGGTTCTCGCCCAACGACAGTGCGAGCGTGGAGGCGTGCTTGAGCAAGGCGCGAGAGATGCCGATCAGGCGAACATGGCCGCGAGCGAAGGGGACATCGACGCAGGCGTCGCCGGAGCGAGCGCGATGCGGGAGTACCGTCGCCGGCACGAGACGCGCGAGCAGCGAGCACGCGAGCGCCTCGGGGGTTTGGGTGTGGCGCTGGCCCGTCTGACCGGCGACCCGGCTTCAACGAAGG